>CANGMP010000012.1 GCA_947455165.1 Acidimicrobiaceae bacterium | reverse complement strand
GGGTAGGCGTAGTTCGTTCCGTGGCCGAGTTGATTCGCACTGGCGTAATGAGCGTCTCGTAGGTGGGCCGGCACAACTGATGAGGCGCCGGATCGAATGGCGGCCGTGACGCGGCCGAGCGCGTCGGTCACTGAGTTGCTCTTCGGGCTGAGGGCGAGGCGAATAGTGGCGTGAGCGAGCGTGAGACGGGCCTCTGGAAGCCCCACGAACTCCACGGCCCGGGCTGCGGCCTCGGCGATGAGGAGTGCGGAGCCGTCGGCCAGACCAATGTCCTCACTCGCCAGAATTACCAGGCGACGGGCTAAGAAACGGGCCGATTCACCGGCCTCCAGCAGGGTGACGAGCCAGAAGAGAGCCGCGTCGACGTCGCTTCCGCGGATCGACTTGATGAGGGCGCTGACTTGGTCGTAGTGCGAGTCGGCCGATTGGTGAATAATCCGCCCATCGCGCGCCAGGCCCACGTCAGACAACGTAACAACACGGTCGTGGTCTTCGGCCAAAACAATCGCGACATCCAGGGTTGTCAAGACTCCCCGGCCGTCACCGTCGGCGGACGCCACGAGGACTTCGAGGGCGTCTCGATCAATTGAAGCAGCGCGAGCTTCGAGTCCTCGGCGGACGAGTTCGCCCAGGCTCTCTTTGGTGTGCGGCTGGAGTCGCCACAACGTGGTGCGACTGAGCAGTGCGGCATTCACTTCAAAGTGAGGATTCTCGGTAGTCGCCCCAATGAGGACTATCTCGCCACTCTCGGTGACCGGGAGCAAGAGGTCCTGCTGAGACTTGTTGAAGCGGTGTACCTCGTCAATAAACAAACAGGTGCGCACGCCGTGCTCGGCCAACCGCTGTCGGGACTGCTCGAGCACTTCGCGAACGTCCTTCACCCCACTCGAAACCGCCGAGAGCGTCACAAAATGCAGACCCGCCCGTTCGGCCACGAGCCGGGCCAGAGTCGTCTTGCCGGTACCGGCCGGACCCCAGAGAATAAGTGACTTGAGCGACTGCGATTCGGCGAGGCGGCGCAGTGGTCCCTCGGGTCCAACGAGATGGTCCTGGCCCACCACGTCCTCGAGCGAGCGTGGTCGCAGCGTCTCGGCCAACGGGGCGGATCGGCGGAGCCGTTCTTCGAAGCCAGCGTCAAAGAGTGACGTACTTACACCTTTGGCGCGATGCGGATACGAAGGTCGCGAACCTGACGCTCGGTGATCTCCTTGGGAGCTCCGGTCATCAAGTCGGTACCCGACTGCGTCTTTGGGAAGGCAATGACTTCGCGGATGTTCTCCTCGCCGGCAAAGATGGCCACCAAGCGGTCAATACCGACGGCAAAGCCAGCGTGCGGCGGCGCGCCGTAGCGGAAGGCACCGAGCAAGAAGCCAAAGCGGTTCTCGGCCTCTTCGAGACTGATTCCCAGAGCGCTAAAGACGCGGGATTGGAAGTCAGCCCGGTGAATTCGCACCGAGCCACTGCCGAGTTCCCACCCGTTGAGCACGAGGTCATAGGCCTGGGCGCGCACCGCGAGAGGGTCCGTCTCGAGCAGGTGGAGGTCGTCCACGTTGGGCATCGTGAAGGGGTGGTGGGCCGCGATGGGGTTTCCGTCTTCGTCTAGACCCTCAAACATTGGAAAGTCAGTAACCCACAAGAAACGGTGAGGGCCCTGCGAGACCGGCGGAGCGCCAATCTCGATGCGCAACGTTCCGAGAATCTTGCAAGCCGTGGCGTATTCGTCGGCAACAATCAAAATCAGGTCACCGACCTGTGCGTCATCGACTGAGCGAATCGCCAAACGCTCCGCTTCGCCCAAGAAACGGTCCAGCGGAGAATCAAGACCTTCTTCGGTCACGCGGAACCAGGCCAGGCCCTTGGCCCCAAGCTCCTTAGCTCGGTCAGTTAAGGCGTCGAGCTTGGAGCGGGTGTACGCGGCACCTTCAGGCACACGGATTGCCTTGACTGTCGGCGCACCGAAGGCCTTGACTTCGGTGGCTTCGAAGATGTCCGAGAGGTCTTGCAACGTCATGCCGAATCGCAGGTCGGGCTTGTCGGAACCGAATCGGTCCAAGGCCTCGGCCCACGTCATTGTGTCGATAGTTGTCGGGCGCTCGCCGGTCGCAGCCTCGGCACCGTCAAGAACGGCCTGGGAGACAAACTCCATAATGTCGAGCTGCGTCACGAAGCTGGCCTCGAGGTCAAGTTGCGTGAACTCGAACTGACGGTCAGCGCGCAGGTCTTCGTCGCGCATGCATCGGGCAATTTGGTAGTACCGGTCGAAGCCGCCGACCATCATGAGTTGCTTGGCAATCTGGGGGCTTTGAGGCAGCACGTAGAACTCGCCCGGGTGCAGGCGGGAAGGTACGACAAATTCCCGTGCACCTTCTGGTGTTGGGGCCCACAGCATTGGGGTTTCAATTTCGCAGAAGCCTTGGCGGTCCATGGCCGCGCGAAGCGCCGAGTTCACACGGGCACGGAGTCGCAGGTTGCGCTGCATCTGGTCCCGACGAATGTCGAGGTAGCGGTAACGAAGGCGCACCTGCTCATCGATCTCAACGCGGTCGTCGAGCTGGAAGGGTGGCGGTTCGGCGGCGGAGAGGATCTCCACGACACAGTTGGTCAGTTCCACGGCACCCGTGCCGAGCTTGTCATTGACCGTGCCCTCGGGACGGGCACTGACGGTGCCAGTAACGCGCAGGACGTATTCGCTGCGAACATCCACCGATCCATCAACCACGACCTGGAGAACGCCAGAACGGTCACGAAGGTCAACAAAGGCGAGGTGTTCGCCGTGCTCACGGCGCTTGGCGACCCAGCCACACACGGTGAGCGTGGTGCCGATGTCATTAGACGACACTGACCCGCAAAGTCGATCTCTCAGACTGGTGGCCTCGTAGTTGGTCGTCATGCGTTTTTGCTCATTTCCATGGTTCGAAGGACCTCTTCGACGACGTTCTGGCGCGCAATTTGACGCTGCCGATCGCCGTCGGAAGTGGCCCGTAAGTCTCTTATCGTAATGGCGCCGACCTCGAGCTCCTGAGGACCTACGAGGAGTGCCACTGTGGCGCCCGAACGGTCAGCGGCCTTTAGCTGGGACTTCATGGAACGGCCGTCGTAGGCCCGATCCACGGCCACGCCGGCTCGCCGCAGCTCGTCACACAGCAGGTGGGCCTGGAGTCCGCCTGTCATGTCAACCACAAAGACATCGACACTCGAATCACACAGCGTTTGGTATCCCTCGACGCTCTCGGCTTCGAGAGCGAGAAGCAGTCGTTCGATACCGGAACCAAAACCAACGCCGGCCGTGGGGTCTCCCCCGAGGTCCTGGGCCAACTGGTCGTATCGCCCGCCGCCGCCGACAGCATTCTGGGCTCCATCGAGGGCGTCGGAGACGAACTCAAACGTCGTCCGGGTGTAGTAGTCAAAACCGCGAACGAGACGAGTATTTCGCTCCCACGGCACGCCAATATCCGTGAGGCCCTCGGCGACAGCGGCGAAGTGTTCAGCACAGGGTTCGCACAAAGCATCGGCAATCGAAGGTCCGGCGTCGATCACGCCTCGACACTCATCCTTCTTGCAGTCAATGACACGAAGCGGGTTGTTAGACCACAGTTTGGCGTGCTCGTCGCAGAGCGACGTCTCGTTGGTTTCGAGGTGGGTACGCAGCTGGGTCACAAAGGCGCCCCGACACTCGGCGTGACCCATGGAATTAATAATCAGAGACACCCGCTTGAGCCCTAGGGCTTCGTAGAAGCGCCACGCCAGTGCTATTACCTCAACGTCAACGAGGGGGTCTTCGGTGCCGAGCACCTCAACACCGAGTTGGTGGTGCTGGCGATAACGTCCGGCTTGTGGCCGCTCGTACCGGAAGGCCGGCGTCACGTACCAGGCCTTCCATGGCGTGGTCGGGTGGTGCTGGACAAAGGCACGAACAACTGAAGCCGTACCTTCGGGGCGCAGCGCATAGGTGCGACCGCCACGGTCCTCAAAGACGTACATCTCTTTGCGAGCCACGTCACTCTTTTCACCGATGCCACGGTTAAAGACGGCCACGTCCTCAAAGACTGGGGTCAGGACCAGTCCAAATCCCCACTGGTGGGCCATCGTCGAAAAGAGGCCCACGACCCTCTCCCAAGCGCGCGAGGTGTCGGGCAGAACATCGTGCGTTCCAATAGGCGCTACTAACTGTTGCGGCTGTTCGCTCACGAAGAGCCCTTTCTTCCAGGAAGGTCGCGGAAGGCCTCAAAGACACCATCTACGTTCTTCAGTGCCACGATCAACGTTGAGAGGTGTGACGGGTCGGCAAATTCAACTTCAAAGGTCATCTTCACAATGCGGTCGGTCGAGGTCGTCGAGCTACTCGACACGATGTTGAGGTGATACTCGGCCACGACCCGACTGACGTCAAAGAGCAGTCGCGATCGATCAAAGGCGTGAATCTTGAGCGTCGCCCGGTAGGTGCCCTGAGCCGAACCATCCCAGGCCACCTCAATAACTCGGTCCCCGAGTCGTGAGGCCAGCGCCGCGGCGTTTGAGCAGTCAGTACGGTGCACCGAGACACCACGCCCTTGGGTAACGAATCCCATAATTGCGTCACCCGGCACCGGTGAACAGCACCGAGCCAAGTGGATCATCACGTCGTCAAGACCCTCGACGTACACGCCGGCCGAGCGGCGGGTATCGCGACGGAGCTTGCTGACCTTGGCCACCGACGTCGGCATCTGCTCGTCACTGCCTCCACCGAGCTCGCGTTCGAGACGCTGGGTGACCGACGTGGCCGAAAGGTGGTGCTCACCAACCGAGACGAGGAGTGCCTCAAGGTCATCCAGGTTGAGCTGCGAGATGACGCGAGCCATTGCGTCGGAGGCAATCGACGACGATATTGGCAGGCCGGCTCGACGAATAGCCGAAGTCAGCTCTTCGCGACCAGTCTCCATGGCATCCTCGCGACGCTCTCGCAAGAACCACTGACGAATCTTGGACTTGGCACGAGAGCTCACGGCGACGTTCAGCCAGTCGCGACTCGGACCGGCGCCATCGGACTTGTCGGTGACAATTTCAACGACGTCGGCACTGCGCAACTTGGTATCGAGTGGAACGAGTCGGTTGTTGACCTTGGCCCCGATGCACCGGTGCCCCACTTCGGTGTGGACCGCGTAGGCGAAGTCAATCGGCGTCGAGCCTTGCGTAATGGCAATGATTCGACCTTTGGGCGTGTAGACGTAAATCTCATCGGTGATGAGATCGAGTTTCAGTGTTTCGAGGAACGAGAGAGAGTCGTCGCTCCCCTGTTCGACTTCGACCATTCGTTGCATCCAGGCAATCTCGTTCGGTGACGGATTCTCCTTGTAGCGCCAGTGGGCGGCCACACCATTTTCGGCACGGTTGTGCATCTCCTTGGTACGAATCTGGATCTCAACTTCCTTGGCCCGCGGGCCGAGGACAGTGGTGTGGAGCGATTGATACTGGTTGAACTTCGGCGAGTTGATGTAGTCCTTGAATCGATTTTCGAGTGGACGCCAAAGCGCGTGAATCGCACCGAGCGCGGCCCAGCACTCCTTCTCCTCTTCAACAATGACCCGCAAACCAATGAGGTCGAAGATCGAGTCAAACTCCTTACCTTCCACCACCATCTTTTCGTAGATGCTCCACAGGTGCTTGTGTCGACCGCGTACTTCGGCCGTGATACCAAAGAGTTTCAACTTGTCGACTAGCTCGTTCATGACGACCTGGACGTACTCCTCGCGCTCGGGGGTACGGGTGGCCACCATCTGCTCAATTTCTGCGTACTGACGGGGCTCGAGGGTGGCAAAAGCGAGGTCCTCGAGTTCAGACTTCACGCGTTGAACACCGAGACGGTGTGCAATCGGGGCGTAGATATCGAGCGTCTCTTGGGCAATGAGTCGCTGCTTGGCAATGGGCATTACCGACAGGGTTCGCATGTTGTGCAACCGATCGGACAGCTTGATCATGATCACGCGAAGGTCTCGGGCCATCGCCACGAACATCTTGCGAATCGTGGCGGCCTGCTGCTCTTGCTTGGTAGCAAAGTTCAACGAGTCGAGTTTGGTGACGCCGTCAACAATCGCGGCCACATCCTCACCGAACATTTCGGCGACCATTTCGTTGGTCACGGCAGTGTCTTCAACGGCGTCGTGTAGAAGCGCTGCGGCAATTGTCTTAGCGTCCATTCCGAGCTCGGCGACGATGGTCGCCACGGCTATGGGGTGGGTGACGTAGGGCTCACCCGTGCGGCGAAGTTGACCCTTGTGGGCCTGCATCGCCAGCGCACAGGCCCGCTCGATCAGAAGGGTGTCCGAGCCCGGAAATCGGCTGAGGTGGGCCTCAAGAACCGGTTCGAGCAGGGGCGCCAAAACCTCACCCTGCAGTGGGTTTTGGACGACGCTGACCATACGGTCAGCCTACCGTTCGCCTACCGACGCTTTTGCTTACGGGCCTTGGCGGTAATGGCCTTGGAGTTGCCACTACTCGTCGACGCGCCGGGCTTTTCACCCGCCAACACGGCAGCGCTCGTGGCGCTCAACACGGTACGGCTCGACTTAGCCTGCAGGCGATTGCGCAAGTCAATCATCCGAGGTTCGCGCTCTTTCAGAAGAGCCAACAGTGGCGACGCTACGAAGATTGACGAGTAGGCACCGGCCAGCAGACCAACAAAGAGCGCCAGACCGTATTCACGCAACGTCGTGGCTCCCAGTACGCCGGCACCAATGACCAAGATGGCGAGCACCGGCATGATGGCCACCAGCGAGGTGTTGATTGAACGAGCCAGGGTCTGGTTCATCGAGAGATTGATCATCTCCGAATAGGTCAGGTTGCCATTGTTCAAGATGCCCTTGGAGTTTTCGCGCACGCGGTCAAAGACAACCACGGTGTCATAGAGCGAATAACCAAGAATGGTCAACAGGGCAATCACGGTGTCTGGCGTTACTTGGAAGCCGAAAATCGAATAGACACCCAACGTAATCAAGAGGTCGTGAACCATGGCCACAAAGGCCGACATCGCCATCTTGGGCTCAAATCGGGCACTGATGTAGATCACCACAGCAATAAAGAAGACGATGAGGGCCAAGAGAGCTCGGTGGGTAACCGAGCCGCCCCAGGTCGGTCCAACTGTCGAAACCGAGACCTGGTCGATGTTGCGATTCGCGATGGTGGCCAGCGCCTGCGCCACTGCGTTCTCAACCTTGGTCAGCGCATCTCCCGAGAGCGCGTTGAGGTCAGCTTCGACGTGAACAGTCTTGCCGCCGAGGATATACACAGTCGGCTGGTTGGCGCCTGCGGCCTCTACAGCCTTGGTGACGTCAGCAACGGTCGTCTTTGTGGCAATTACTTCCCACGCCGTGCCACCCTTGAAGTCAATGCCGAGGTTGAGTCCCCGGACACCAATAGAGGCCAAACCGGCCACGATGATGAGGGTAGAGATGGCGAAGTAGATCTTCGTCCGACGAACGAAGTCAATCGTCGTCAGACCGCGGTAAACGCGAATTAGGGCGTTTGGGCGCGCCTCTTCGTTCGTAGCGATGTCGTTACTTGTCATGGTTCACCTCAGCGCCAATACCGGCGGCCATTGAAAAGTTTGAGTTGGAGTCAGAACTGCGTCGACCGAGCAACGTCACCAGCGGACGAGTGAAGTACCAGGTCACAATGATGTCGAGCAGAGTCGAAAGTCCAAGGAAGAATGCGAAGCCACGAACGGCACCTACTGCGATGAGGTAGAGCAACGTCGCGGCAAGCAGGCTGACGAGGTCAGCGGCCAAGACGGTGCGCCAGGCGGAGCGGAAACCACGATCAACCGAACTACGCAACGTACGACCGGAACGAGTTTCGTCCTTTAATCGTTCGAAGTACACGATGAAACTGTCGACGGTAATACCGATTGAGACAATCAAGCCAGTAACACCCGCAAGGTCAAAGCTGGGCGCCAATGAGGTGCGACCGAGGGCCGAGATGATGGCGTAAAGCGCAGCGGCGCTAACGCCCAGACCCAACACAATGACGAGACCGAGGGCTCGGTAGTAGATGATTGTGTAGAGCAGCACCAAGATGAGACCGGCCAAACCGGCACCGAGCCCAGCGACGAGCGCTGAGTGTCCGAGTGTCGGCGACACAGTCTGCGTCGTCAGCGGCTCAAGGCGCACGGGCAGCGAACCGAACTGCATAGCGATGGCCAAGCTCTTGGCCGAGGCTTCAGTGAATGAACCAGAGATCTGGCCACTACCACCGAACGACGCCGGCGAAGACTCGGTGGGCTGAATGATGGGGGCCGACTGAACGACACCGTCAAGCTCAATGGCGACCAGGGCGTGGAAGTTGCGTGAGGCAACGGTGTCCCAGGCTGCCGAGCCGTCGGAAGTCAGGCTGTAGCTAACAATCCAAGCGCCGGCCTGGTCCTGCTGAGCCACGGCACCCTTCAGGGCTGTTCCGGTCAACTGGGCCGGTCCGAGCAAGTAGCGCTGGCCGGGATTCGACAACGTCGGCAAGAGGACGCTCTTGTTGGGGTCGTCGTTTTGCGACAGGGTCGATGGGTACGGGGTCAGCGCCGGATCCGGTGCGATGGGGTTCATCGTGTACCCGTTAACCGACTGCGCGTTAGGCGTTACGCCCAAATTGGCGGCCGACATCGTGTACTGGGCGCCACAGGCCGGGAGCGGCTCGGACGTCAAGTGGGAGAAGGCGGACGGAGTGTTGACTTCGCAGAGCACGGGACGGAAAAGGAGCTGGGCCGTCTGACCGATACTGCTCAGAATCTCGCGGGCATTCTTGGCACCGGGAACGCTCACGGCGATGTTGGTGCCTTGGAGGTTGACCGACGCACCCGAAACACCGAGACCATTGATGCGGTTCGAGAGAATCGTGACGACCTGCTGAAGGTCGGCCTTGCTGGCCTGGGTGGTTGGCTTGTAAACGACCGAGAGGCCACCGTCGAGGTCAAGCCCCAGCTTGGGGGCCCAGCCGAGAGAGACCGTCAGAATCAACGAGCCAAAGGACAAGAGCAGCGTCGCACAAAGAGCGACGATGAGCGAACGCTTCGATGCGGGACCGGCGGCCATTACTGCTCCGTGGTCTCTTCAGCAGCCGGAGCCTCGGGCTCGGCGCTCGGACGAACGAACTTGCCGCCAATGGCGCGCTTGGTGAACTCCAGGGCCTGGCCTCCGGCCGTCTTAACGGTTACGACATCGCCGTCAATGCCCGTCACGGTGGCGATAAGGCCACCGATGGTCTGAATTTCATCGCCAATTTCAAACTGACGGCCCTGGGTGCGCTGTTCGCGCAGCTTCTTGTTACGGGGACGTAGGTAGAACCAGTAAACGCCGAAGAAGGCCAGCGCCATGACCATTGAGGGAACCCAGCTCCCCTGTTTGGGGGTTGCCTTTGTTGCCGCTGCGAGAAGTGTGAGCATTATGCCTCCGGTACTGAACGGGAAAACCCTAGTCGCTTGGACAATTAATTCAGAGGAGGCCACCGCCGGGCCGCTTAAGCCCGAGGTGGGCAAATGCTGCGTCAGTAGCAATACGGCCTCGCGGTGTTCGGGCGATGAGGCCCTCGCGAATGAGATACGGCTCATAGGCCTCTTCGATGGTGTGACTCTCTTCGCCCACAACTTGGGCCAGAGTGACGAGGCCAACGGGACGGCCGTCGCTTTGCGTGCAGAGATAGCCGAGCAGTGCCCTGTCAACCTTGTCGAGACCTCGCTCATCAATGCCGAACTGCGTCAAGGCCCGTTGGGCAATGGCGTGCGAAATACGTCCGGCCCCTTCGATCTGGGCGACGTCACGGACGCGACGCAGTAGTCGGTTCGCGATACGGGGCGTGCCGCGACTCCGGCGGGCAATCTCTCGGGCACCCTCGTCGTCCGCTTCATACGAGAGCAGGCGCGCCGATCGAGTGACAATCGCTGACAGGTCGTCGTCGTTGTAGAGATCGAGTCGGCCAACGAAACCAAATCGGTCGCGAAGCGGGCTCGCCACCAGACCGGTCCGTGTCGTGGCTCCCACCAGCGTGAAGGCCGGTAGCTCGAGGCGAATTGAACGAGCCGAGGGACCACGTCCGACCAAGACATCGAGTCGACGATCTTCCATGGCTGGGTAGAGCACCTCTTCAACCTGGCGAGGCAGCCGGTGAATCTCATCAATGAAGAGAACGTCGCCTTCCTGCAGGTCGGTCAAGATGGCGGCGAGGTCGCCCGGCCTAGTGAGAATGGGTCCCGATGTCAGACGAAGCCCAACGTTCATTTCGCTCGCCACAATGCCGGCCAGAGAGGTCTTTCCAAGTCCTGGAGGTCCGGCGAAGAGAACATGGTCGGCCACTTGACCGCGTTGCTTGGCGGCCGTCAGCATGATGCGCAGGTGCGCGACGAGGTCAGATTGACCAATGAACTCTTGAATTTCGCGAGGACGAAGGTCGGCTTCGTCGCGCAGTTCGGTCGGCAAGCTCAACGGCTCAACAATGCGCCCTGTCTGCTCGAGTTCAATTTCCCGGCGAGTCATCGTGTACCCAACTGTCGCAGGGCCACCCGCAGTGCGTCGGCTTCGTTGTCGGGCAGATCGACCGAACTGAGCGCCTCTCGAATTTCGGCCACGCCGTATCCAAGCGATTTGAGGGCCGCCTCGAGGTCGCTAGTGCCAGGTCGAGCGACGACCCGCTTGGCGACCAGTCCCTCGAGCTGCGGGAGTCGTCCGGCCAGTTCGAGGATCAGACGGGCGGCCGTCTTCTTGCCGATACCGGGAATGGTGGAAATCGTCGTCGTGTCCTCGGCATAGATCGCGGCAATAAGCGTTCCAATAGACATCGTCGACAGCGCCCCAAGGGCCGTCGCCGGACCGACTCCAGGGGTCGAGAGAAGCAGACGGAACATCGAGCGATCCTCTTCACTTTCGAACCCGTACAGCGTGATGGCATCCTCACGGACACTGGTGTGCACAAACAGGGTGACCTCGTCACCTTGTACTCCCGCGGCAAAGAGATGGCCAGGCACGATGACGTCGTAGCCGACGCCACCCACGTTGACCGTCAACGTGCCGTCAGTCCGAGTAACGATCTGTCCCGATAGCCAACCAATCACGGCGTTGCCACCTTCATGCGAGCCGCAGTACGGAGATTCATCAAATGACACATGGCCAGCGCTAGCGCGTCGGCGGCGTCGGGAGGTTTAGGAACTTCGAGCAATCGACACCGTTGGGCGACCATGGCTTGGACCTGAGACTTGTCGGCATTGCCAAATCCCGTCACGGCCAGCTTCACCTCTTGCGAGGTGTACTGGACGACAGGAATACCTCGAATACCGGCCAGCGCGATTGCAATACCGCTGGCCTGGGCGACCGGAATGGCCGTCTTGGCGTTGCGTTGAAAGAAGACCTTTTCAACGACCACTGCGTCGGGTGACAGATCGGCAAAGAGTTCTACAAGGTCTCGATGCAGTGCCGCCAAGCGAATCTCGACGGGATCGGAAGGATTCGTTTCGAGAACCCCAGCCGCTCGGGCCTCAAAGGTCTCGGCGGCCGCAAGGTCGGCCGAAACGAGGCCAAAGCCACATCGCGTTAGACCTGGGTCGATTCCGACTACGAACATATGTTCGATAGTACTCCGAATGTACGACTATTTGGAGGTTTTTAACCCTCGTAGGTCGCGAGAATCGCGTCGGGGATGTCGAAGTTGGCGTAGACGTTCTGGACGTCGTCGAGGTCGTCAATGGCCTCCATGAGTCGCAGAACCTTCTTGGCGTCGTTTTCATCGGTGATTTCAATGAAGTTCTGGGGCACCATGATCAGGTCTGAACTGAGCACCTTCACACTGGCCTCTTCGAGTGCTTCGCGAACGGCCGCCGTCTCGGATGCTTCCGTGGTGATGAGGAAGTTCTCGCCGTTGCTGGTCAGGTTCTCGCCACCGACTTCCATGACGGTCTCGAGGAGTGCCTCCTCGTCCATGGAACCGGGGACTTCAATTGAGCCCTTGCGGTCGAACTGCCACGACACCGAGCCGGGCTCGGCAATGGCGCCACCGTTCTTAGAAAAGACAGCGCGAACCTCAGCGCTGGTGCGGTTGCGGTTGTCGGTGAGGCTCTCCACGAGGATCGCAATGCCGTTGGGACCGTAGCCCTCGTAGGTCACGGCTTCGTAGCGAACGCCGTCGAGGTCGCCCGAGGCACGCTTGACAGCGCGCTCAATGGTGTCAATCGGCACCGATCCGTCGCGGGCCTTTTGGAACGCGGTACGAAGTGCGGCGTTGGAGTTGACGTCGGGGCCACCTTCGCGAACTGCTACTTCGACCTGGCGAATGAGCTTGGCGAACAACTTGGCGCGGGCACGGTCCTGGGCACCCTTACGGTGCTTTGTCGTCGCCCATTTTGAGTGGCCTGACATGCTTCCTCCTACGTCAAAGGCCTACCCACTTTACAAGGACATTGCAGGAGTCTCACAACTCCCCCGACCATGTGGCGCTTTAGTGCAGGCGTTGCAGGTGGGCCTGGCGGCGCCAGCGAGCCCAACCCATACCGATCGAGAGAATCAGCATGGCGACCAAGCCGAGAATCATTCCGAGCACGCTTGGGTGCGAGGCAACTGTCTTAGGAGCAGTCAGTGTCACACTCTTGTCGCGAACCTGTGGGCCTGAGGCGTAGGCCTCAATGGGCGTGATTCCAGGAACGGTGCTGGTCGTTACGCCGCCATTACCAACGCCGCCACGGGCGTAGTACATGACCTGGATACTGGATATCGAGGAGATGGTCGGCTGGACCGTCGGGTCCTCGAGCAGGTTGAGGTCGCACGAAATCGTGGCACCCTCTACGCCGGTTGCCGTGGCGAAGCAGCTGTCGGCGCCGTCTTGCGACGTGACTACGAAGGGCATACCCTCAGTGGCGCCGGCCGGCTCGGGGAACGAGACCGTCCATCCACTTCCGTCGTCGTTGAGCACAATGATGGCCGTTGTTACGTCAACCGAAATTGGCTCGTGGTAGTAGTTGATCGGCATCAAGACGTAGTCAATCGAGGTCACGACCGGCTGTTCGTTCGGGTCGGTCAGGAGCGGTACATCACAGCTCACGGTGCTGCCCTGCGACGCGGCGTCACCGTATGCGGTGCAGGAAGAACCATCGGCTGTCGAAACGACAAATGCGGCGGCGCCGGCATAGTCGACAGGCGATACGAAGGAGATTGTCCAACCACTTGCGTCTCCATTAAGCGAGACGGTTGCCGTTGAGGGATCAACGCCCAATGAGTAGGGCATGGGATCAACGACAGGGATTGCCACGGAGTCTGAGAGTTGTGAGACGAGATCGTCACCCGAGGTGTGGTCCACAACCTGCACGGTGTATCCAGCGCCGGCCGCCACCGAGGTAAAGATGTCAGAGGTAGCCGTTGTCTCGACGCTGTCGGTAGCGACGATGTTGCCAGATTCGTCAAAAAGAACAACGTCGACCGAGACAACGTCGGCGACATCGTTTGTAAAGGCAATGGCGATGTCGTTGCCGTTTTGGACCGAGATGTCGGTGATTACCGGAACCGCGGTCTCGGCCTGAGCAAGAGCCGGGGTCAAGAGCACCACCCCGGCGATGAGGAGCCCTGAAGCTACTGAGCGAACGCTGCGAATCATGAAATCACTTCCCTTCTGCATCGTTACTGTCAGCAGACCCTTAAAAATTACAAGAGATATGCGAAATATCTCTGCTTCCCTAGAGCGCCTTGACAAATATCTCGTGAATCACCGTGTTTGACGTCAGTTCGGGGTGAAATGAACAGCCCCACACGGCACCCTGGCGGACGAGGACCGGATGGGCTCCGTCACCGTGATCGTGCGTGGCGAGCACCTCGACCGAATCGCCAAAGCGCTCAATTCGGGGCGCCCGAATAAAGACGCCGGGCACGAGGTCGCCGGTTGAAAGCTCAACGGGAGTCTCAAACGAGGCCACCTGCCGCCCGTACCCGTTTCGGCGCACCGAGACATCGAGAGCGTGAAACGACCACTGATCGGCCCGGCCATCGAGCACTTCGCTCGACAGAGCAATCAGTCCGGCGCAGGTGCCAAAGGCCGGCATTCCGGAGTTCAGTCGTTCTTGCAGTGGCTCACGAAGCCCAGATGTGATGAGTAGGTGGGCAATGGCCGTTGATTCACCACCGGGCAACACCAGAGCGTCAACCAAGGCGAGCTGTTCGGGAGTCTTGACTAGCAGCGGTTCAATACCGAGGCGTTGAAGTGATGCGGTGTGTTCTCGGACGTCCCCTTGGAGGGCGAGCACACCGACGCGTGGCATTACCAGCCGCGCTCGCTGAGACGCTGCTCGAGGGTGGCCGTTTCGAAGCCCTTCATTGCCGCGCCCAGTCCAGTCGAAACGCGAGCCACCACGGCAGCGTCCTGGTAGTGCGTGGTCGCCTCGACGATGGCCTTAGCCATGCGCTCGGGGTCGTCGCTCTTAAAGATGCCCGAACCGACAAAGACGGCTTCGGCGCCGAGCTGGAGTACGAGGGCGGCGTCGGCCGGTGTCGAGATACCACCAGCACAGAAGAGTGGAACGGGAAGCTTGCCAGCGGCGGCAACTTCCTGGACGAGTGGCAGAGGAGCCTGGAGGTCCTTGGCCATGGCGTAGAGCTCGGCCTCGTCAGCCAACTGCAGCATGCGAATCGCCTGGTTGATCGTGCGCAGGTGGCGAACGGCCTCAACGATGTTGCCAGTGCCGGCCTCACCCTTGGAGCGGATCATGCAGGCGCCTTCGCCGATGCGACGAAGCGCTTCGCCGAGGTTGGTGGCGCCACAGACGAAGGGCACGGTGAAGCCCCACTTGTCGATGTGGTTGACCTCATCAGCCGGGGTCAAGACTTCGGACTCGTCGATGTAGTCAACGTCGAGCGCCTGCAAGATCTGCGCTTCGGCGAAGTGTCCAATTCGAGACTTGGCCATCACAGGAATCGTTACGGTGGCCTGAATCTCTTGGATCATCTGGGGGTCACTCATGCGAGCAACGCCGCCGTCTCGACGAATGTCGGAGGGAACGCGCTCGAGGGCCATCACGGCAACAGCGCCGGCGTCCTCAGCGATGCGAGCCTGCTCGGGGTTAACGACGTCCATGATGACGCCTCCGCGAAGCATGTCGGCCAGTCCCCGCTTAACGCGAGCAGTGCCAATTGAGCCAGAGTTTTCGTGCGAAGTCATGGCTACACCCTAACGGTGCAACCCCTACCACTCTTCGAGAGCTTGGGCTCGGGTCTTGGCTTCGCCGACGTCGCCAGTAATGAGTTCCTGTCCATCAATGTGCTGGTCGAACCAGATCCAACGGGCACGGGCGTAGTCCTCGGAGGCGAAATAGGAGTTGGCCGGAACCATCGTGGCCGAGGTGCGCTCGAGCGCGCGCTGGAGGCCGAGCGGGTAGCGAATCATGGCCGCGGCTACTTCATCGGCCCGGAAGGCCCACGTGCGAAGCACGGCCACAAACTTTGCCCGTTCAGACGGACGCAGGGTGGCCGAGGCCAGCATGGCCGGCAAGGCGAGGTACCCGAGGCGCTGACGGGCCATGCAGTGCGCCACGACCCCTTCAAGCTCAATGAGCTCGACATCGGTCATGAGACCCGTCGTAACGATCAGGGTGTAGCCCTCGCCGTCCACCACCATGGTGGCGTTCGGAACAGCTTCTTCAACGACAAAGCAGTTGATGTCGCTGAGTCCAAAGGTGGCCGAGAGGCGCTCGACGACCGTTGAGAGACGGACGCGGTCGGTCTTGGTGCCGCCGACCGGAAAGGCTGCAACGAGCTCGCCGGCGAGGCCGTGGGCCGCTTCCTTGCGACTCTGAATATTGCGGGCTTGCATCACAACGAATGCGGCACACGCCACAATGACTGCAAGCGAGATGTAGATCGGCACGAGACCAATGGCCACCGTCACAATGGCCAGCAGGGCCACGATTCCCGTCTCGCCGAGCAGTGCGGGGCTCCAGCGACCGATCAGCGCCGAGTTGGCCTCACGCTCTTCGGACGTTGGGGCGTAGGGGCTCTTCCACGTCGGGTCAAGAACAGGCTCGACGTGACGGGGGCCACGACTGCGCTGCGATGAACGGCGTCGCTGCTGGTTGTTCTTCGTCGTTGCCACGAGGCAAGGCTACCGGCGTGCCAGGGCCGCTTCGTAGATGGGCAGATAATCGTCCATCAATCGGGCCATGGACCAGTTCTCGGCGTGGAGGCGAGCTGCGTCTCGAGCACGTGGCGAGGTGGCCAACGCCACGAGAAGAGCCCGGCGTAAATCAGTGGCGTCATCTGGCGTAAAGAGCGTGGCGTGGCCACCGGCCGCCTCGCGATACCCATCGATGTCCGAAGCCACGACGGCCGCTCCGCTCGCCATCCCCTCCAGCAGGGTCATGCCGAAACTCTCGCCGAAGAGTGAGGGGGCAATCAGAATCGAGGCTCGGCCGAGCAAATCACGCTTCACCGTGTCGTCCACAGCGCCGAGGAATGTGATGGCGTCGTCCCCGCCAGCCAGTTGCTCCAGTGACTCCCGTTCTGGCCCGTCACCGGCAATGAGCAACTTGAGCGAGGGGCCGCCAAGCTTCTTCCACCCCCGCACGGCCTCGATCGCGACGTGAGCACCCTTGCGTGATTCAAACCGACCCACGAAGAGAGCAAACGGGTCAGTGTCTCGAGACTGCTGCGCGAAGCGGTCCATCTCAAACCCATTGAAGAGAACGGTGCTCGACGCACCGGTGGCCTCTCGCAGGGTCTCTGCGGCCCGATCGCTCACTGCCACCTTGGCGTCGAGCTGACGGAGCAACAGGACGAGGAGTGGTCGGGTGAGCTGGTAGGCCGGACCGCCGCCAGAGCGATGGAAGGTCCCCACCCGCGCGCGCTCGGCCCCCGAAAAAAGCTCGGCGTACGAAAGAAGCGGCGCAAAGGGTTCATGGATATGCACCACGTCGGGACCGAATCGTTCAATGGCTTGACGCACTCGCTTGGACGCCGTTGGGCTCAGCGTGATGGGAGCTTGAGATCCGTTGGCCGGCACCCGCACGCATCCGCCGTATCGCTCGACCCGGGCTGGGGTTTCGGAGATGAGTTCACCACCCTCGGGCGACAGTACGAGAACGTCGAGACCGCGCCGCACGAGTTCACGACTCATGCCGAGCACTTGCTCTTGTACTCCCCCGTAGATGTCGAGTGCGTAGGGTGAAATCAGCGCGACGCGCCGCAGTTCACTCACTCCTACTCACCAAACCGGGGCTGCAGCACGTGCCACTGCTCGGGCGCACGACGAATCAGTCCACTGAGTTCATCGGCCACCAGCTGGGTAACCCGCGAGACGTCTTCTCGGAGCTTCCCGGTGCGCTCAGCCGGAATCGGTGGCGTGATGACGGCGTGGTGGCCATCGCCCGGACCGGCGTAACAGGCGGCGGCCAAGAGTACGGCGCCGGTACGCAGCGCCAGGGTCGCCGGGCCGGCCGGAATCGTCACCTCTTCACCCAACAGCACGGCGGGAATGCCGTTGCCCTGGATATCGCGGTCGCAGAGCAGCCCGACGATCTTGCCGGCCTTAATCGTGGAGAGCAGAACCGTGCCGGCCGACTCATTGAGCGCTTCGACTTCGATACCAATCGATCGACGCTTCTCGGCGAACCAGTCAAAGAGTTCCGGTGGCTCGAGCGCTTCGGCCACGGCCTTCATAGGGAGGCCAATCTTGGCGAGAAACGAACCGCCCCACTCCCAGCTGCCAATGTGCGGCAGAGCAATCACCACACCTCGCCCCGAATCCGCGGCCGCCTGGATGTGTTCGAGGCCTTCGGAGATTGCGAAGTGCTTCATGATGTTGCGCTCGCTGATGGCGGGCAGCTTGGCCCCTTCGGCCCAGTAGCGGCCGTAGGTCTCAAAGCCTCGATCAACAAATCGCTCCAGTAGTGCCGGCGAGGGTGCTGCGCCGGGCGCGCTCATTGCACGGCGCACATTTTCCCGCAGGTTGTAGCGAGGAGTCGTGGTCAATCGACCAACGGTGGAGGCCACCTGCTCACCTAGCCAACGGTCGACCTTTTCGGGGGCGAACTCCATGGCGGTAGCGAGCGTCTTCATCATCACGAAGCGCGCCCGCTGTCGTGAGTCCACGGAACTACTTCTCCGCGTTAACGGGCGTCTGCGAAGCAACCTGCCAGACGCGATAGAAACGACCGAAGGCCGTCATCGTCGTGAGTGCGAGCAGTAGCCACAGCACGGGAATGAAGATGGTGTGGTGAAGGAGTGCGACACCCATCAGAATCATTCGCTCGGCCCGCTCCATGAGTCCACCCTTAGCGGCCAGGCCCAAGCTTTCGGCCTTGGAGCGTTGGTAGGAGATCATGAAGGTGCTCGTCATGATGGCAAAGGGCAAGAGCACCAGCTGCCCGTGGTGCTGGGCTTCGAGGTAGTAGGTGACGCCGCCGAGAATGAAGGCGTCTGAGAGTCGGTCCATCACCGAGTCAAAAAAACTGCCGCGAACCGAAGCACTGGCCGAAGCCTTGGCCACCGGACCATCGAAGAGATCGTGTGCGCCGGTCAGCGTTAGCAAAACGACCGCTAACCAGTGGCGGCCAGTAGCGATAGCCCATCCAGTGGCTCCAGCGAAGACCAGCCCCGAGGCGGTGAGGACGTCGGCTGAAAAACCCAACTTGACGAGGGCTCGACCAATCGGCGCCGTGCGGGCATCAACTGCAGTGCGGAACTTGCCGTCAAACATGCTGCCTCCCGGGTCTAGGAACGAGTCGTACTAGGTAGTAAGCCTACCGAGCGAGGGTGAAAAAATCGGTCTCTACAGCGCTGCGCTGATCTTGCGCCACGTCTCGATGAGCGACTCGGGTAGAACACGAGTTTCGCCAAGCGAGGTCATGAAGTTGGTGTCACCGTTCCAGCGGGGCAGGACGTGTCCGTGCAGATGTTGGGGAATTCCGGCGCCGGCCGCCCGCCCGAGGTTGAAGCCGACGTTAAGCCCGTCTGGTTGGTAGGCGGCCTTCACCGCTGCCACCGTTCGGCGCAGCTGTGCGAAGTAGCCGGTCGCTTCTTCGTCAGAAAGTTCCTCGAGCGACGCAATGTGGCGCACTGGCAATACCAAGACGTGTCCACTTCCGTAGGGGTAGGCATTCAGAACTGTAAACGCGAATGACGTCACTTCCAAGATGCCCGTGGAGTTAGAGACGCCATCAGCCAAGAGTTCGCAGAAAACACAGTCGTTGACGTCGCCCGTTCGCTCGTTGGCGGTGGCTTCACGAACGTACTGCTCACGCCATGAGGCCGACAGGCGATCGAGTGGCACTAACGCCCTTCGGGCATGCCGTGTGAGGCAACTTCGTCGACGAATCGGTTGACGAACTCATCGAGCCCAACGCCACGCTCCGGGTCGTTGCTTCCGCGGGCGTTGATGCCGAGCGTACGCTCGCGCACGTCGTCATCACCCACGACGAGGATGTACGGAATCTTTTCGAGCTTCGCACGACGAATACGTCCGCCGAGAGGCTCGCTCGCTTCGTCCACGACAACACGGGCACCCTTGGCCTTGAGTGTCTTGGCGACCTCCCAGGCGTAGTCGTCGTGGTCGTTACGCACGCTGAGGATGCGCACCTGTTCGGGGGCGAGCCAGGTGGGCAAAGCGCCGGCGTAGTGCTCAATCAAGATTGCGATGAAGCGCTCAATTGAGCCGAAGAGGGCTCGGTGAATCATGATCGGGCGGTGACGCTGATTGTCCGAACCGATGTAGCTCGAGTCAAAACGTTGCGGCAGTTGGAAGTCGAGCTGAATCGTCGACATCTGGTGGGTTCGACCGATGGCGTCCTTGGCCTGCACGGAAATCTTCGGACCGTAGAAGGCGCCGCCGCCTTCGTCGAGCACAAGCTCGAGACCGTGACTTTGGGCCACTGCGGTCAACGTTGCCTCCGCCTCATCCCACTCTTCTTGGGTTCCGGCCGCCTTTTCTGGTGGTCGAGTCGAAATCTCCAGATAGAAGTCGTTCAGACCAAAGTCGCGCAGTAGGTCGAGCACGAAGTTGAGCAAACTAATGAGCTCGTCGTGCATCTGCTCCCTGGTGCAGAGGATGTGGGCGTCGTCTTGGGTGAAGCCGCGAACTCGAGTGAGGCCGTGAACTACGCCCGACTTCTCGTAGCGATAGACGGTGCCGAACTCAAAGAGTCGTAACGGCAGTTCGCGGAAACTGCGAGGACGTGCGTTGAAGATCAACAGGTGGAACGGACAGTTCATGGGCTTGAGGTAGTACTTCTGACCCTCGTCGAGTTCCATCGGTGGGTACATGCCATCGGCAAACCATTCGAGGTGACCCGAGGTCTCAAAGAGTTCACCCTTAGTGATGTGGGGTGAGTTCACGAATTCGTATCCGTCTTCGACGTGACGTTGACGGGAGTAGTCCTCAATCAGACGACGAATGGTTCCACCCTTGGGGTGAAAGACGGAAAGACCCGGCCCGAGGACAGTGGGAAAGCTAAAGAGGTCCAGCTCCTTACCCAGCTTTCGGTGGTCACGCTTTTCAGCCTCTTCGAGGCGAGTGATGTGCTCTTCAAGTGCCGTTTTGCTCTCCCACGCAGTGCCGTAGACACGCTGGAGCTGCGGACGCTTCTCGTCACCGCGCCAGTACGCACCGGCAACTCGCATCAACTTGAAGTGCCCGAGTCGACCCGTCGACGGCACGTGGGGACCACGACACAGGTCGACGAATGAGTCGGTGTTGCGATAGGCCGACACCGATGAGGCACTGCCCACTTCGTCGAGGTCTTCGCGAGACCCCTCTTGAACCGACTTGATGATTTCAACCTTGAAGGGCTGGTCGGCAAAGAGCGCGAGACCCTCGTCAAAGCTGTGCTCGGAGCGAACGAAGGGTTGGTTCTCCTTCACGATGGCGCGCATCTCAGCCTCGATGCGCTCCATGTCACCGTCGGTGAATCGAGCGCCGTTCGGCAAATCAAAGTCGTAGTAGAAACCGTCCGCGATAGCCGGTCCGATGGCAAAGTGGGCACCGGGCCAGAGCCGGGTCACGGCTTGCGCCATGACGTGCGCGGTGCTGTGGCGCAGAACTTCGCGACCTTCGGGCGTGCCTTCGGTAACGATGGCCACTGTCGAACCGCTGGGCAGAGGGGTCGAAAGGTCCGTCATCGCGCCGTCGACCACCGTGGCCAGCGCGGCCTTAGCGAGGCGTGAGCCAATCGAAGTTGCGAGGTCGAGGCCCGTCGCGCCACTTTCGAGGTCGCGAGTAGAGCCGTCGGGCAGGGTGATTTGAATGGTCGACATGACCTCTACAGCGTAATGCCGAGCAGACTCGCCGCCGAGGTGACGTTCACACCGGACTGGGCGGCTTCGTCGATTGCTCGCAGCGCACTGGGTGTGTCGAGGTCATTATCAAGGTGGGCTCGCACCGCGTCGAGCAGTTCGTCGCCCAACAGACCAGTCTGGGTTGAACGCCAAGTGTTGAGTCGCGAAACACCTCGCGACAGATCGTCGGCGTGCCACTCCCAGTCGTGCCGGTAGTGGTGAGCCAAGAGCGCCAGTCGAATTGCGGCCGGCTCGGCTTCCTTGGCCAGTTCGCTCACGAAGACGAGGTTGCCCAGTGATTTCGACATCTTGGTACCGTCAAGACCAACGAGACCCACGTGCAGCCAGTGCTTCACGAAGGGTGCACCCGTCACCGTCTCGCTCTGAGCGGCCTCGCATTCGTGGTGCGGGAAGGCGAGGTCACGACCACCGCCGTGTACGTCAAGGGTCTCGCCGAGGTCACGCAGCGCGAGGGCGGAGCACTCGATGTGCCAACCCGGGCGACCCGGTCCCCAGAGCGAATCCCAGGCCGGCTCGTCGGGCAGCGACGGCTGCCACAGCACAAAGTCGAGCGGGTTGCGCTTGCGGGGGTCATCGGGTCGACCACCGTGAATGCCGGCCAACGTGACCATGTCTACGCGTGATTCGTGAGACACCTGGCCGAACCGAGGGAACTTATCGACCTCAAAGTAGACATAGCCATCGACTTCGTAGGCCAGACCCTTGTCGAAGGTCTGCTGAATCACCGAGAGGATCTCGGGAATCGCTCCGGTCGCCCGAGGTTCGGAGTAGACGGGCAAGAGGTTCAAGATGGCCATGTCGCGGTCGAATTTGGCCATCTCGCGAGCCGCGAGGTCGAGGTAGTGAACACCTACTTCGCGGGCCTTGCGCAAGATGTCGTCATCAACGTCGGTCACATTTCGAACACAGCGAGTTTCGAGACCCTCGTCTCGTAGGCGTCGCTGCAAGACGTCAAAGGTCAAATAAACAAAGGCGTGGCCGAGGTGCGCAGCGTCGTACGGCGTAATGCCGCAGGAGTACAGAGTGACAATTGGGCCCGTTTCCATTGGGAAGATGTCGCCGCGTGCGGTGTCGTACAACTGCATGGTTAGAGACCAGCGAGCTTGACGTACGTGTGGGCCTTGTGGCGAATATTCGTCGTGATGCATACCGCCGTGAAGTTCTCCACGGCACCAGCGAGCGAGAGCGAGCCCACTTCGACAGCACGCAGACCTTCCATGGCGTCAGTCAGCTCCACCGTGACACGGCGGGCGTCAGCGTCATCACCAATCACCATCACATCGGCGTCCAGGCCACTGTCGAGGTTTTCCATGTCGGCGGCGGGCAGGTGATGGTACGCACCGGTCACCTTGGACTTCGGTAGTGCGGCGGCGAGCTCGCCGGCCATTGATCCGCGGGCCGGTACCAGGGGCACCAGCTCTCGACCCTGCTTCTGCAAGGCGTTAACCATCGAGATAACGACCTTGTCAGCCAGCGCACTCCGTAGCGGGACAACGGTGCTGACGGCCGAGTCCCAGGGCGTGGCGACAATCACGATGTCGGCCTGCGCCGCGGTCTCGTTGGTCCCGCCCGAGATCTCACCCTGTCCGCGATACACGAGCGCGGCGGCAACTTCGGCGGCGCGACTCTCTTCGCGTGAACCGAGCACGACGTTGTAGCCAGCGCTCGCCAAACGAACGGCCAATCCTCGACCGGCCGGTCCACTTCCGCCAATGATGCCAATTGAACTATTCACCTCACTAGTTAACCGGAAAGCGAGGGGTACGCTGACCATCGTGGGAATTCTCTCCGGTCACCGCATTCTCGTTACGGGCGTCCTTACGGATGACTCCCTGGCCTACGGAATTGCCGAGCGAGCACTGGCCGAAGGCGCCGAAGTCCTACTTTCCGGCGCCGGTCGCGGCATGTCGCTTACTAAGCGCATGGCCAAACGGCTCGGTATTACCGAAGAGGTGCTCGAGCTCGACGTGACCGATGAGGCCCAAATCCAAGCGGCGGCTGCTTCGTTAACCGAGCGGTTCGGTCGACTCGATGGACTCGTCCACGCGATTGGCTTCGCTCCCGAATCTGCCCTCGGCCACGGCATGCTGGCTACTCCGTTTGCCGATGTGGCTACGGCCTTTCACATCTCGACGTATTCGCTAGCCGCCCTCGTCGGGGCCTTCCGTCCGCTCCTCCAAAAGAGCACCGCCGTCGGTGGCGCCTCGGTGGTCGCACTCGACTTTGACGCCACTCGGGCCTACCCGATGTACGACTGGATGGGCGTGGCCAAGGCCGGACTCGAATCGCTTGGCCGTTACTTGGCGCGAGAGGTGGGACCCGACAAGATACGGGTCAACATGGTCGCGGCGGGCCCAATTCGAACCATGGCGGCCCGATCGATTCCCGGTTTCTCACAGTTCGAAGACAGTTGGGCCGACCGTGCTCCCCTCGGCTGGGACGTCCGAGATGCCTCGGCCGTGCACGACACCACAATCGCCATCCTCTCCCCACTCCTTCGTGGCACCACGGCCTCGATTATCTATGTCGATGGTGGTGCCCACGCCATGGGTTAGACCCACGGCCAAACCACGCTCCGTGCGTACAATCTCCCTGTGTCATTTACATCCGATGGTTTCGATCTGGCTACGCCAGTCCACCGTCGTCGACGCGGACTCACCTCTCGCCGCTACACCCTCGCGTTGATTCTGGCCGACTACCTAAGCGCCTGGGCCGGTTTCATCCTCGGGCTTTTCCTGCTCAACATGGTGACGCGCAACGCCTTTAACCGGCTCGACCACTTTGACTACAACATTCGCCATGCGGTGTGGTTTCCAATCGGCGTCGTCGTCGCCATGGCGCTGACCTCGGGGTATCGGATTAGTCGACGCAGTCCTACGCAGAACGCCTTCTCCTCCTTCCGCGAGTACGTCATGGCGGCCAGCCTCGGTGGCTTCTTGGCAATGACGCTGAGTTACGTTGCTCACCACTACACCCAGTGGGAGATTCAGGTACCGACCCAACTGATTTTGGGCGTCATGGTTTCAACCTTCACCATTGCGATGTCGCGAGCCGTGCTGCGCAGTGTCGTCATGGCGCGACGCCCCGTTCGCATCGCCGTCCTCGACGACGGAGGCAGCTTCCAGCGAATCGCCACCCACCTCCACCTCCAGCGAGGCATCACGCTCTACGGTCGCATCGCACTTGATGAAAGCGATATCGAGGGCGTCATTGGCCACATCAGCGAGATTGAGCGAATCGCCGAGGAGTACAACCTCGACCGCGTCATCTTCGGTTCGATCAGCATTATGACCCCCGAGATTGCGTACTGGTATCGCCGAACCACTGAACTCGTTGAGACGGCGCTGGTGCCCCGTATGTACGAGGTCATCTCATGGCGCAGTCGACTCACCGACATGAGTGGCCTACCCCTCTTGGAGTTGGCCCCGCGCAACGTGAGCCGCCTCGACCACTTCTTGAAGAGACTCTTTGACATCGTGGTCGCACTCGTTTTGTTGATTGCGAGCCTCCCGATCACCTTGATCGTCGCGGTCTTGATTAAGTCGACCTCTCGCGGCCCAATCTTCTTCCACCAGGAGCGTCTAGGTCGCAACCGTCAGCCCTTTACCATCTTGAAGTTTCGGACCATGCACGTCGCCCCTCGCAGCGAACCCGAACAGCCTCGTGACGAATCGACCAACACGCCGCTCTTTGTCAGTCGCGGCAAGCTGCAAGAGACCAGCCGTCGCACCAAGGTCGGTGGATTCATCCGCAAGATTGGCGTCGACGAGATTCCTCAATTCATCAACGTGCTCACCGGATCGATGAGCATCGTAGGACCCCGCCCCTTCATCGTTTCTGAATCAGACATCAAGGACCCCTTCTACGCCCGGCGCTTCGACGTGCGCCCCGGCATCACCGGCCTCTGGCAGGTTTCGGGTCGCAACAACCTGACGGCCGAAGAGTTGCGACAGCTCGACTATCTCTACGTCTCGGCCTGGTCCATGTGGTGGGATATCAAGATCTGCTTTGACACCCCGCGAGCCATGCTCCGAGGCCTCGGCGCCTACTAATGGCCCACCTCCCCTTCGCGCTTGCCCACGACTATCTAACGCAGCGCGGGGGTGCTGAGCGAGTCGTGGCGAGCTGGGTTGAGGCGTGGCCGCGGGCCCCACTCTTTACGACGCTCTACGACCAAGCCTCAACCTTTGACGACTTTGCCGCCGTTGACGTACGCGTCAGTCCACTCAATCGTCTGGCCTACTTTCGCCACCACCACCGCAGCGCGCTGCCTTTGCTTCCGGTCGCCTCTCGGTTGACCACGATCGATGCCGAGGTGACGCTCGCCTCTTCCTCGGGTTGGGCTCATGGATTCAATGCCACCGGCCACCTCGTCGTGTACTGCCACGCCCCGGCCCGTTGGCTCTACCAGACCGATCGCTACCTCAGTCGAGACGGCCTTTCTCCCCTGGCCCAGTTGTCGCGTCCCCTACTCAGTCGCCTTCGTGAGTGGGATCAGCGGGCGGCCCACCGAGCCGATACCTACATCGTGAACTCCACGGCCACGCAGTCACTCGTCCACGCCGTGTACGGCATCGAGGCCTCCGTCGTCGCACCACCCGTCAATCCTCCCCACCATCTTCCCGAGACCGAGCAGTTGGGTGACGTCTTGGTGGTGGCCCGGCTCTTGCCGTACAAGAACGTCGACCTCGCTCTCGAGGTGGCCCGCCTGATGCCCGATGTCACGTTCCGTGTCGTCGGTGACGGGCCGTTACGCGACAAACTCACCGCCACCGCGCCAACGAACGTCACGATGGTGGGATCGCTCGCCGACGAAGAGCTGTGGCGCGAGTACGTCGGAACCAGCGTGCATCTAGCGCTCAGCCACGAAGACTTCGGCATTACACCGCTCGAAGCGGCCGCCGTCGGCAGACCCACCGTGGCCCGTCGCAGTGGTGGCTACCTCGACACGATTACTTCGACGACGGGAATCTTGGTCGAGGAACAAAACTTCTCAACTCATTCGGTGGTCGAGTCGCTTCGCCAAGCCCTCACGACGACCTGGGACACGCAGCAGCTGCGCGACCACGCGGCGACCTTTTCAACCGACGAACACATCCGCCGTCTCCGCGACGCCGCGGGTGGACTCTTGCCTCAGAACTAGTTCGTCGTCAACAACGACGAGAGCTGCTGGGCGACGGCTGCATTGGTGAAGCGCTCCGCCACTACTGAACGTCCCCGCGAAGCCTCTTCAGTTCCAGTCGTTCCCGTTGAGAGACGACGAAGCTCGCGGGCCAATGCGACCACGTCGCCTTCGTGAACCGTCGTGGCGCCAGTGAGACCAGCGACCCAGGGAATCTCTCCCGAGTCATAGGCCACAACTGGCGTGCCCACCGCGAGGGCCTCAATGATTACTCGACCAAACTGTTCGCTCCACGTTGGTGTCGAGCGACTCGGCAGGGCTAAGACGGCGATTGATTCGTAGAAGTCGGGCATCTCCGTGGCATCCTTCGCTCCGAGCCACCGCACCCGTGTTCCGGCCGATTGAATCATCGGTCGAAGGGGGCCATCGCCCACTACATCTAGTGAGAGTGCCGAGTCGAGGGAGATCGCTTCGACCAAGTCGGCAATTCCCTTCTCCGAAACGAGACGGCCTACGTAGCCAACGCGACCCGACGGACGCGGGAGATCGCGGTCGCGGACTCCGTCAATTCCGTGAGGGACGACGTGCACGGTCTCGGCTCGCGCGCCCCAGACCACCGCCAGCTCAGCGGCGGCGACCGAGCGAGCCATGACGAGTGAAGCCTGAGCCAGCACGTGTCGTCGCCACCATTTCACTGGGAGGGGCATTGGCCGGTCTAAGTTCTCGGCCATCTGAATGGCGTAGGGAATCTTGTGGCGTCGAGCCCACCACGACCATTGAGCACCGGCGACCGAGAAGGACTCTTCTTCGATCAGACACCAGTCCGGTCGAGACCGACGGACCGTCGCAACTTCACGACTGAACCAGCGAAACCCGTAACGCTGGGGTCGACCCGCGCGACGAACTGGGCCGCCAGCCACGCGACCTTCGAGCCCATTGATCGCTGCGGGACTGAGTGGTTTGGCGCTGTAGTGGTGGTGCCAGGTTGCCGGCACGAGAATCGAAACCTCAAAGCCCAGCCCGGCGAGGTGGGCGTAGACCGACTGATTCGCCGGCACGACACAGGCGTGGGAGATGACCTGAATCTCGCGCTTCACCCTCATATCGTGCCAGAAACACCATTCACCGAGGCGACCTGCCACAATTTCACCTGTGAATGATTCCGGAGCCAACGTCGCACCCCGCCGACGGGGTCACGAATACCGCGCCGGTCGCGCCGCCACAAACTCACTGGTAACGGCCGCCGGCATCGTTGCGGTCTTGCTCATTGCGCTCATCACGACGCCGCTGTCCTTCTCACACCTCGGTCTCGTGGAGTTCGGGGTCTGGAGTTTTGTCACAGTGACCGTCGGCTACATCTCATTTCTCGACCCCGGATTTGGCGGCATGGTTGTTCGCTACGGCGCCCAGGGACGAGTGCTCGGCGATCACCGCATCGGCGCTCGAATCTCGACCGTCGGCACGTTGGCCTGGGTGGCCATTGGCCTCACCCTCTCACCAGTGGTGGTGGCCATTGTTCATCCCCTGATTCACCACCTCGACTACAACCCCGGCGTTCAACGGGCCGCTGAAGCCTTCTTCTACTGGACCTACGCCCTCGTCTTTTTCGGCTCGATTCTGGCCACCCTCTCCAGTCAGCTCATCGCCGCCGGCGAGCAGTGGATCATCACCATCATCGACGTCACGACCCGAATCATCTACGCCATCACGCTCATTTGGTTGCTCAACAGTGGCTTTCGACTTTCGGCCATCATCTGGGCGACCTCGGCGCAGTACCTAGTCTCCTATATCGCGACCTTCACGGTCATCTGGGCCCGCCACGGCTTGCCCTACGCCAGCCCTCGCGGAATCTCCCCGGAGATTCGCAAAGAGATCACCAAGTTCAGTGGCTGGTTTCAACTCAACTCCATCTTTGAGACGCTGACGTACGAGACCGACCCTATTGTCATCTCGGCCCTCGTCTCGCCGGCCGCCACCGGCCTGTGGTCCATCGCCCAACGGATGGCCCGTCAGATCACCTACTTCGGTTACATCCCCAACGGCAATCTCTTGCCCACCATTTCGGCCGCCGTCGCCGCCAACGAGGACCTAAGCGACCTTCGCCGTATCTACGTCCGGGCCAACCGAATCATCGTGCTGATCGGCACGATGATGGCCGGCATCGTGATGGCCTGTGGACCATTGCTGCTTAAGGCCTGGATGAACCACCCCTTCCTTCAGGCCTCCACGGCGTCGATTCTCATCGCCCTGGCCATGGTGGCCGGCACGCCGCGACAGGCCACCGGCGCCGCCATCTTTGCCATGGGCAAGGTCGGACTCGGCACGCGAGCTCAGGCGCTCGCCTTTGTCGTCAACGTCGTGATGACGCTTTCACTCGTGGGGCCATTCGGTCTCAACGGCGTTCTCATCGGCACGCTGACCGCCAAAGTATGCGCCACCACGTATCTCTTGATTCGTTTCTCCAAGCTCGTCGAAAGCTCGGCTCGCGTCTTGATCCTGCCCTGGATTGGCAAGGTGGCCATTATTGGTTTCGTTTCGACGGTGATTCCCCGCCTCCTCATGGACCGCTGGAACTGGACGCTCGAGACCCGTTGGCACGCACTCGCGGGCCTCGCCACATTGACGCTCCTCTTTGGAGCCATCGCCCTCGTCGCCATTCGCGCGACCAAGTACTTCACGCGCGAAGACCTGCTGTGGCTCCGTGGCGCAATGCCCGGACCTATCCGTAAGGCCTTTCCTGACCGAGCCATCGCGCTCTTGAGCGGTTCATGACTCGACTCGCGCTCATCATTCCCTCCTACGCACGAGCGAATGACTTGGCGACCTGCCTGCACGCCGCCACGAATCAGACCGATCCCTTCGACGAGATCATCGTGGCGCTTCGTGCCGGCGACGAGCCGTCGGTTCGTGTCGCACGCGAATTCGGCGTCCGCGTCGCCACCGTGAGTGAACCAGGTGTCTTGGCGGCCATGATTGCCGGGGTGCAGGCATCAACGTGTGAACTGGTGGCCTTCACTGACGACGACGCCGTCGTGCCGCCGACCCATGCGGGACGACTTCGTAGGGCCTTTGCCGACTCCACGATTGGTGGCGTTGGAGGTCGTGACTGTCTCTTTGACGGCGACGTACCCCGACCGACAGCACTACAAAGTGAAGTTGGTCGTATCACGCGGTACGGGCGGGTCATTGGTAATCACCACTGCGGCACCGGAGCGCCGCGACCAGTCGCCATGCTCAAGGGCGTCAACAGTGCCTATCGCCGCTCCCTCTTGGCCCTACCGACGGGACTTCGAGGCCAAGGGGCCCAAGCCCACTTCGAGATAGCCGTGGGCCAGTGGGTACGCCAGCAGGGTGCCACCCTCCTCTACGACCCCTCGCTCACCGTTGAGCACCACCCCGCGACCCGTCTCGGCGACGACCAGCGAGAGGCACCGAACGAAACGGCACTGTTTGACTCGGCCTACAACCTGACTCGTTCGCTCCCCCAGCGACTGCAGAGCCGACGAGTGCTCTACGTCCTACTAGTGGGTGACACCAACTGTCCTGGCCTTATTCGTCTCGGAGTCGCCGCCATACGGCGCGAGGGCTCCGTGTTACTACGGCGCCGTTCCAGTTGGGCCGGAACCTTGGCGGCCTGGCGCGATCGCCATCAGCCGCTCGCCATGCACCGATTCAGCGAGTAGCCAGCAGCTCACTCACTGCGGCCTCGAGTCGGGCCGCCACCACGCTGGGCGTGAAGAGACGCTGCGCTTCGGCCCGACATCGCAGCGACAAACTCTGGCGATCCTCCAGCGACAGCGAGGCGATTTCATGGAGTGCCGAGACAACGTCATGAACTTCGCTCGCGCCAATCTCGGTACGCCAAACCACATCGTCGGCCAGCTCTTCGGCCGCACCAACGATCCGGGTGGCAACGACCGGTAGTCCGCTGGCCAACGCTTCGGCCACGGTGAGGCCAAAGGGTTCGTAGCGGGAGAGCTGCAGCAGCGCCAGCGAGCGACTCATCATTTCCATCACAGCCGCTCGTGGGAGATAGCCATCGATAACCGTCACCTCGTCGTTGCATCGCTGCAGCGTGGAGCGATAGTCGCTCCACAGCGAATGATTCCCGACGATGCGGAAGCGGACGCCCGCCTCGCTCACGCTTCGCGACATCGCCCACTCGTCGGTGACCTGGGCGACGACTTCGAGACCTTTGCGAACGGCGAGTCGTCCGACCACCAACACGTCAGAACCCACGGTGGGGGTAAAGGCAATAGCGGCGAAGTCAATGCAGTTCGGCACCACCTTCACGAGTTCAGCGCGAACCCGGTAGTCCCGCACGATCTCGTCGCCAAAGGAACGACCGATGGCCAAGATTCCAGTGGCTCGGCGAGCATCGCGTCCTTGGCGCCAGGCGCGCAGGAGTAGCCACGTGCTCACAACAACGTGTTTGAGCGCACCCTCGTCACTAATGCGACGGCGGTGTTCGTCGGTAAGCCATCGACGTTCACCGGCGGCGTGCACGCTCGGGTGCATGATGATCGGAACGTCAAGGTTTCGAGGGATGCCGATGCTCTCCATGGCCGAAAACTGATACACGAAGTCATAGGGCGTGGCTCGATGCATCGCTCGGAGTCGTCGACCCAGTCGCCGACGTCCCTGCGCGGCGAAGAGTTGGCTCGACATCATCTTGGTGAGACGGTGACGTGAATACCAACGCTCGAACCGAAAGGAGCTGCGCTCAATGATGTAGTTGAGACCTTCCTGCGCGCCAAGGGCGCAGGGGTCGTCGTCTTCTCGGCTCGCGACGACGTAGACGTCAACGCTGTGGCCAGCGGCTAGCAGTTCGGGAACCAGGAGGCCGGCCACCCCAGGTGCACCACCAGCCGCCGGGTTGGGCGAAGGACCCACGTACGCAATGCGCCACCCTCCGTGACGCAGCCCCGTCACCGGACGCACGTCACGTTCTGAGAGGTAACGCCACGAGCGCGAAATCGTCCACGCGCTCACCATCAATTGACCACCGGCCACAATGAGCCAACGAACAAACTTTCGCGGAGATCTAAATGCTCCCGTCTCGCGAGCGATCGATCGCCAGCGGTGGGCCGCACCGGTCCATGGCGCCCATTTGGCGCTACGGCGCGAGGCCTTGAGCTCGGGGTAGCGGGCGAGAAAGAGCCAGTCGTCAACGGCTAGTCGCCCACGACGCCACCACTGCACTGCCCGGAATGCTCGACCGGGGTGCACCACTCGCATCGACGGTTCGTAACCGACGGGACCGACTTCGCGCGTCACACGCATCGCCAGATCGCGATCTTCGTGGGCCGCGTGAGGAAAGAGTCGGTCAAAGCCCCCAACGGCCACGAAGGCCGAACGGCGATAGGCAACGTTGCAGGTTAGAAAGCTCCCCCCGTCGTGATCCTCAACCGAATGCTCCCAAAGTGGGCTAAACGGGGGCGAGGTCGTATCGCCAGTAACCCCAGCCGCCTCGGGGTGAGCATCGAGGTGCCTTAGGGCGGCCTCGATCCAGCCGCTCTGGACGACCACGTCGTCGTCGGTAAAGCAGATGACTTCACCGCGAGCGAAGCGAACGCCGTGGTTGCGGGCTCGGGCCGGACCGACTCCCCCGGTCCGCAGGAAGGTCACACCAGTCGTGCTCGAATTCTCATAGGGAGGTGTCGAGCCGTCATCGACCACGATGATTTCACCCTCACCACCGAGTGAGGCGATCTGGGGCGCGAGACTGGCGAGAACGTTGGCCAGTAACGCGGGGCGATCCTTGCTCGCAATGACGACCGATACCCGCACGGCGACTATTTCAGCACGGATTCGTAGATGCGCTGTGCCATCTCGGCCACTCGCGGTGCTGCGAAGCGCTGCGCTGTCTCTCGTCCCCGCTCGGCCTTCGTTTCGCGTTCGGCGCCGTTCGCTGCGAAGCGGCGAATGGCATCGGCTAACGAAGCGGCACTGTTGGGCTCGTAGTACAGCCCGTTGACGCCATCTTCAATGAACTCCACGAGTCCGCCAAAATGAGGCACGATGACCGGTCGTCCAGCGGCCAGAGACTCGACGACGACGTTCCCAAAGGGTTCGGGAGAACGGGACGAGAGCAGCGTGGCGTCGAGCGATGCCAGCACGGACGGCACGTCATCAACGGCCGAAAGGAAGGTGACGCGAGACCCATAGACGCTGGCCCGACGAACAAGCTCCTCGGCATAGGAGTCCTCACCGAAGAGGGCTGAGCCGACAAATGAGACGTGCAGGTCAAGATCTGTCACGAGTTCCAGCGCGTCTAGCACCAAGTCTTGACCCTTCCACGGGGCGAGACGACCGATGACGGCGAGGCGCAGCGTCGAACCTGGCTGCGCTGGTGTCACACGGAAAAACGGCTCGTCAATCGGGCTCGCCAGAACCAGACTTCTTGATCCGGCCGCGCGTCCAGTCAGCGCCGAGTTCGCGACGATGACGTCGCTGCGACGAGCCGTCAACAAGCGCATCGCTCGTCCAACGGCCTCCGACAGATAGGGAGGGATCCAGATGTCTCGAACGTGCGTGAGTAGTCGCCAGGGCGACCAGATCGAAACGATAACGCCGATAGCAATGGCCTTTAGCGAATTGGCATGAACGATGTCGGGTCGCTGCCGACGGAGATGACGAGAGAGCTTCCACGAGAAACGTGCCGTGTCGTACAGACCGGTGAGTGGCGAACGCAGGAGTTCGTCGCGAGCTACGCCCTGGGTGCGCGCCGGGAGTTCGAAGACTTCGTAGGAAATTCCGCGCCGGCGAAGCTCTGCTTCGAAGTCGCCGTGTTCGAAGAGAACGACGTGCGGGAAGTACGCATCACCCGAGCTGGCCGTGATGGCCGAGATCAACTTTACGAGGGCCAGTTCGCCACCACTTCGTTTGGCCGTGTGATCGAGGTAGGTGACGAGAGTCGGCTCCACGGTGGCGGTCATCAACGGTGCGTAGGTCTGCTCGATGAGGCGACTGGCGACCTGGCTCCATTCGCATGCGCTCACGGAGGCCCGAACCTCGGCCGCGTCGGGGATAGCGGCATGGGCAAGAGACAGCGCTTCACGAAGCGCTTCAGCGTCGCCTCGGGGCACGACGTTGACAAAGCGAGAGGCAGCGGCGGCGTCAACGAGGCCATCCACGTCGCTGACGACTACGGGCGTGCCGGCAGCCAGCGATTCGAGCACGACGAGGCCGAAACCCTCGTGAGCCAGAGTCGGGACGACCGACACCGTGGCGGCCGCGAGCCACTGGTCACGTTCAACGTCGCTGAGTGCACCAAGTATTCGAACTCGATCGCGGCACCCAAGACGCTCCGCCGTCGCTTCGAGGGCGCTCCGCTCGGGACCTTCGCCAATAATGACCAACTGAGCCGCCGGCATATCCGCCACCGCCTCGATAGCCACCGAGAGACCCATGCGTGGCACCAGTCGGCGAACAGCGACGACGAGCGGTGCCTCTACTATCGCGCCGAGTTCAGCCCTGATTGCGGCACGATCCCTAACTTTCGGTATCGAAACACCGGGAGGCTGAATCGAGAGACGTTCCGGTCGCACGAAGTACCGCTGTCGAGCGATGTCACCGAAGGCCTGTGAAAGAACGACTACGGATTCGGCCCGGCGCAGAACGAAACGCTCCAGGCGACGCTTGACGAAACTCGCCGCTCTCGAACCACCGGTCCAACGGCTCTCATCGGCCCACGGCCCTTGAAAGTGAACAACGAGTGGACGATGGGCCAGCGCCCCACTCGCTAGCGCCCACACTGCGTGGGGCGCGAAGTGCACATCAATGAGATCGGCGTCACTCTCGCGAATAATGCGAGCAATATCTCGATTCCGCCGCCAAAGCGACGCCGGCGATATCGATGCGGCGTACTCCTCGTCGCCACCGACCCACACCGCCGTTGCGTCAAGACCGAGCGAACGCTCGGCGCGCACGACGTTGTCGCAGAAGCGATTGAGCCCACCTCTCCGGACGCTGAGTGACTCAAGGCCGACGTGGAGGACGCGCAGGGTCACGAGACCTCGACCAGTTCTCG
>CANGMP010000011.1 GCA_947455165.1 Acidimicrobiaceae bacterium | reverse complement strand
GCCCGATAGATGCCTCGACGACGCCAAGTGAATCGGGTTCGAGCACCGTGGCGGTCGTCGTGGCCATCGAGAGGAGTTTCTCGGACCACTCGCCGTCGTTCCAGACGACCGCGTGTCGGCTCCGCTCGGGGGTGAAGAGCGTGGCCTTGGCCGCGAGATAGCGATCCATGGTCTCGTGATAGTCGAGGTGGTCGTGCGAGAGATTGGTAAAGACGGCGACGTCAAAGACCAGGCCGTCAACACGGTGCTGATCGAGGGCGTGACTTGACACTTCGAGCGCGACTGCGGGGTGGACCGGCTCGGGCTGCCACTCAGAGAGGTAGGCCCGCATTGTGCGAGCCAATTCGGGTGCTTCGGGCGTGGTGCGAACGTGCGTCAGGGTTCCAATGGTCGCGGCGTCTCGACCGAGGTAGCGAAGCAGTGACGTCACGAAGGTCGCCACGCTGGTTTTCCCGTTCGTACCGGTTACGCCGACCATATCCAGTTCACGCTGCGGGTCGCCAACGATTCGATAGGAGGCATTCGCCAACTCGGCCCACAGTTCATTCGTTGGCAGCTGAAGAACTCGTTCGTGATCAGAGACGGCCCCCTCTTGTGCCACGACGTAGGTCGCGCCGGCACAGAGTGCCTGATCGATAAAGGTCGCTCCGTTAACAGTGCCGCCGGGGAGGGCGAAAAAGACACTCCCCTCGCCCACCTGGCGAGAGTCAATGTCAACGCGAGAAACACGCGCATCGGCGACGGCACTCGGAATCTCTCGCGCTGGAAAGAGTTCGCTAAGTCGCATCAGGTCACGTCCGAGTGGAAGGAGGTCTGGCCTGGCGTCACGTGCTGATCGGTGTGGGTCGTCAGCGGAATGTTGTAGTGATGCATCGCGTAGGCCATGATGCGCTGGAACACTGGCGCCGAAATCACGCCACCAAAAATCGAGGTACGCGGGCGCTGAATGACCACGATGGTCGACAAGATGGGATGGTCGGCCGGGGCAAAGCCCACGAAGCTGGCGTTGTAGGCGCCGCTGATGAAGCTCGCGGTGTTGCGGTTGGGAATCTGTGACGTTCCGGTTTTGCCAGCCACCAAGTAGCCAGGTACGAACGCCGCCGTACCAGTACCGACGGAAACTACTTTTTGCAACATCGCGTTGAGTTGGGCGGCGACCGATGTGGAGAGCACGCGGTGCTTGGCGCTCGGCGGTGTCGGGTGAAGCGTCCCATCCGAGGAGATACGAGCACGAATCAGTTTGGGCTGGACAAAAACGCCTTTATTGGCAATCGAGTTATAGGCATCGAGAACCTGAAGGGGCGTCACTGCGTTTACCTGACCGATTGGCAGTGCCACCATGTCGCTGGCCGACCACGTTTGCTTCGTCTTCAACAGCCCGCTCGACTCACCGGGATAGTCCAGTGCAGTCATGTGGCCAAAGCCCATGCGACTGACCTGCGAAAGCAGGCCATCGCGACCAACCTGGCGAGCGATGAGGTACGTGCCAATGTTCGAACTCTGACTGAGAACATCCGTGGCGCTGAGGTTCAACACACCGTGTCGTTCAGCGTCGTGAAACAGTCGGGTGCCCACCTTCAAGGAGTAGGGCACCTGGAACCGTGACGTGGGAGTAATTGCTCCGCTTTGGAGTGCGGCCGAGAATGGAACGATCTTGAAGACCGAACCCGGCAAATACACCTGTGTGATGCCGAGGTTCATGATGGTTTGACGAATACCCGGCACCCCAACATCGCGACCCCAGTCGGTCACGGGCGTCAGCGCACCGGGCTGCACGTTGGTGTTGACGAGGGAGGCATCCGCGAGGATCTCCCCGGTGCGCACGTCCATCACCATGGCAACGCCGGTGTAGCCCCCGGTGGCACGGAGCTGCTTAGCCAGCGTCTGTTCGGTGACGAACTGCAACGCCGAGTCGATCGACAGCTCCAGGCTGGTTCCAGCCTTCGACTGGGCCAGCACTTTTGACGTCGATCCAGGCAGCGCAATACCCGTCTCGCTCAGCAGCGTCTCTTCCTTGCCGGCCTGACCGGCTAGGAGTGATTCAAACTGTGTTTCGAGGCCGGCCGAACCCACGCCCGACGCGTTGATGTAGCCAATAAGCGACCGAGCGACCGACCCGTTTGGTGACGACCGGTCAGTTGACTGCAGAATCGTCAAGCCATTCAGAGCCAACTTCTTGAGGTCGCGCCCATCGTTGACGCTGAGTGAATTTGAGAGCACCAAGTAACCCGTGTGACGCTTCAGCATCTTGGTCAACTTCTTGACGGGAATCTTGACCCACTGACTGATCTGCTCGGCCGTCTTCTTGGGTTCAGTGATCTGAAGGTTGTTGGCAATGACCTGGTACGTGGGGCGAGACACGGCCAACACTGCCCCGTAGCGATCGTAGATTCCGCCGCGCAGCGCCGGAATGCTGATGGTGTGGCGAACCTGAAGATTGGACTTGGTTTTCCACTTCGTGTGTTGGGCCACCTGGATATTGGCCAAGGGAATGAGCAAAACGCCCATGAGAAAGAGAAGCATGAGCCAAACAATGCCAATGCGGCGATTGGTATTGACGTGCTTGCGTATGGCCAGCGGCGGACGTACGTCGGTCATCGCGCCCTACCGACTCGGTGACGCAGGTGATGCAATCACGAGGTGTGTGGAGGTCACAACTCGCGAGACTACTGAGGAACCGCCCCGAATCTTGGGCAGGCCCAGAGGAACGTTGAGGGGAGCCGCCTGAATCTGGATTACCTGCTTGGGCACGGTGAGGTGCATACTGCCGGCCGCAGTGGCGATGCGCTCGGGGGCCGCCGCTCGAGTGAAGTCATCAACCGACTGGGCATAGTTGGCTTGCGCGTCCATGAGCTGGCGCTGGAGCGAACCGATTTGCATCTGACGTTCGTTGGCCATGATGAGGGCACCGACGAGAATGAGGGCAATGACCACGAATACGGCCGGCGTCATCAATGAAATACGCACGAGGCGGGCACGCCGGACTGCTTGACGAGACGCGACACGCCCACTCGTACGACCAGGTGTCGACGGTGGTCGAACGACTAGACGGCGAGGTACTGAGACGATGCTCATGCGACCACCTTGCGACCAACGCGCATTCGAGCCGATCGGGCGCGAGGATTGACATCGAGTTCGTTCTCAGAAGCGACAATCGCTCCCCCGCGACTAACCGACATGGTCGGCGTCGCACCACAGACACAGCCGAGCATCACTGGGCATGTGCATCCACCAGTCGACTGAGTGCGAAGAAACTCTTTGACGACTCGGTCTTCCCCGGAGTGGTACGCAATGACCGCTAGGACCCCTTCGGGAGCCAAGATGGCCAGCGCGGAACGGAGCCCCTCTTCGAGTTCGCGGTCCTCTTCGTTGATCGCCACGCGGAGTGCTTGGAAGGCACGGGTGGCGACGTGGCCCCGACGACGAGCCGCCATGGGCACCGCAGCCTCAACAGCCACTACCAGTTCGGACGTTGTCTTTGGCTGACGGGCCAGGATTGACTTGGCGATGGCGTTCGCGAACTTCTGCTCGCCGTGCTCTCGGAGCAGGGCCCGCAGCGTGTCTAGGTCGACACTCTCGATGTACTCAGCCGCCGTCGGACCGTCGCTCATGTCCATGCGCATGTCGAGCGGAGCGTCAGCTCGGAAGGAGAAACCTCGGGTTTCATCGTCGAGCTGGGGCGATGAGACGCCGAGATCCATCAAGATGCCAACAATTGGACGCCCGTTGATCCACGAACCACTGGCCTCAACCATGTCGGCCATAGTCGAAAAGGTTCCAGCCACAATGTGGGCACGGTCGCCGAAGGGTTCGAGGCGTTCGGACGCTGCGGCCCGCGCAATGGCGTCTCGGTCAATTCCTAGTACCGCGAGGTCGTTGCGTTCTGCGAGCAATGCACTCGCGTGTCCGGCTCCACCCAGCGTGGCGTCAACAATGACACCGGGCATGACTGAGCGAAACGTCGCGAGGACCTCTTCTTTGAGGACGGGGATGTGATGAAACGCTCGGCTCATTCGCTGCTCGTCGACCTGAACCACACTTTGGGGGAAGTGGGGAAACAAATGCCAGCGGGTGGAGGAGGTTGCTGGCAGTTGAATGGTCGGCGAGCGGCGCAGGATCCCAGCGCAGCTCACTTTGTAGGGGTTTGGTGCGGTACGTACCTCCGAGGTCATGCGATCGTTTGGGTAAAGACGTCAAGATTGGCCTGAACCGCCGCATCAAAGGCTGCGGGATTCCAGAGTTCGACGTGGTCGCCGTTGCCGGCAAACACGACCTCATCGGTGAGATTGAATCGCTCACGCAATGAGGGCTGCAGCAAGAAGCGACCCTGCTTGTCGATCTCGATGTGCTCGGTGAATGCGTTTACGGCACGAAAGCGGGTGTCGTACTCGGGGCTCTCGTGGAGGCGAGCTTGACGTTGCGCCAGGTCACGCTCGTAGTCCTCCACAGTCCAGATCGCCAAACCGTTGAGTTCGTACGGAGCGACAAAGGCTTCACCCTCGAACGATGAGCGAAAGCGTGAGGGCAGCACGAGTCGTCCCTTGACGTCGATTGAGTGTCGGTAGTTGCCAACAAACAAAGTCACTGCTCCCCCTTCCTGCTTTCGGACAGAGTACACCACTTTGTACCACTTCGTGGGTAAACGTGGCATCTAAACCCACTTATGCGTCAAAAAGTGGGGAAAGCCAAAATTTTCAGGGGTTCTGGGCATAGTTCGCCCAAGCGAGGTGGCAGGAAAGTTGGCGAGATGGCTGGCTAGGCCAGCAGCATCAAGTTGCGGCGGCGATCAACACCGGCGGCCGCTAAAACTCGCGAAACAATGGTTTCAGCCTCGTCGAACAGGTTCAACGAGGTTAAATCCAGTACTCGCGCCAATGCTTCGGCCAATCCGGACGGCTGTTCGGCGAGCAAGTTGGCTAGTGCCGCTCCCGAATGGGCCGGCAAGAGCGTTGAAAGGAAGATGCCTTCACGGACGCTCCACTGTGTGATTCCTACGAGTTTGTGATCGTTCAAGAAGAGCTCACCTGGACCGGCCGTGGCAAAACAGGCGGTGCGAAGTTCTTTGGGCCCCGTCAAGCCCTCTCCGACAATTGCCGGTACCCCGCTGAGAAGTTGGGCCAGTCCTCGATACCACCACTCCCCGGCCATGAGAGCATTTCGGCGGACGTCATCTGAGGCCCGTTCATCAGCGGCGGGGATCCACCAGTCAATCCAGAGGTCGTCGGGCTGGATGAGCACCACGCCTCCCCCGCCCCGACGTCGCCGAACTGGGTGGAAATCCTCGATATCTTCCCGAACGACCGTGTCTGGCTGTGATCCACCCAGGACTACGAAGGGTTCATCGACCCGAACGATAAAAGCCGTGGCGTCCGGAATCTGACGCAGAGCTTCGTAGTCGTACAGATCCTCAAACCGTGACTTCATGACGCCTTAGGAAGGTACTCGCTCCACATCGGGTCACACTCTGCGAGGTCCCTCCAGCGCCAGCCATACCCGTCGGGTGCGACGGGATTGACGCGCAGGCGCCACCCGAGTTCTTCCAACATGCGGTCACCTTTACGAAAGTTGCAGTTCCGACAGGCCGCTACGACGTTGGTCCACTCGTTGCGCCCGCCTCGACTACGAGGGCGAATGTGGTCAATCGTGTCGGCGTCACTGCCGCAGTAGGCGCACGTGTGGCGGTCACGCTGCAGGACTGAGCGACGGGTCATTGGGGGTGTTCGAGTACGCGACGGCATCTTCACGACGTGAAAAAGACGCAAGACACTGGGGACTTCAATACTCAGGTGGAGCGAGTGAAAGACAGTGGGCTCGGCGGGCACCACGACTGCTTCAGCGCGGTCGTCAACAATGAGCAGTACGGCCCGCCGAGGAGAGACCAGCTGCAGAGGTTCGTACGTCGCATTGAGGAGGAGTACCCGCCCCATGCGCGTACCTACCGGCCCGACCTGGATCGAACGACCCACCGAGCCGCGTCCGCGGCATCTTTCGCGCTCGGTCGAGCAGCGGCGTCGCCGTAGGCCGTGGTCATTCGAAAGTCCCAATAGGCCTCGCCGGGCACGGGCAGAAAAGGAGCACGTCGCCACCAGTTGGAACGTCGCAACTGCCAGCCCGCTCGCACCAGGGCCACGCCATCGAGGGGGTGGCGAACCAGGTGGCGACCAAGACCCTGCGGGATACGACTCATAGCCCTAACTTACGCCACGCCACACACGCGGCACCGAGTATTGGTCCATCGCCCCCGAGTTGCGACGGGTGAATTTCGACGGCGCGAGCAAACGAGAGCCCGACCTTGGCGAGAGCCTCCTCATTGGCCGCTCGAAAGAATGGCTCGCCGAACCCGAGGGCCACCGAGCCGGCCACAAAAAACTGTGTGACGTCGAGGAGCGAGCAGACCGATGCCACCGCACGGCCGACCATGACCCCGGTGCGAGCGCGAACCAATTCGGAGGCCTGTGCCGCGTCGGTGCCAGTCTGCCGACGGATACCTGTGCCGGATGCTTCAGCTTCGAGGCAACCGAGAACGCCACAGCCACATTGGGTGCCGCCGGGATTCACCACGATGTGGCCGATGTGGCCGGCATTCCCTAGCGCTCCGTCGAGCAGCTTGCCGTCGAGCACGATGCCGCCGCCAACGCCCGTTGACACCACCATGCTCACGTAGTTCGAAAGCCCCGTTGCGCCACCAAATCGACCTTCGGCCAAGGCCAGCGCCTTGGCGTCGTTATCAATGGTCACCGCTCGACCAGTGGCCCTCGCGAGCTCGGTGAGAAGTGGGAAGTTTCGCCAGGCAGCAATATTGAGAGGCGACACTGTTTCGCCACCTGGCTCCATTGGGCCGCCGCAGCCAACACCGATCGGCGTGGTGCTCGGAGTATCGATTGTGGCGACGGCGTCGACGATGGCGTCAAAGAGGCGGGGGCCCAACTCAACGGTGTTGAGTCGCGAGCGAAATGACACAGTTCCGTCGGGGGCAACGAGTGCCACGTCGGTCTTGGTGCCTCCGACATCGACAGCGATGACGGATGGAGAGGTCACTCTCCGGTCGGGGGGCGACGCAGGAACTTGGCCCACGGAGGAGTTTCCGTCTTGGCACCCTCGGTTGCGGCTCGCGCGTGGCGTGTCAGCCCGAGATCAAAGATGGAGGCGCGCCCCATCAGGCGAAGGTTCCGCTCAACAACGGCACCCGCGATGAACATCACGACCACGCCGAGCATGCCCAGCGGCACACTCCAGGAGAAGCAGGCCAAAAGAATGGTCATGCCGGCAATGAAGAGAAGAACGGCCCAACGAATACGACGCCCCGCGAGGCGATAGACGGTGGTCTCGCGTACCTTCTTTTCGAAGGAAGGGTCATCACTCTTCAGCGACTGCTCGAGTTGCTGCAAAACACGTTGTTCGTGCTCGGACAGTGGCATCAGCGACTCCTTTCTCCTCTCGTAGCGTATCGGTCAAGCGGGTCAATGTCACGGGCGCCCAATGCGAGGACCTAGCGTGCTCGCCGGAGGTTGGTATGAACGTCGCCGTTATCTGCACAGGGAATATCTGTCGATCCCCCATGGGCGAAATCCTCCTGCGCGAAGCGATCGCCGCAGAGGCCGACCTCGCCTCGGTGGTGAGCGTCACGAGCGCAGGGACCGCCCACTGGCATGTCGACAAGCCGATGGACCCCCGTGCCGCAGGTGCACTGCGGCGAGCGGGACTGCCAACCGACGCCACCCACGGCATCTTTGCCACGGCCGACTTTCTCGTCGGCGTCGACCTCAATGTCGTCATGACCAAGGAACATCGGCGCGACATTCTTGAGCGTCACCCGGCGGCCGAGGTTCTCTTGGTGCGAGAACTGCTCGGGCACGGCGAAATGGACGTGCCCGATCCGTACTACGGCAATGATGCCGATTTCGACGAATGTCTCGCCACGCTGAGCGCGGTCACTCCACTGGTAGTAGCGGAGATTCGTTCTCGGCTGCGTGACCCCGGAGCTTTCCGGCCGGCAACGTCAAACTGAGCAGAAAGGCCAGAACGCCAAAGGGCAGCGTGTAGCGAAACACGGTCTGAATTGATTCAGCGATAGCCGTCAAGATCGCGTGGAGCTGGGCGGTGGGAAGTTCTGCCAGTCGACTCGGTGTCCACAGCGACGCCGGCGGTATGTGGGCACCCGATACGTGACCGGCCTGCAGCGCTCCGTTCAACTTGTGGGGAAGGATGTTCGTATAGAGAGCCCCGAACGCGGCCGTGCCGAATGAGCCGCCCATGGATCGAAAGAAATTCGCCGCGGCCGTGGCAGCGCCCAGGTCGCGCATCTCGACGGCGTTTTGAACGGCGACGACAAGGATTTGCATCACCATGCCGAGTCCAATGCCCAAGATGAGCATGAAGAGCGTCGTTACCCAGCCCGACGTGGTCGTCGTCACTGTGCCAAGGAGTCCAAGCCCCAACGTCATAATCGCCGTGCCAAAGACGGGAAAACGGTGGTAACGCCAACCACGAGAGAGGAGCTGACCAGCCACCATCGACGTCGAAAAGAGACCGACCATGAGCGGCAAGAGTCGCAGTCCCGACATTGTTGGACTCACACCCTTCACGGTCTGAAAGAAAAACGGCAGGAACGTCATGGCGCCGTACATCGAGAATCCGACGACAAACCCAATGGCCGACGCCGACCAGACCACGCGGTGGCGAATAATGCGCGGAGCGAGAACGGGCTCGTGGGCCCGCTTTTCGATCTGCCAGAAGATGACGCCCGTAATCACGCCAGTAGACACCAGCAGGTAGCTCTGCGTGGAGTTCCAGCTAAAGGTATTGCCTCCGAGCGAGGTGAAGAGGATGAAGGCCGAGGCCGAAATCGTGAGGAGAACTGCGCCGGCGTAATCAATGGCGTGGAAGATGCGGGCCTTTGATGCCGGCAACGCCAGGACCGTGACGACCAGCGCGATGAGACCGAGAGGAATGTTGACAAAAAAGACCCAGCGCCAGGACGAGTGGTCGACGATGACACCACCAATGAGTGGGCCGAGCACGGTGGCGGCGCCAAATGTCGCACCGAACAGGCCGGAGTAGCGGCCGCGATCGCGCGGAGGAACGAGGTCGCCGATCACAGCCTGCGCACTCACCATGAGACCGCCACCACCCAGTCCTTGGATGGCTCGGAAGAGAATGAGGCTGATCATCGAATCAGCCATGCCGCAAAGAATTGAACCAATCAAGAAGAGAACAATCGAGGCGAGGTAGAGATTCTTCCGACCGAAGAGGTCGCCAAGCTTTCCCCACAAGGGCGTCGACACCGTTGAGGCCAAGAGGTAGGCCACGACGACCCAGCTGAGATGATTGGCACCCTTGAGTTCACCGACGATGGTTGGCAGTGCGGTCGACACGATGGTTCCATCGAGTGCCGATAGGAACATGCCCAGCATGAGGGCGCCAAAGACGGTGTAGAGCTCTCGCTTGGAGAGGGTTTGGGGGGAAGTCTTCGTCACGGTGCACCTTTACGTCATCGTTACGCCGCAGCGTTCAGGATTAAGAGGGTCAATTTCACCTTAGTCAGAGCGAATTATCCTCTCGACATCGAACACTCCGCCACCCCCTCTCATCCCACACCTGCCGGCCGGGTGCTCCACGCCGAAGTTGTCGGTGGCGCGACGTTGACGTTTGGTCTTGCCGTTGCACTGCTCTGGTCGGGCCTCGCTCCCGCGTCCTATCGAACGACTGTCCTTCATCACTTCTCCTCTCACGCACTTCTGTCTTGGGGACTGGGCTCGCTTCATGAACTAGTGATCAACGGACTTATGACCCTGTTCTTCTTTGCCGTTGGACTTGAACTCAGTCGCGAAATTCGCGTCGGCCAACTGCGCGACATCCGACGGGCCGTCGTTCCTGTCTGGGCCGCACTTGGCGGCATGGTGGCGACTGCCATGTTGATGCACATCGTCGGATGGCTGGCTCACTCCCCCGCAATGCGTTCCGCATGGGGCGTTCCCATGGCGACCGACATCGCCTTCGCGCTAGGAGTGCTCGCCCTGGCCGGACCGCGAATCCCTAAGCAACTTCGACTCTTCTTGTTAACCCTCGCCGTCGCCGATGACATCTTCTCGGTGATAGCACTTGCGCTGACCGGTCCGCACGCGCCGAGCGTCGCGTGGCTCGGTGGTGCCTTGGCCCTCGGTGCAGGCGTCTGGTCCGTGTCACGACGCATTCCACCACTGCTCTGGTGGCTGGCCTTGGTGGGCATGTGGGCCCTCTTTACCAAGGCCGGAGTCGAACCATCGTTGGCGGGAGTGGCCCTCGGTGTCCTGGCTCCGTTTCAAGGCGACCGCTCGGCCGGTCATCGCCTCGAGCCTGTCGTCATGGTGACCTCCAACTGGGCCGTACTCCCCCTCTTTGCCATCATTGCGGTCGGTATTGACTGGACGGCCTTTGCGTGGAGCGAAGGAGCCGTGCACTACGGCATTGCACTGGCGACCGCGCGCGTGGTGGGCAAGGTGGTCGGAATCACTGGGATCATTGCGCTCGCACGTCGAGCAGGCCTGGAGTCACAAAGCACTCTGCCGTTATCGATGTATGCCGCGATGAGTCTTCTCTGCGCCGTGGGCTTTACCGTGCCACTTCTTTTCGCCGGCAACGTCTTTTCGAGCGGCGGCCCTCTTTACTCAATGACCACCTTGGCCCTTCTCGTCGCTTCGGCGGTGTCGGGGCTTCTCGGCGTGTGGTGGCTCCGCCACTTGAGCACGCGGCACGTGGCAGAGTAGAGACAGAACTCTAAGGAGACCCCGTGAAGACTCGCCTCACCGAACTACTGAAGATCGAGCACCCCATCATGCTCGCCGGCATGGGTGGCGTGAGTTACTCCGCCCTGGCCGCCGCTGTTTCTAACGCCGGTGGCTATGGATGCCTCGGGGCCAGCACGATGAGTTCAGACCAGCTCGCTGAAGAGATCGCGCTCACCAAGGCGGCTACCTCGAAGCCATTTGGCGTCGACCTCTTGACCGCCTTCCCCGACAGTCTCGTTAAGAATGTCGAACTCCTTATTGAAGGCGGTGCCACCACGTTCGTGGCCGGCCTCGGCGTACCGACGCACGTTGTCGACCTCTGCCACCGCAACAACGTTCTCGTGGTCTCAATGTGCGGCAAAGTTGAACACGCCCGCCGAGCCGTCGACGCTGGATGCGACCTCGTCGTCGCCCAGGGCACCGAAGCCGGTGGCCACACCGGCACCGTCGCAACCATGCCGCTCGTTCCGTTGATCGTTGACGCCGTTGGCGCCCAAGTGCCTGTCGTGGCCGCCGGTGGCATCTTTGACGGCCGGGGCCTCGCGGCCGCTCTCGCCCTCGGGGCAGACGGCGTCTGGATTGGCACCCGCTTTATTGCAACCCACGAAGCTCGAGTACTCCCGGGGTTCCGTGAAGGCATTCTGGCCACGCGTGAAGACGGCACCGTTATCTCAAAGGCCTTCAGTGGCAAGACCATGCGCGTCCTCAAGAACGACAAGACGGCCGAGTTCGAACAGGACCCGTCTCTCATCCAGCCCTTCCCACAGATGCTGATGACGTCTCTCTCCGACGGAACGTTCCACTTGGGTGGCGACCAGGACACCCCCAACGTTGACCCCAAGCGCGAGGGCTACCCCGCCGGTCAGGCCGTTGGCGCTATCGACTCAATCGTTGGCGCCGGTGAGATTGTGGCTTCGATGATGCGCGAAGCAGAAGCAGCCGTTAAGCGACTCGCCAGCTTCTAACTACAGAACGCCGATCGGACAGCTCACGCCGGTTCCACCTAGGCCGCAGTAACCATTGGGGTTCGCGGTCAGGTACTGCTGGTGATACTCCTCGGCACTGTAAAACGGTCCCGCAGGCGCGACCTCGGTCGTAATTGTTCCGTAGCCGGCCTCGTTCAAACGAAGCTGAAATTCGGCCACCATCCGTTCGCCGGTCTCGCGCTGAGCATCTGAGGTGAAGTAGATAGCGCTGCGATACTGCGTTCCAATATCGCCACCTTGGCGGAAGCCCTGGGTGGGATCGTGGTTTTCAAAGAAGACTTTGAGCACGCCTTCGAAGCTCAGCTCGCTCGGACGAAACACCACTTTGACCACTTCAGTGTGATTGGTTCGGCCGGTGCATACATCTTGGTACGACGGGTTCGCCGTTACACCGCCCTGGTAGCCAACGGACGTGACGTAGACGCCAGGTGTTTCATAAAACTTGCGTTCCGCTCCCCAGAAACAGCCCATGCCGACGTAGGCCGTTTCGGTGTCGTCAGGGTACGGCGCATTCATTGAGACGCCGAGCGTCAAGTGCGGTCGAGCGACCGTGATGACGTCAGAACGTGCGGGAAGCGTGTCGGTTGCGTCCAGAAGTGAAGGTCCAAAAGCCATAGGTCCAGACTAAGCGCGGCGCGAAGCGAATATCGCCACAATCACCGCGATGCCCGCCGGGAGCACCAGTGTCGCAATGGCAGCTCGGTTCGACGAAGCGTGACTGTGTTCAAGGACCACCATGGCCGACGTGGCTACCGCCATGCCAATGGCGCTTCCGGCCGCTCGCGCCAAGTTCAGCGTGCCCGAAGCCAGGCCCCGGTCGTCTAGGTGCACGCCTTCCATAATGGCGGCGTTATTGGTGGTGTTCGCCACGCCGATGGCCAAGCCAATCAAAATGAGGAGTCCGGCCACAATCTTTCCGTTGGGCGCCACTGAGATTCCTACGAGGGCCAGAGCGATGGTTGTCATCGAGAGCCGCTGGAGCCAGCCCGCACTTATGCGTCGACGGACGAATCCGCTGAGGGGCGCCATGATCGCGAGTCCAATTGGAATCGCCATCGTCGCTTCACTGGCGTGCACCACCGAGGCACCGAAATCCTTCTTCACGAAAAATGGAATGGACACCAGGAGTCCGAAGAAAGATATGTAGGTCAAAACGAGCAGCGCAATAGAGAAGCGGACCTTGACCAACTTGAAAAGTCGGGGCGAAAAAATGGGCGCCTTTGCGTGACGCTCGACACCAAAGAGCGCCATCGTTGCACTGATGCCAATGGCGATGAAGCCAAGAGTCGGGCCGTTCCAGCCTGTCTTGGCGGCCAACGTCAGGCCACCTAAGAGACCGGCCGAGGCCAGCGCCAAGACGAGCGAGCCAGCGATATCGAGAGGAGCACGCTCCAGGACTGATCGCGTACGGGGCAAGAAGAGAACTGATGCCACGAGAGCTGCCAAGGCAACGGGAGCGCTAATTAGAAAGATAAAGCGGTAAGGCATGTGCCCAATGAGTAGACCGCCCACAAACGGACCGATGGCGAGACCAATTGCCTGCGATGCCGCTTGTATCCCTAGTGCCGTGGTGCGCTGATGTTCGCGCACCGAAGCGGTGATGAGGGCAACTGAGTTCGCCTGCACCATGGCGACCCCCAGGGCGCTCACGGATCGTGCAATCACGAGCAGCGCGAAGTGATGTGCCATAGCAGCGGCCGCGAAGTCTCCAATCAAGAAGATGACGAATCCGTCGACGTAGACGCGCTTACGGCCCAGGGTGTCAGCACGGCGTCCAAAGAGCAGCAGTGTGGCCACCATGACGACAAATGGGGCCAATCCAATCCAAACAACTTCAGAGAGTGGTCGATGAAGCTTCTCGACCAGCGTGGGATAGGCCACGGTGATTACACCGTTATCAATTTGGCTCATCACTGCGCCAAGGCAGACTGCCGTTACCGCCAGCCACTCGGCGTATTTGAACTCTCGTATTCGTGCCGGCCGTGCTCGCTCGGCACGACCGGGGAGATCCGCCGGAGCGCCAAGGTAGTCGGGGTAAGACACGTCATCAGTCTTACACCTGTCCCGCTGCATGCCAACTGTGCCTTAGGTGGCAGACTATCCACGGAGGTCACCGTGATTGAAGTTCAACAACTGACCAAGAAGTTTGGCGACACCCTCGCCGTCGATGACTTAAGTTTCACCGTCAAGCCGGGAATCGTCACTGGATTCCTCGGACCGAATGGTTCGGGCAAGTCCACGACAATGCGTTTAATCCTCGGACTCAACAGCCCGACCAGCGGCCAGGCACTCGTCAATGGGAAGCGATTTGCCGAACTGGATTCACCCTTGCGAGAGGTTGGCGCCCTTCTCGACGCCAAAGCGCTACACCCGGGTCGGTCGGCTCGTAATCACCTGCGCTCACTCGCGATTTCAAACCGAATTCCCGTGACCCGAGTCGATGAAGTTCTCGACATTGTGGGCCTCAGTGAAGTGGCCAATCGTCGAGCCGGTGATTTCTCGCTTGGTATGAGCCAACGTCTCGGCATCGCCGCCGCACTCCTAGGCGACCCCAGCATCTTGATGTTCGACGAACCGATCAATGGACTTGACCCCGAGGGAATTCGCTGGGTTCGCGACTTTTTTCAGCAGCTCGCCGACGAGGGTCGTACCGTTTTGGTGAGCTCCCACCTCATGAGTGAGATGGCCCTCACGGCCGAACACTTCATCATTATTGGGCGAGGCAAACTCATTACTGAAGGCACCAAGGAAGAGCTCGCCAAGAGCGCCGTCGGCACCGTCCACCTGCGAACACCGAATCGAGAACTTTTTAAGGACCTCATCGCCACCAAGCAGTGGGAAGCACGCGAAGAGGCCGACTCGTTCGTGCTTGAGGGCGTGCCGGCAAACACGATCGGTGACGAAGCATTTGCCGCCGGCATAGTTCTCCATGAGCTTTCAACTCGTGAGGTTTCACTCGAGGACGCCTTCATGGCGCTCACCGAATCATCGGTGGAGTACACCGGACGCCGTAACCGCAAGGGAGCCCAGAAGTGAAATCCATCGGTTTGATTCCCGCAATTCGTTCCGAGTTTCTAAAGCTCCGGACGCTCCGTTCCTCGTGGCTGGGCTTTTCGATCACCGCCGGCCTCACCATCGGGTTCGGCGCACTCATTAGCTACGTCTCCAAGACCCACTACGAAACGATGTCCTTTGCCGAAAAGGCCACGTTTGATCCCATTCAGATTTCATTGGTCGGGACGCTGTTCGCCCAGTTCGCAGTTGGTGTTATCGGCGCGATGTTGATTACGAGCGAGTTTGTCTCGGGTTCGATTCGAACGACCCTGGCCGCCGTACCCAGCCGCATGACGGTGCTCGTGGCCAAGGCCGCAGTCCTCAAGGTGAGTGTCCTGGTAGTCGGAGTCGTTAGTTGTTTCACGGCCTTCTTCCTCGGCCAGACCATCATGAATGGAGTGGGCATCCCAACGGCCTCGCTCTCAAACGGCAACACCCTGCGCGCAGTCGCGCTCGCGGGTCTATACCTCATGCTCCTGGCACTCCTCGGTTTTGGACTCGGCCTCATCATTCGCCAAACTGCCGGAACGATAAGCGCCTTTGTATCGCTGCTGCTCGTATTGCCGCTGATCGCTTACCTCTTGCCATCGTCATGGCGCAATGAAATCCTTCGGTACCTGCCCTCAAGCCTCGGACGAGCAATGATGTCCTCGCCTGGCACGATCTACGAGTTCCCACTCTTTAGCCCGTGGGCCGCGACCGGCATTTTGGTTGGCTACGTCATTTTGGCAATCGGGATTGGCGCGTACCTCTTCGAGCGACGGGACGTGTAGTCGTGGATCTCCGTCACGCCCTTCGCACCACTGGCGCAATCCGAAACTTCACCGACCAAGAGGTCGCTGACGACACGTTGCGCGACATCTTGGAAGACGCACGCTTTGCGCCCAGTGGCGGTAATCGCCAGGCTTGGCACATCATCGTGGTCAAGGATCGCAAGACCCGTGAAACTCTCCGCGACCTCTATCTTGATGGTTGGCACGACTACATCGCCCACCATCTCGTGGGCCTCACGCCCTTCTCCCCCCTCGCCACCGACGAAGACCGCCGCGCCGTAGCCGCCAAACGGGCCGACGCCGAAGCGCTGTCCAAGCCGACAGGTTTCGCCGAACGACTCGACGAGAGTCCAGTGTTGCTGGTCCTTCTGGCCGACCTTGGCGCGTTGGCCGCCATTGACCGCGATCTTGGTCGCTACACCATTACCGGGGGCGCTTCCATCTACCCGTTCGCGTGGAACATCCTGCTTGCCGCGCGCGAACGTGGACTCGGTGGCGTCATGACCACCATCGCAACGCGTAATGAGCCTAAGGTTCAGGCGCTCCTGGGTTTGCCCGAAACCTTCGCGATTGCATCGGTGATGGCCCTCGGCTATCCCGAGAAGGAGTTCACTCGACTTACGCGCAATGCGGTGGAGGAATTCACTACCGTTGACCGATTCAACGGCCAAGTGTTCTAGCTATTTCGTAAATCGTTGTCTTCTCCCAGACCACGAGGGCCGCTTCGAAGCGGTGGTCGCTGTCCATCGACTCGCAGGGGCGAGCGCATCATTGAAAGTGGTCCAACGACCGAGTCAACGGTGGCGATGAAGTCCTCGGCGAGGTCGGGTTGTGCCAAAGCTTCGGGCACCGAATAGATGGGCGCACAGGGAACGTTGGCGTGCGCCAGGCGATCAAGCCACTCGGCAACACTTAATCGTCCAAAGACTCGATCTAGTTCGACGTGCAGGGCATCTCGTTCTTGAACCCGAACGTCATTGCGGAGCCACTCTCGACGCGCCGAAAGCTCATCGTCGCCAAGCTCGTTGACCAGCAATTCATATTGGGCGTCCGTACCCACCGCCAACAGCAGCATGCCGTCTTGTGCCGCTACCGGCCCATACGGAGCGATGCTCGGATGATGGTTACCCAGCCGCTGCGGTGCCACGCCGGCAGCGAGAAACCCTTGAGCCTGGTTGACCAGAGCGGTCATCGCCGATTCGAGCAGTGGGGCCTCAAAGTGACGGCCGGGTCGGCCTTGAATTCGAGCAAAGAGTCCGGTGATGAGTCCGATTGCTGCGTAGAGTCCAGTCACCACGTCGGCGAGTGGCGCGCCAATCTTCATCGGACCGCTCTCGGCTGACCCGGTGACCGACATGAGGCCCGAGCGAGCCTGGGCGAGCAAGTCAAAGGTAGGCCGCTCGGCCAGCGGACTGCCGCTCGAAGCTGGCGTGATGGTGATCCAAACCACGTCAGGAAATTCATCGCGTAGCTCCCTTACGCCGAATAGTTCGGCTTGGTGCGGCAAGTAGTTCTCAACTACCGCATCGGCTTGGGATACCAACAATCGCAAGACGGCTCGATCGTCGGCGGCCCGGAGATCGAGAGTCAGGTTTCGACGATGACGATTGACGCTTAGGTAGTAGGTAGCCAGACCATCAAGCGATGGTGGGGCTAATGCTCGAACGGCGTCGCCTTCGGGGCTCTCGACTTTGATGACGTCGGCCCCCAAGTCACCCACGACCATCGCACAGAGCGGGCCGGCCAGCACCCTCGAAAGGTCCAGCACGCGAACCCCCTCGAGCGGAAGTCCCGTTCCCGCATTTGAGGGAGCGATATCCCAGCGCATTAGAGCACCTTGGACAAGAAGTTGGACAAGCGATCAGTCTTCGGGTTGACCAGCACGTCTCGGGGATGACCGGACTCTTGCACGACGCCTTCGTCGAGGAAGAAAAGTTGATTGGCCACCTCGCGAGCAAAGCCCATTTCGTGCGTCACAACCACCATCGTCATGCCATTAAGGGCTAACTGCTTCATGGCGTCGAGCACCTCACCCACGAGCTCGGGATCGAGCGCCGACGTGGGCTCGTCAAAGAGCATCAACTTCGGCTCCATGGCGAGGGCGCGCGCAATTGCGACCCGTTGCTGTTGGCCACCGGAGAGCTGCGACGGATAGTTCTGAGCCTTATCAGCGAGACCCACGGAGCGAAGGAGTTCCATCGCGCGCTCGCGGGCGCTCGTGGGAGTTTCACCACGAACGTTGATGGGACCCAACGTCACGTTCTCAAGCGCCGTTAGGTGGGCAAAGAGATTGAATCGCTGAAAGACCATGCCAATTTGGGAGCGCTCGGCACAGATTTGACGATCGTTCAGTTCGTAGAGAGCGGTGCCTCGTTGTTCATACCCGACGAGCTGTCCGTCCACCGTGAGTCGGCCGGCGTCGTGCTGTTCGAGGTGATTAATACACCGAAGGAATGTGCTCTTTCCAGAACCCGAGGGACCAATAAGACAGGCCACGTCTCCTCGATTCACAACCAGGTCGACACCTCGCAGCACTTCAAGGGCGCCGAACGATTTGCGAACGCCGCTGGCTTCAATCATGGGTTGGCTCATACGCGAACTCCCCGCTGAGTACGGAACTTGCCGGCAACGCCCTGAATGTCACGTGCGAGGCGCTGGCGTGGCGTGAGCGGCACGGTCCGCAGTGAGCCCTTCGAGAAGTGGCGCTCCACGTAGTACTGACCAATCGAGAGGATCGTGGTGACGAGGAGATACCAAAGCGAGGCAACGATCAGAAGCGGAATTACCTCGTACGTTGCGGAGTAGATGTTCTGCGCCGCTTTGAGCACCTCAACTACCGCTACCGCGCTCGCGAGCGACGACGTCTTGAGCATCGAGATGACTTCGTTGCCTGTTGGCGGAATAATGACTCGCATCGCCTGAGGCAACACGACCAGCTTCAACGTCTGGAAACGTGTGAGCCCCAGTGAATTGGCGGCTTCAACTTGGCCCTCATCGACGGCCACGATTCCGCCACGAACAATTTCGCTCATATACGCCCCCTCGTTGAGTCCGAGAGCCACGAGCGCAGCCGTAAAGGGCGTAAAGAGATTGACGGCGTCAATATGCCAAACGGCGGGTCCAAACGGGATGCCGATATCAAGTGTTGGGAAAATTGCCGCAATATTGAACCAAAAGAGCAGCTGTACGTAGACCGGAGTTCCCCGGAAAAACCAGGTAAAGAGCCAAGCTGGACCAGAAAGTAGACGGCTTGACGAAAGTCGCATGATTGCCACCAAGGCACCGAGCGTGATCCCGATCACCATAGTCAAGACCGTCAAGACCAACGTCATGCCGAGACCCTTGATGATGTTGAAGTCGGCCAGATAGCGCCCGACGACATCCCACGAAAAGCGCCACTGCAGAGCCTCGTGGCAGCGCCTCACGTGATGCCCCGCACCATCGACGACTGTGCGACAGATTTGTTCGCCGGTGGGAATCCGGGAAACGAGGGTGTGGGCCGTCATAGCCACGAGGATGCCCACCACAACCGCGGCCAACCAGCGTGAGAAATGACGAACGGGGACGACCTTTAAAGGTTCATCCCCGTTCGTTTGCATGACTACGTTTTACTACGAAGTGCTGGAGGCTTACTTTCCGCCGTTGATCACAATCTGATTGGCCTTGAGCGCACCGTCCTGAACGCCGTACTTGGTCAGAATCGACTTGTAAACACCGTTCTTAACTAGGACGCGCAGAGCCGACTGGATTGCCTTGGCCAGCTTCTTGCCGTCCTGAGTGCGGGCAGTCGCAATGCCGTAGGGCGCAACACCGAATGGCTTGCCGGAAAGCTTGAAGACACCCTTGGACTGAGCCACGATGTAGCCAGCCACCTGCGAGTCAGCAAAGCCGACCACATCGTGTCCAGACTTCACGGCCAGGTCGGCGTCAGTCTGGGTCGAGTAGGAGTCGACGCGAAGAGGCTTCGAGGCTGCGCACTTGGCCTTTTGGGCATTGGCGTCAGTTTCTTCGACGGTGCCCGACTCAACAGCAACCGATGATCCACAAAGCTTCTGGAGCGACGTTGGCGTATTTTGGGTGCTGCTCTTTGTATAGAAGGCTTCGCCGGCCTGGAAGTAGTCGACGAACGTCACCTTCTTCTGGCGTGCCGGAGTGTCGGTGAACGATGAGTTTCCGACGTGGAACTTCTTGGCGGCAATACCCGGAATGATGTTGTCAAAGGTCACATTCTGCGTCTTGGCCTTAATGCCGAGTGTGATGGCAATTGCGTCCATCAGCTCCTTGTCGAAACCGATGATCTTGCCCTTGGCATTCACCATTTCGTCCGGTGGGTAGCTGGCGTCGGTAGCGACCTTCAGGCCGTTCTTGTAAGCATCGGGTACGAGGGCAGCGGAGGCGGAGTCCTTCTTGGCCTTTGGCGTTGATGCAAAGGCGGCAGTGACAGATGCCAGCGACAAGGTCGCTGCAACGGAAACGGCTGCGCTGATTCGAATAATGCGGGATGACGTTGCGATCATGTCGATCTCCTCTTGCTGACTCGTCTTTCGAGATTTATCTATTATGCATCCGACCGCAAGAAATTGCAACTCAATGTGCCGCCACGGTGACCGGCGGTTGATCGGCCTTAGTGGGGAGCAAGAAGAAGGCCAAAAGGCTTAGAAAAAAGGCGGCACCGGCCGCGACGAAGCAGCCCCGGTGCAGTCCATTCATGAAGCTCGTGACGATATGAGACTCGATGCTGTGGCCGACGGATGCCGGGAGAGCCCTCACTGTTCCGAGTGCCGCCTGCATTGACTCACTTGCTCTTTGGGCAACCGCACTGGGCACCGTCGTTCCCAATGCGTGAAGCACCTGAGGGCCAAAGACAGAACTAAAGGCGGAGCCAACCACGGCGACGCCGAGCGTGCCACCAAGTTCCCGCGTCACGTTGTTAACCGCCGAGCCGGCGCCAATCTGCTCGGGACTGAGTGAACCCATGACCGCGGCCGTCGACGGAGCCGTGATGAGCGAAAAGCCAGTGGCCATGGTGATCATTGAGCCGAGGATCGGCCCCACGAAAGAGGCGTCGGCGGGCAGGCCACCCATCCAGACGAGCGATACTCCCATGAGTACGAGTCCCGTGCCCACAACCCATCGGGTTCCGATTCGAAGCGCCAGGAGGGCGCCGAGAGGCGTGACGACCATCGAGGTGAATGCGAAAGGCAGGGTGTGCACGCCGGCCGAAAGGGCCGAGTAACCGCGCACCAGCTGGAAGTACTGCGTCAAGAGAAAGATGAATCCGAAGAGACAGAAGAACGATGCCGCAATCGACGTGGCACCAGCGGAGAAGGCCGGCTTGGCAAAGACTCGCACGTCTAGCAAAGGCTCAGTGCGACGACGCTCCCAGACGATGAAACCGGCGAATAGTGCGACTGAACCGGCAAAGAGACCGAGTGTCGTGGTGCTACGCCAGCCCCAGTTCGGCCCCTGGATAATCGCCAGAACGAGCAGGGTAATTCCCGAGCTACCGAGGACGAGCCCCGTGAAGTCGAACTTGCGGTTGAACTCACTCTTTGATTCTGGGATGACAATTTGTCCGGCAACCATGGTGATCGCAACCAGAGGCAAGTTCACTAGAAACACCGAACCCCACCAGAAGTGTTCAATCAGTGCTCCCCCGGTCAACGGACCAAAGGCCACTGCGAGACCCGACGTCGCACCCCAGATGCCGTAGGCCTTGGCGCGGTCTCGAGCGTCAGTGAAGGTGATGGTGAGAATCGAGAGGGTGGCCGGGAAGATGAAGGCGGCGGCCAAACCCATGAGCGCTCGAGCAGTGATTAGCTGGCTCGCCGAGTGGGACCAGGCCGAGAGTGCCGAGAACGCGGCAAAGAACAGCAGTCCAACTTGCATCACCCGCTTGCGACCGAGTCGGTCCGAGAGCCCACCGCCCGCGAGCAACAGACCGGCGAAGGGCAACGAATAGGCGTCGACGATCCACTGCAGCGCCGAGTTCGATGCGTGGAGCTGACCCGACAGCGACGGCAGAGCGACGTTCACGATGGTGTTATCGACTACCACCAAGAACACCGAGAGACAAAGGACTGCGAGTACTAACCACTTGTGAGGTTTCTTCGGCGACATTGGACTTCCTTTAGAACGTTGTTCTACTCAGAGTAGCACGTTGTTCTACAATATGGACCATGGTCTCCCGCAAGCGAACTTCCTCGAATGAGATTGAAGACCTCGTCTTGGCCTCCGCGCTCCAGATTCTTGAGGAGCGTGGCGTCGAGGCCCTCACCGTTCGTGACATCGCCCGCCACGCCGGTGTGGCTCCGATGGGTATCTACAACCACTTCGCCGGGAAGCTCGATGTCGTCGACGCGCTCGTTCACCAGGGCCACGTCCAATTTGCGGAGACGCTCGGGAGACTCGTACCTTCCAGTCCGGCCGAGCACCGACTCATTGACTCAGGTCTGGCCTATCGACACTTCGCCCACGATCACCCACGGCTCTACCAGCTGATGTTTATGCACTCAATTCCGAGCTACCAACCGAGTGTGGAAACGGCCCAGGCGATGGCTCGCAGTATTCGAGTGCTGATCGATGACATTGAACAGCTCCAACTCGCTGGCGACATTCGCGCCGGCGATCCCCTGGCCATCGCCCAAGAGGTCTGGTCAATAGTTCACGGCTACGTTTCACTCGAGCTATTCACGCTGAACTTCTCTTCAACACCAGAGGAAACTTACCGCCAACTCCTCGACGACATGATGGCCGGACTACGCGCTCGCTGAGGCCACGGCCGGCCAGTATCCCGGTCGAGAAGACGTCAACAACATGTCAGTCGTCTCTCGCCGCAGATGCTCTTGTCGCCAAACCAGGAGTTCTTGGGCGCCAGACAAAATGCGATCAATATCGCTGCATTCAGTGCGCCAGGTAGGGTCAGCGACGAGGTCAAACGCGCGATAACTACCGTCACCAAACTGGACGTAGGCGAGATCATCGCTGAGCGACACTGCCAGGTTCTGCCGAGAGAGCAAGCGATTAGTTGCCCAATCTGGTGTTCTGGAATTCACAAAGAAGTAGCGCCAGTCCCACTCGTAGTGCGCCGCTTTGCGCCACTCGGTACTCTCCCCCTGGAGCAACGGCACCAATGAGCGGCCGTCACACTGACGGGGAATTTCGACGCCGATACTTTCGCAGAGCGTGGGTAAGAGGTCGACGTTCTCAGTGAACTCATGAATGACCCCGTTCCCAAGATCAGGGTCAGACCAGATTCCAAGAATGTGGTAACTCTGAGGATAGAAGGCCAGTTTCTCGAGTAGGCCGTGGTCTCCGAGTTGTTCGCCGTGGTCAGCCGTCACGACAATCAGCGTGTTATCAAGTTCGCCGCGAGCCACAAGCGCGTCGATGACTCGAGCAAGCTGGGTGTCGACTTCTTCAACCATGCCGAAGTATTGGGCCCGCAGTTCGCGAAGCTTGCCTTCGTCGGTGGGCGCACCCGAGGCCTCGTTCATCATGGCCAGCGCGTGCAGGGGGTGGCGCTCTGATTCGGGAACGGGGGCAATCGGCAGATCAACATCTTCAGCCCGGTGCCGCTTCGAGAACTCCCCCGCCGCCGCGTAGGGCGAGTGGGGTCGTAGGTAACTCAGGTGGGCAAACCACCCCTCACCCTGGCGTTCATGCCACTGCAGAAATCGATTCGTTAAGAAGCTGGAGAGGGAGTGTTCGGCCGGCCGATTGGGTTCTTGGCGCAAGGCCTCGACGTAGTTTCCAACGATGTCATAGCCAAGCCCTCGGAGCCACCGCAGCCAGGGTGACTGGTCTTCAGGAAGGTACAGTCCGACCGAAAATCCCGGCAAGATGCCGTCGTAGTAGGCAAGACGCGGGTCGCAATCATCGACGGCGTAGCTGGGATCAAGACCCTGGTCGGTGTAGCCAAAGAGCACTGGGTCATAACCCGCACGGCGTGCTACGTACGCAATGTTGTCGAGCGACCGCGAGTGGGGCGTGCCATTGGCCACCACGCGATTGTTCATTTGGTAAGTACCGGTGTAGAGCGCCGCGCGACCGGGCGAACAGGGCGCCGACTGGGCGAAGTGGCGCGTGAGGCGAAACCCTCGGGCCGCAATTGCGTCGAGGGCGGGGGTCCGGGCGAATTCGTGGCCGGCCGAACTCAGAGCGTCGCCTCGGAACTGATCGAGCGTTATAAACAGAACGTTCTTCATGCCGACTCCACCATGAGGCGAATACGACCACCCAGGTCCTTCATCTCATCCAGCGCCTCGCTGACGATACCGCCCAGTTTGAAGAAGGAGTGGGGCATACCGAGGGCCTCGAGGAGTTCAACTCGGACGCCAAAGTGTTCCAGTAGTCCGGCGTAGTTCTCTGCTTCGTCGCGCAGGGGGTCACACTCAGCAATCACGATGATGGTTGGCGGCGTACCCGACAGATCTGGCGCCAGCAGTGGCGTAACACGGGGATCGGTGTGATCATCGAAGCCTTGCAGGTAGAGGTCGTAGTTGTGTCGCAGGTGGTCCATCTCGAGGAAGTAGCCGGTGCCGTAGGTGTGAACACTTTCGGTGAGAATTTCTGGCCCCATAGTTGGATAGAGCAAGACCTGGAGCGAGATTGGGAGTTCGCGGCATAGTTGGTTCGTCGTGACTGCCGCCAGCGTGCCACCAGCTGAATCTCCGAGCAGTACGACCTTCGCATCGGCGTGGCCGAGTTCGCCACGGTGCTCAAAGACCCAGCGCACGGCGTCCTCGCAATCTTGCGGACCCGAAGGAAACGGGTGCTCCGGTGCGAGACGGTAGGCCACGGAAAGCACACGCATGTTCGAGGCATCAGCGAGACGTCGAGCCAAACCGTCATACGAGTCGAGGGTGCCGAGGACAAACCCACCACCGTGGAAATAGACACCCAGCGCGTCGCCGGCGTCGTCGCTGGGCACGTAGAGGCGAGCAGCAATCTCCCCCGAGCGAGTCGGTATCGAAAGCTCGACGATCTCGCTCATCTCCACCAGTGGCCCGTCGGTGGCGAGACTCATCGCGAGGTGATTTGCTCGAACTTCATCGAGAGACAGCTCTGTGGGGTTGACACCCGGCCTTTCCTTCATCAGGTCGAGCACGGCACCAATGGTTGGGTGAATAGGCATATCACTCCTCGGTCTTGTCTAGCCTAGAGAACCGCCCAGGGTGGTGGTGGCGTGCCAGCATGATGTTATGGAACTTCGGGCAGCTCACTACGTAGACGGACAGGTTCAACCGACATCCACCGTTCGGGTCATCAGCGCTACCAACGGCCATCTCACCACCATCACCATCGAGGTCGAGGCCGCCCAATCGGTTTCGGGTGGCACCATCGAACTTGAACTCCCGTACGTTGCCATGCGATTCCTGGAACAAGGCTTCCAGTCCTGGTCGGTCGTACGGCGTACCACCCCAGGGGACATTCGTCCGGTCCGGGCTGAGGCGCCACGCTGGTTCCGAGGCCAAATGCTCGCCGATCGTGATGGGGCGGGTGTAGAACTCGCCGGTGACGGCTACCTCGTCTTTGACGGAGGCGTCATTGGCTTCTTGAGCGCATCCACTTCGTTTGGCACCATAAAAGTTGCCCGAGACGGAAGCCTCCGAGTCGTATGGCTACTCGACGAGCTCGCCCTCGAAGCCGGACAAACACTTCAACTGGACCCCCTGCTCGTTGCGTTGGGCGACCCCGGGGCCATGTACGACGAGTACGCCGAACTTGCAGGGCGGGCAAGTGGTGCGCGCGCACCGAAGCGCTCGCCGCGCATTTGGTGTTCGTGGTATCAGTACTTCACGGCCATCACGCCCACCATCATTCGCCAGAACCTCGCCCTGGCGGCAGCTCACGGGGTTGAGGTCTTTCAGATTGACGACGGCTGGCAGGCTGAGATCGGCGTCTGGAACGACACAGGGCCCGCGTGGGATGTTCCGATGAGTCAACTGGCCGATGAGATTCGTAAGGCCGGCTGCACCCCTGGCATCTGGACGGCACCCTTTCTCGCCATCGAGGGCGGAACTATTGCTAACGAACACCCCGAATGGCTCGTCACCAACGAGCGCGGCGAACCAACAACGGCGCTCTTCCACGGTGGCTGGGGTGGCAAGATTTTTGCGCTCGACACCACGCGTGATGACGTCATCGCCCACATCACAAATACGTTTGCCCAACTACGTCGCGACGGCTTTGATTACTTCAAGATTGACTTCCTCCACGCCGCAAGTGCGGTTGGAAATCGGAGCGAGGCCGTCACGCGGGCGCAGGCGCTTCGACGCGGCCTGGCCGCCGTGCGCGCCGGCATAGGAGAAGACGCCTACCTGTTGGGTTGCGGTAGCCCCCTGCTCAGCGCAGTCGGCTTTGTGGACGCCATGCGCGTCTCCGAAGACGTGGCACCGTTCTTCGAACCCCGGGAGTTCTTTCCCGGATTCGAAGAGAACACCGTGGCCGCTCGTAATGCCGTGGAAGCGACACTGCTTCGCGCGCCGCTGCACCGTCGTTGGTTTGCTGTCGATCCTGACTGCGTGCTGGTGCGCCCGGTCGAAACCGACCTCACCGAGGTCGAACGCCTCGTCGTGCGAGAAACAGCGCTCGCCAGTTCAGGGTTCATTGCGTTGTCAGACGACCTTTCCCTCTACGACGATTCAATTTGGACGTTGGTCGATGATCTCTATCGCGAGGCCGAGGCCATCGAGGGAACCCGTTCGCTTCCCGACCCCTTCGCCATACCACTCCCAGTCACGACGCCGGGTGGCACGTTCGTGCTTGGCTGGGACCCGGCGAGTAGCGCCCGGGAATAGAAAAATGCCCCCTCTTTCGAGGGGGCATTCTGGAGCGGTAGACCGGTCTCGAACCGGCGACCTCAACCTTGGCAAGGTTGCGCTCTACCAACTGAGCTACTACCGCAGGACTTCCACTTTAGCCGACTTCGCCGGGGGTCAACTCCACCCCCGGGGCGGGCGCCTTTAAGTAGTAGTTGACCTCTTCTTCGATCATGTCACGGAGGGCGGCCAATTCAGGCACCTTGCGGGCACAGGCCAACAGCCCAAACTCCAGGTTTTCGCAGTACGAGATGACCGTAACGTTCAGCGCCAGTCCGGCCATCAGGGGCCCGAGTGGCGCCACTGTACGGACCTGATGACCACTCAGCCAGAGTGGAATCGGAGGTCCCGGAACTGACGAAACGGTGAGGTTCGCCACCGGTGGTAGGTGTTCGAAGAGCTGCAGTGCAGCGAGCGAGCGACCGGCCACCGATGCGACCGTCGGGCCGGCGGCGTTGGCCAAGTTCATTAAGAGCTGGGCACTCTTTTCCCGCTGTAGTTGCGCGGAGGCCTTGGAGGACGCCGCAATGGTGACAATGCGCACTTCGGGGTCCTCAATGTCGGCCCGAAGTTCGCTCAGCATCGCCGAAATCTGGTTACCCATCTCACCTTCGGCGCCCTCGCGACGAACGCTGATGGGCACAAAGGCCACGAGGTCCGCCTCGAGGAGCTCACCTCGGGCTTCGAACAGGCGTCGCAGCCCGCCCGAGACTGAGGCCATTACAAAGTCGGTCACTGACACGCCACGACTCTTGGCCGCGCGCTTTACTTCGACGAGATCAACTCGGAGACGCTTGAACTGCTTGGCGTAGCCGGGCGTTCCGTTGATCGACGTGGTCTTGGCCTGGAAGATTGAAGGCTGGTGACTCTCGTCCTCGCGTCCGGCGAGGGACTCTGCCGCGCCCTCAACCAAGTCGGCGGCACGCTCCAGGGCGGCGCCGAGCACCTCAAGGAGTGCGGCTGGGCGCTTGAGCAGTTCGCTGCCAGTGCGACCAAGAAGCTCAAGCGGGGTTGGCAGCGGGTCGGGGGCCGGAACGTTCTGCGGCGGCTCTGGTTGACGAACTTCGGGACTGAGGTCAAAGAGGCCAGCAAAGGTGGCCGCGCCGGAAACACCGTCGGCCAGCGCGTGGTGGACCTTCATCACAATGGCCGCTCGGCCGTCGGCCAACCCTTCGATGTAGTTGAGCTCCCACAGGGGGCGGTCGGGGGCGAGCTCGCGTGACATCACTCGAGCCACCAACGCGTCGAGCTGCTCTTCCCCACCGGGACTCGTTACGGCACGGCGGATGACGTGGGCGTTGATGTCAAAATCAGGGTCTTCGGCCAGGACGGGCCACGCCAGGTCAAAAGGTGTTCGCAGAACGCGCTTGGTTAGGACGGGTATCTCATGGAGGCGGGCGGCGATATTGGCGCGCAGTACTTCGAAGCGTTGTTTGGAGTCAAGGCCGTCGTCGGGAACGTCCATCTCAATGATCACGCCAATGTGCAAGGGGGCGCCCGGCACTTCGAGCGTGACGAATGCCGAGTCGAGAGGGTCGAGGACTTTGTAGCTCACTTGCCCGTGCTCCCAAAACCGCCAGCGCCCCGAGTGGCCTCGGGCAACGATTCACTCACCACAAACTCAATGGTCGGGATTGGCAAAATCACCAGTTGCGCAATCCGGTCGCCAACGTTGATTTCGTAATCATGCTCGGGGTCGTGATTGACCAGAGCGACGCGTACTTCGCCGCGGTACCCGGCATCAATGAGACCGGGGGCATTTGAACAGGTCACCCCGTGCTTCGCGGCGAGACCGGAGCGAGGAAGAATGAAAGCGCCGTGGCCCTCAGGCACGGCAATGGCGAGACCAGTGCCGACGAGCGCTCGGCCACCCCGAGCGGGCAGGCGAACGGCCTCGGCCGCGATGAGGTCGCAACCAGCGTCACCGGGATGGGCGTAGACGGGCACTTGGGCCATCTCGCTCAGCACTTGGACCTGGAGTTTCATAGCGCAAGGCTACAAGTCGATTTTCTAGGCGTCCATTGGAATATGGCTAGTCTCGCACTGTGCTGGTTTGGATAGATCTCGAAATGACCGGGCTTGAGCCCGAACGCCACGTGATTGTGGAAATTGCCACGATTGTCACCGATGACGAATTGAACATTATCGCCGAGGGTCCGGACCTCGTCATTCACGCCAATGAGGCCGAGATGGCCGAGATGGGTGACTTTGTCACCCAAATGCACACCTCCTCGGGCCTACTCGAAGAGATCAAGAGCAGCACGCTGAGTGTGGCCGAAGCCGAAGCCGCCACGCTCAAGTTCCTGATGGACATTTCTAGCGAAGCCGGAGTCATTCCATTGGCCGGGAACTCCATTGGTACCGACCGCCGCTTCTTGCAGCAGTACATGCCACAACTCGAGCAGTACTTCCACTATCGCAACGTCGATGTTTCTACCATCAAGGAACTCGGCCAGCGCTGGTACCCCGAACGCGTGGCGAAGCGACCTCAGAAAGAGTCAATCCACCGGGCGCTCGATGACATTCGAGCATCGATTGCTGAGTTGGCCTATTACCGCGAGCAACTCTTCCAGCCAACCAGCCTTTAGTAATCTCGCAACGAACAAGGAGCACCCGTGACTGAACAGATTCTCAGCATTGCCGAGGCCGATGACCAAATGACCGCCGCCGGGCAGATGTTCGAAATGGACACCGTCGCCATCCGTGGTGTTGAGTACCGAGTTTGGAAGCACGCGCCGGCCAGCCTCAAGACCGTCCTAGACCTGTCGCTCCGGCACACCGACGCCGACTTCCTTGTTTACGAAGACGAGCGCTACACCTTTGGCCAGCACTACAAGATGGCGGCCACCATGGCGCACCGTCTGATCGAACTCGGCGTCGTCAAGGGTGACCGCGTCGCCGTTGCGGCTCGCAACCTGCCCGAATGGGTCGTGGCATTCTGGGGATCAGTCCTCAGTGGCGCCATCACCGTGCCAATCAATGCGTGGTGGACCGGCGAAGAGCTGGCCTACGGCCTCAGCGACTCGGGAACCAAGGTGGCCATCGTCGACGAAGCACGCCTTGAGCGAATTCGTCCCCACCTCGACGAAATCCCCGAACTCGAGACGATTCTCGTTATCACCGAACACCGTGGCCAAAAGCCCGAACTCGGCGCGGCACACGCACGTATCGCCATTCGTGACTTCAACGAAGTGATGGGCACTGTGGCCGACGACGTCGCGGCCCCGGCCGTTGAGATCGACACCGACGACGACGCCACAATCTTCTACACCTCGGGCACGACCGGTCGCCCCAAGGGCGCCGTTGGAACCCACCGCAACGCCATCACCAACTTGATGAACCTGATCTTCTCGGGTCAGCGCAGCACACTGCGCTTTGGTGGCGGCAACGTGGACGACAAGGGCGAGAGCATCCAGAACGCGTACCTCTTAAACATTCCGCTCTTCCACGCCACTGGTTGCTTGGCCGTCATGATTGCCAATACCGCATCGGGCGGCAAGCTCGTCATGTCGCACCACTTTGATGCCGGCCAAGCGTTGGCTCTCATCCAGAACGAAAAGATCACCACTTTCGGTGGCGTTCCGACCATTGCCATGCAGATCTTGGATCACCCCGACTTTGAGCAGTTCGACACGTCGAGCGTGAAGTCAGTCTCCTACGGTGGCGCGCCGGCACCGCCCGAGCTCGTTCGCCGCATTCGTGCGACCTTTCCTGGCGGACAGCCCGGCAACGGCTACGGCCTTACTGAAACCTCAGCGGCTGTGGCGCTCAACTCAGGTCCCGACTACGTGGCCAAGCCCGACTCGTGCGGCCCGGCCATTCCGGTCTGTGACGTGGCAATTGTTCCCGAGGACTACGAGGGAGACGAGCCCGGTGCCGACCTGCCGAAGGGTCCAGACGTCACCGGTGAGCTCTGGATTAAGGGCCCAAACGTCGTTCGTTGCTACTGGAACAAGCCCGAAGAGACGGCCAAGACCTTCACCAAGGGCTGGCTGCGCTCCGGCGACGTCGCTCGCATTGACGAGGACGGCTTCATCTACATCGTCGACCGCGCGAAGGACATGATCATTCGCGGTGGCGAGAACGTCTACTCCGTCGAGGTTGAGGGCGCGCTGTTCGAGCACCCCGCCGTAGCCGACGCCGCAGTCATCGGCGTTCCCCACCCCGTCTTGGGCGAGGAAGTTGGCGCCGTGATTGTGGTTCGCCCCGGCCACAAGGTTGAAGCCGAAGAGTTGATGAAGCACGTAGCTGCGCGCCTCGCGAAGTTCTCAGTGCCGACGCACATCTTCTTCTACGACCAGCCCCTGCCACGTAATCCGGCAGGAAAGATCTTGAAGCGCCAGTTGCGCGACGAGCTTTGCCCTAAGCCCTAGGGCCTCTGAATTCCCCATTCGACCACTCGATCGACGCAACCAGTGTCTGTCCTTCATTATGTGAAGCCGGACGGGTTTCTTGGAGACTAAATCGTTTCCATAACGGCCAGGCTCTCTGACTCGTTAACTGCATAGTAGGCGTCTTCAAATTCGGTTGGCGTGACGTGGCCGAGTGACTCGTGGATGCGTCGTCGGTTGAACCAGTCGATGTAGGTGAGCGTCGCCCATTCGACGTGCTCGATGTTGCGCCAGGGTCCTTTGCGGTGAATTAGCTCATTCTTGTAGAGACCGTTGAAGGATTCGGCGAGGGCATTGTCGTAGCTGTCGCCCTTGGATCCAACCGAGGCGACGATGTCGGCGCTGCCGAGCCGCTCGGAGTAGCGAATACTTAATTATTGAACGCCCAGGTCGCTGTGGTGAACCAAGTGGGATAGATCGTGATGTTGTCGCGAGTAGATCGCCATCTCGAGAGCATCAATGGCTAAGTCGCTGCGCAGCGACGTTGACGCCTGCCAACCAACAATGCTGCGCGAGAAAACATCGATGATGAAGGCCACGTAGGTCCACCCGGTGTGGGTCTTGATGTAGGTGAGGTCAGCGACCCAGAGTCGGTTCAGCGCTGAGGCGACGAACTGGCGGTCCACGAGGTCGTTGGGTCGTAGTTGGTTCTCATCAGCAATAGTCGTGATTTTGAACTGCCGTCCGCGACGAACGCCAGTAATACCCTCTTGCTTCATGAGTCGGCGCACCGTGCAGTTGGCCACCGTGATGCCCTCACGCTGCAGCTGCTTCCAGATCTTCTTGGCGCCGTAGCAACCGTCGAGACTGGCTTGGTGCACGCGGTGGATCTCGGGTCTTAGAACCTCGTCACGTTGGGCGCGAGCGCTCGGCAGTCGAGCCATGGCTTCGTAGTAGGTGCTGGGAGCGAACTGCAAAGCTCTGCAGATCGGCTCGACCCCCCATCGAGCCTTTCGAGCCTTTCGAGCCTTTCGAGCCTCGATGTAAGCAACTACCTCTTTGTTTGACCGTCGAGCGCAGTCGCGAAGAAAATCGATGCATCCTGCAAAATGGCGTTTGCGCGGCGCAGATCCTTCACTTCACGCTCGAGGGCCTTGAGCTTGGCACGCTCATCGGACGAAAGTCCCGGGCGAGACCCAGAGTCAATCTGGGCTTTGCGCACCCACGATCTGAGTGTTTCGGGAGACATGCCGAAGAGCTTGCTGACGCCGACGAACGTCGCCCACTCGGACTTGTAGTCCGCGCGGTTTTCGATCGCCATCCTCACTGCTCGTTCACGCAACTCCGGTGAATAACGGGTTGAACCTGACATAGACACATCCTCTCAGAGGGTTTAGTGTCCAAGATTCCCGTCGTGATTCAGAAGCTTGCGATAGTCGAGTTCGGATAACCAAATAATTCCTCTAGGAATTATCACAAAATTGAATTTCTCAAGTTCTTTTGGAGACTGCACTTCATCCAACCTGACTTTCAGTGCAATTCCTGGAAGGGAGAATTCTGCGCAATCATTTTCCAAGCTCAGATCAGCTTTCCCTTGCCTATAGATACTACGCATCTCCTTTTTAACTCGGAGATATACAACAAAACCTAGCAATGGCCAAGCAATAACATTTGCCATCAATTGATATTCAGCATGTGGGATGATGTTCAGATAAAAGAAAACTGTCAGTACCAGAAAAATAATCATAAATTTTATTCGCCTGACAATCAAGACGGCGAAGTATAGATTTATTCCTTGTTCTTCTTCGTTTTTCATTTGAGACTATCTCTCTTTTTAGTTACTACTTCGAAAATATCAAGCTGCCGCTGCCGCTACACCTCGTACAATTATCCCTCCAACAGTAACCTCAGGGAAGAACAAAACACCCACAACAACCACTGCTCCTAACACTACGATGCCTGTGACGTTCCAAGATCCACCACTGGAGTCGGTACTCTGGTGTGATACCGATAAGTCTTCGCGTAATGTGAAGCTAATTCCATTGGCTTTCACTGATAAGTCTTGACCAATCTGGTGGCTATATGACGTCGCTCCATTATTTCCGACTGCTACTCCTGCCGCGCTTGTAATCCAACTCTTGTCAGAAGCCTGCGTTACAGATCCCGAGGGGCTCACCATGTCCACGGAGCCGTCAGTGTTAATTGCGACAGAGTAGCCCGAGCTGCCCGCTGAACTTGCGGAAGCCGTGACTTTTAGTGTTATCTCGAGGTCACCGATAATCCATGATGCTGACACGGAAGTGGAAAAGCTTCCTCCTATCGATCTTGCTGGACGTGTCAATTTACGTACTTTGACCCTACTGCCATGATTTTTCCTGGAGCATTTACCGTGGGCCTCACCATACCTATTGCCTTTGAAGTAAGCCGAAACACCTGCCACGCAATACCAGCCCTTGAGCCCCATCGGATCAATCCCCATCACCGGCCCATCTATACATCAATCAAGAGGATACTCATGGCAAGTTCGCAGCAGAAATATTCTACAACAGCAATTTCTAACCCAGCTTGGATTCTTTAGCGTTAAGAAAACAACCAACTGAATGGGATCATTCGCCTGTCAACCCGATGGACAACTACCTCAACCGACGAAGGTCTAAGTTCTGTTTACCCCTGGCCACCGCTCGCTACGAGCCAATACCCATGCCCATTTTGGACGAGATCAAGTGACCACGCATCAATTCCATCCCATGTTGAGTTGTTCTGGATTCTTTTAAACCAACATGTCACCTTTGCTTTACCATCATTTTGAAAATCAAGCAAACAGTGAATATTCGTGAACTTAGGTGCCCGACCGAATGTCATTCTTGGGGCCACATTTAATGACTGAAACTCAGCCCACTGATTATTAGTAGCGTACTGAAACCAATGTCGCGCTGTGCCGATTGGGGTGCTGAAATGAGCGCTGCCAATTGGGCCATTGTATCGATGGATACCCGCATCCAAGCTTCTTACAAATTGCGTGAATCCTAGGAAGGCAATTGAAACGACTACCAGCACAGTGATCAGGAGGAATCTAGAGTGGCTAAATCGCTTCATTACCACTCTTTCGGTCTTAGTATCCAGGCGTATGTCTCGCCACCTGGATTAGTTTCCGAGCAGTTTCTCCAGTCCATAAATGAGTCAATGGTATTACTGCTATGTTGCGCAATGGCTAGACCATTGGTGCAAGATTGGGATGCAGATTGACAATCTACAATCACTCCCGCATGAGAGATTTGGCCAGACGAGCCCGAATTCCAACTTGCAAAGATGATATCACCAGGCTTGGCGGAGGCAGGGGGGATCAAGGTATCTAAACTACCTTTAACGCCTAGCCCCCATTGACTCTTAACTACCTTGGCATTCTTTAACTGTAGAAAGCTAAAGAAACTGTGAGCATTCGCCCATGCTTTTGAAGGAATTTGGTGCCGAAACCAAGCATCAGGATTATTCCGATGCAAGTACTGGGCAACTAGGCCCCACCCAGACTCTGTCTCTCTGAATCCTCCGATATGGAGTGCAGTTGAAACGAAATTAGTACAGTCGGGATTAGAGCCGTTACTCGACTTCGGATCATGTGCGTGCTGGCTAGCCCATTGACTCACCTTCGTCATATCTGTGCTTGTTCCCATCGCATCAATCGCCATCACTGGCCCATCCCCCGCATAGACATAGGCCTCTCGAGTCTGATCAACCAGTGGGTCGACGCTGATGAACTGCCCCGACTCGTTATCCAGGTAACGGTGGACGAGGTAGGTGAGGTTGGAGGCGTCTAAGTAGCCCGCGCCAAAGGCGAAGGCGGTGGAGATGTCAGTTGAGACTCCCCCGTTGGCCATGCCGCCGGGGTTGATGGAGCCTCCCGACTGAGTGATGGCGTTGCCGTAGGCGTCGTAGTCGATGTAGTTAACGATTGTGCCGTTGAGTGCGCTGGTGGCTCCCGTGACTTGCACGACCCCCCTGGTGTTGGCGTTTTGGTCCTGAATGAGCAGATCAACGGTGCCGGTCGTGAGGTTGATCTGCAGATCGGGGGTGACGGAGCCCTGGAGATAGACGTAATCGTGCGTGGAGTCAGCGAGCAGCTGCGAGGCGCCGGTGTCCCAGATAAAAGCGTTGGTCACGCCGTTGTTGGAACTGGTTGCCCGATGACCGTCTGCGTCGTAGGAGTAGAGGGTGGTCGTGGCCGAGGGCGAGCTGGTCGAACAGGTTGTGCCAGCGGTGTTCACACAGACGAGCCTGCCAGACGTTGACTGCCAG
>CANGMP010000010.1 GCA_947455165.1 Acidimicrobiaceae bacterium | reverse complement strand
TACCGCACTTTGGACGCGAAGGCTTCAACGGTCTTCGCGCCCGTGCCGCTCTACACGGCCGCTAAGGCGCAGAACTTGACCCCAAGCACGCCAGTGAACGTTCGGGTCCCAATCAATCCGATTGCCTTCACGTTCCGTTCGGGATCGAAGATTCGAATCACGATCAGCGCGCCCGGTGGAGATCGTCCATCGTGGGCATTTGGCACCTTTGACACTGGTGGCGCCGTTACGAACACCATCTACTTTGGTGCCTCGTCGCTCGTACTGCCCGTAGTGGCCGGAATCACGCCGACGGATGCTCAGCCCGCATGCACCTCAAACCGCGGTCAGCCCTGTCGCAACTACGAGGCGGCCGGCAACGGCGGTTGAGCCCACGTTTGTCATAATCAACACGAGTTACGTCGAGAGGAAATCATGAAAAAGTTGATTGGAATTGCCCTTAGCTGCGGCCTACTCAGTGTGGCCACCATTGCGTCGGCGGCGACGCCGCCCAAGGACTCCTTTGGCGACACGTACGTCAAAGTGAAGACCCTGAACGGTTCAACGTTCTCGGCCGCGGGTCCCTACGCCGTTGGTGTTGACACGGTTACGGTGAGCGTCACTGTTCCCAGTCCATCGGGCGTCACCTACACCACGAAGGTTGACATCTGGTACCCAGCTGCCAAGCGCGGTACGACAAAGAGTTCCTACAACGTCGGCACCTGGCTGCCGGGCTTCCTGCAGGGTCTCTTGACTAAGGACGATGCCAGCCGGGCTAATGCGGCCAAGGCGACCTACGTGACCAATGCCTACAGCAAGGCCACACCGGCAGCGGGCAAGTTTCCGCTCGTTCTGTTCTCTCACGGCTACGCCGGTTTCCGCGACCAGTCGACCTTCCTCACCACGGCAATCGCTAGTTGGGGATACATCGTGGCCGCCCCCGACAGCCCAAGCCGCAACTTGACGCAGGTCGTCAACCTTCTCGCGGCGATCCCGGCTGTGACCTCCAACACCAATGCCGATGTCTACGACCTCCAGGCCGTCATGGCTGCCGCCAAGGCCAAGAAGTTTGGAGTCGCGTCGACGCACGTAGACGCTGCCCGTGTGATTGCGGTCGGTCACTCCGCGGGTGGGTCAGCCGTTGAGCGTCTGGCCTCAATGGAGACGTCGCTCAACGCCAAGAAGTCAACGCTGAAGGGCTTCATTGGTTTGGCTGGCGCCTCTATTGGTGCATGGACTCAGAACTTGAGCGCACCGTTCACCACGGTGCCTCAGATGCCTGGACTGTTGATTGCGGGGCAAATCGACAACGTGGTATCGGTGTCAGCAATGGAGAGTGCCTACAGTTCACTCACCGGGTCACGCCGTCTCATCGAACTTACGCACGCTGGTCACCAGGCCTTCAGCGATCTCTGCCAGATCGATCCGGGCGAGGGCGGTCTTGTGGCTCTCGCTAACGCGTTGAACATCACGCTCCCGTCTAATTTGTCGGTGCTCGCGACGGACGGATGCTTCAGTCCCGCCGAGCCCGCAACGACGTCGTGGCTGCCAATTCAGCAAGCTGTCATTGCGCAGATCCGCTACATCTTCGGCGCCGACAAGACGACGGCAGGACTCACGGGTGTCTCCGCGTCGTACCCACAAAGTGTGGCGCGCAACACCACGGGAAGTCTCTCTTAAGTCCGACCGAGCTCGACGGTTCGATCCTCGCTTCCCCTGCCCCGACCTGGGCGCAGGGGAAGGAGCGGGCGTGACTAGGCGACGAAGTACTTGGACTGCGGGTGGTGACAGATGATGGCGTCGGTGGTCTGCTCGGGGTGGAGCTGGAAGCCTTCGGAAACCTCAACGCCGATTCGTCCGGCTCCGAGGAGCTCGGCGACCTTGGCGTTGTCGGTCAAGTCCGGACAAGCGGGATAGCCCCACGAGTAGCGGCCGCCTCGATACTGCTGACGGAATAGACCCGTGAGAGTCGGTCCATCCTGATCGACGTAGCCGAGCTCTTCGCGAATTCGCTTGTGCCAGAGTTCCGCGAGGGCCTCGGCCATTTCAACACCGAGACCGTGCAGCATGAGGTAGTCGGTGTAGCGATTCTCGGCGAATAGCTCCTGGCAGCGCTCGCTCACGCGTGAACCCATCGTGACCAGCATGAAGCTGGCGTAGTCCTTGTCGCCGCTCTGTACCGACCGGAAGAAGTCCGAGATACACAAGAAGGGCTCTTGGTGCTGGCGGGGGAAGACAAATCGAGTCTGTTCGACGGTGCGGGTGTCGTCGGTGAAGACGACGAGTTCATCACCATCGGCCGCCACGGGGAAGTGGCCCCAGACGACCTGAGGAATCAGCAGGTCGTCGGCCTTTGCGAGGGCCAGCTGTTCGCGCAACGTGGCCTTGACGCGGGTCTTAAAGGCGTTGTCGTCTTCGTCACCTTCGGGTCGAAAGCCCCACTGGTTGCGAAAGAGTGCCGTGAGGTTCAAGAACTCGGAGATCTCGTCGATCGAGATTCCCTTGGCTACTCGGGACCCGAGGAATGGGGGCGTGAAGAGTTCGTTGTTCTCGTCGACGTCGGGGCTGCGGTGGGGCAGTCCATCGGGCTTGGGCGCCATGCCGTCGCGGCTGCGGCGGGGCACCTTGCGCTCGGAGATCTCGCGACCAAAGAGTTCATCGACTTCGTCATTCTTCCTGATTTCACCGAGGCGGTCCAAGACACGGAGACCCTCGAAGGCGTCCTTGCCGTAGAAGAGGCGGCCGTTGTAGACCTCGCGCAGGTCGCGCTCGACGTAGGTGCGAGTCAGTGCGGCCCCGCCCAACAGAACTGGGAGGTCGGCGTAACCGAGTTCGTTCATTACCTGAAGGTTTTCGCGCATGATGAGGGTTGACTTCACCAACAGTCCACTCATACCGAGCGCGTCGGCCTTGTGCTCGTCCACGGCGGCCAGCATCTCGTTGATGCCGACCTTGATGCCGAGGTTCACGACCTCGTAGCCGTTGTTGGTGAGGATGATGTCGACGAGGTTCTTGCCAATGTCGTGCACGTCACCCTTTACGGTGGCGAGGACGACCTTGCCGCGTCCGCCCTGGTCGGACTTTTCCATGAACGGTTCGAGGTGGGCCACGGCGGCCTTCATGGTTTCGGCGCTCTGGAGCACGAAGGGCAGCTGCATTTCGCCGGTGGCAAAGAGTTCGCCAACTTCCTTCATGCCGTCCAGCAGAATGTCATTCACGATCTCGAGGGGAGCCAGTCCTTCGGCCATGGCCGTGTCGAGGTCGCCCTCGAGGCCCGAGCGAACGCCATCGATGATGCGTCGACGGAGTCGGTCCCGCAGTGGCAGGTCGTTCAGGTTGCTCTTGGTCGTGTCGGTGGCCTTCACACCTTCAAAGAGGGCGAGCAGTTCACTGAGCGGGTCGTAGCCCTCGGTGCGGCGGTCGTAGATGAGGTCGAGGCAGACCTGGCGAACTCGTTCGTCGATGCGAGCCAGCGGCAAGATCTTGGAGGCGTGAACAATGGCGGCGTCGAGGCCCGCTTCGGCCGCTTCGTGAAGGAAGACCGAGTTGAGAGCCTGACGGGCCGCCGGGTTGAGACCGAAGGAGATGTTCGAGAGTCCGAGGATGGTCTGGACGCCCGGCAGTTCGGCCTTGATGCGGCGAATGGCCTCAATGGTCTCGATTCCGTCCCGACGGGACTCTTCCATACCGGTGGAGAGGGGGAGGGCGAGCGGGTCAATAAAGACGTCGCGGGGGTCGAGGCCGTAGTTAGCCACGGCCAAGTTGGTGATGTTCGTGGCGGCGCGGACCTTCCAGTCGGCGGTGCGGGCCTGACCCTCTTCGTCGATGCAGGTGGCCACCACGGCACAACCGAATTCGGCGGCGAGTGACAAGAAGCCGTCGAGACGGGTCCCTTCGCCCTGACCCTCCTCGAGGTTGACCGAGTTCAAGATGGCCTTGCCCCCGAGCCAGGTCAACGCGGCACGGGCGGTGGCCGTTTCGGTGGTGTCAACCATGATCGGCACCGAAGACTGCGTGCAGAGACGAGCCATCAACAGGTCCATGTCCGAGACGCCGTCGGCGCCGGTGTAGTCCACGCAGACGTCCAGAATGTGGGCGCCCTCCTTGACTTGATCGCGAGCCATGGAGACGCAGGTGTCCCAGTCACCCTCAAGCATGGCTTCGCGGAACTTCTTCGAACCATTGGCGTTGGTGCGCTCACCAACGAGCAGAACCGAGCGGTCCTGGTGGTACGGGGTTGAGGAGTAGATCGACGAGACCGACGGCTCGAGCACCGGGGTGCGCTTGGCGGGGGTCACCTTGCTCACGGCGTCAACGACATGCTTGAGGTGCTCGGGAGTCGTGCCACAGCAGCCACCAACGGCGGCGACGCCGTAGTCAGCCACGAAGCGGGCCAGGTGCTCGGCCAGACCTTCGGGCGTGAGGTCGTAGTGCATCTTGCCGTCGACGACGCTCGGGAGACCGGCGTTCGGCAGGCAGGCCAGGGGCACCGGGGCCGTGTCGGAGAGCTGGCGGAGGGGCTCGTGCATCTCAACCGGGCCTGTGGCGCAGTTGAGACCGAGCACGCTGACGCCGAGGGGCAAGAGCGAGGTAATGGCCGAGCCGATTTCGGTGCCGGGCAGCATGCGGCCGGTCAGCTCGATGGTGACCTGGGCCTGAATCGGAACGATGCGTCCGTGGCGGGCCATGGCGCGGTGGCAGGCATTAATCGCAGCCTTGCCCGACAGCAGGTCAAACATGGTCTCGACGAGCAGGACGTCAACGCCGCCTTCGAGTAGTCCGTAGGCGAGTTCTTCGTAGGAGGCCGAGAGCTCGTCGTAGGAAATCTGGCCGAGGGTCGGGAACTTTGTACCAGGCCCGATGGAGCCGGCCACGAACTTTGGTGAGCCGGGCGAGGCGTACTCGTCGGCGACGCGTCGAGCGATCTGGGCCGAAGTGATGGCGAGTTCGTGGGCCTTTTCAGCAATGCCGTACTCAGCCAAAACAACGGAGAATGAACCGAAGGAGTTGGTCTCGATGACGTCAACACCTACGTCGAGGAAGGAACGGTGGAGTCGTTCAATGGCGTCGGGGCGAGTCAACACCAGCAGCTCGTTGCAGCCTTCGAGGTTGTCGCCGCCGAAGTCGGCCGCCGTCAGGTTCTCGAGCTGGAGATTGGTGCCCGTAGCGCCGTCAAAGATGAGGGCTCGCTGGGAGAGCGCCGTCAAATACGGGTCGGTTTCGAGCGGGCGTGGGTACGGGAGATGGTTTGCCATGATGTGGCTCTAAGGCTACCGTTCTGCGCCCAAAAGACCCAAAGAAATCACTCTCTGCACGGGTCCAGATTTCGAGGTCACCGGTACGCTGGACCGGTGAAGATCTATACCCGCGATGGCGATGACGGCACAACGGGTCTCTACTTTGGTGGACGCGTTCAAAAGAGTGCCGACCCAATTGAAGTGAACGGTGCCGTCGACGAGTCGCAGGCCGCGCTCGGTTGGGCCCGCTCGCTCCAGCCGGCCGACTCGGTCTTGAACAACCTCTTGATGCACCTCGAGCGAGACCTCTGGGTCCTGATGGCCGAAGTGGCCACGCTGCCGGAGAACCGCCACAAGCTCGAAGCCGGCAAGTCGCTGGTGACGCCCGCAATGGTGGCTCACCTCGAGGCCTCGATTGATGAGTTGACGGCCCAGCTCGAACTGCCCAAAGAGTTCATCGTGCCCGGTGAGAATCAACAATCGGCCGCCCTTGACGTAGCCCGCACCGTCATTCGCCGTGCCGAGCGCGTAGCCGTGACCTACCCTCTAGAGAACTCACTCGTTGTTGCCTATCTCAATCGCCTGAGCGATTTGGTGTGGACGATGGCGCGTTTTGCCGAAGGACCTATTCATCGGACGGCCAAGTCCGCCCTCTAAGTGAAAGTGAAGTGCCCATGACCCGTAGCGTCAACCTGGCTGAACTGACCGACCTCGAAACCTTCAAGGTCATCGCCGTCCCACTCGTTACTCGTGAGGGCACGCTGGCCTTCGCCGACGGCGTCCCCGCCACCATCGCGGGGGTCACGCTCCCCACCGCCCTCACGGCCGAGTGGTGTGAGTCCCAGGGTCTGAAGACCAAAGTGGGATCGACCGCCGTACTGCGCAACTTCTCGGACACCACCTTGGTCTTGATGGTCACCAACGGCAACGAAACGACGCTAGAACAATGGCGTCAGCTCGGTGCGGCCGTGGCCAAGGTCCAGCCCAAGACGCCGGCCGCTCTGCTCGTTTCACTCACGCCGAACGCCACGCTCGCTCAGAGCAGCCAGGCAATTACTGAGGGCCTCATCCTCGCCAGCTACGACTACAAGAAGCCCGAGTCGGCGGCCACCGCGTCGCTGGTGCTCGTGGGCGAAGGGGCTGCTGACGCCCAGGCCGACGTGGCCCGTGGCGTGCAGATCGGTTCCCTAGTGGCCGACGGAGCCAACTGGGCCAAGCGCCTCGTTGACATGCCGGCGCAAGACCTCTCACCCAAGGCCTTTGCCACCTTTGCCAAGGAGCGTCTCGAGGGTCTGCCTCATGTTGACGTTGAGATCTGGAAGGACACCAAGATTGCCGAAGAGCGCCTCGGTGGCCTCATTGGCGTCAACCTGGGCTCAGCCCAACCGGCTCGACTGGTGATTGCGACCTACACGCCGCCGAGCACCGCCAACCAGCCCCACATCATCCTCGTGGGTAAGGGTGTGACCTTTGACTCCGGCGGTCTGTCGCTCAAGACTGGCGAAGGCATGATGACGATGAAGACCGACATGACGGGCGCCGCCGTTGTCACGGCCGTTTTGGCCGCCGCCGCCGAGCTGGGTCTGCCCATCCGGGTCACGGCCATCGCTCCGTTGACCGAAAACATGACCGGTCCGGCCGCGCTGCGCCCCGGTGACGTGCTGAAGATTCGCAATGGTATGACCGTTGAAGTGCTCAACACTGACGCCGAGGGTCGCCTGATCCTGGCCGACGCTCTGAGCCTGGCGGCCGAGCAGAACCCCGACGCCATCATCGACGTCGCCACGTTGACGGGCGCACAGGCGGTGGCGCTCGGTGACGAAATCGGCGCCGTCTTTGCCTCTCGCGATGATCTGGCCGCCCAGTTGCTGGCGGCCAGTGAGCGCAGTGGCGAGACTATGTGGCGCATGCCACTGCACCCGAGCTACGAATCGCACATCGACTCGGACGTGGCCGACATCAAGAACATCGGCAAGGCCGGCCGCGCCGGTTCGATCTCGGCCGCACTCTTCTTGCAGCGCTTCGTGAATGGACTGCCGTGGGCCCACCTCGACATTGCCGGTCCGAGTCGCATGGACGCCACACGCGGTTACTACCAGCGCGGTGGCTCGGCCTACGGTGCTCGCACACTGGTCGAGTACCTCATCGAGCGTTCAAGGCAGGCCTAGAACCCGCTCACTCCTTGACAGCGTCGCTCGAGTGAGTGACGCCGAGCGGGGGTCTTGTTCGTCGGCGCGCCCGATGAGCACCGAACCGAAGAGTCGCCACTCACCCGAGAGACCGGCCAACTTCACGATGTCCGCCTCGTTACGAAAGTTGCCCCAAAAACAGGCTGACCACGACGCCTCTTCGACGGCGAGCAAGAGCTGCATGGTGGCCATAGCCGCGTCGGTGTGCCAGTACGGGACGGGCCAGGCCGACTCGTCGCTGAGGCCACTACTGGCCTTATCGGCCTCGCCGTAGCGCTCGGTGTAGGCCGAAGGGAGTGACACGGCCAACACGACAGCACCGGCTCGCATGAGGCCTTCGGCACGTCGGGCCGAGGCCCGCCAATCGGCGTCGGTGGCCACGGCGAAGTACTCCGCCACGCGATCGGCTTCGATGACGATGAAGCGAACACCGGCACTATTGCCCGCGGTGGGAGCCCAGAGGGCGACTTCACACCAGTGGCGGAGTTGATCGCTCGGCACGGGGGTGCCATCAAAGCTGCGCACCATGCGTCGACGTGAGGCCAATTCCGAAAACTCCATAGGTGCAGACTAAAAGGCCCCGTTGTCAATTCCTGACTAAAACGGTAAGGTTTAGAGGCAAAGGAGTTCACCATGGTTACCCCCCGCGATTTGCTGAATGCCGCGAAGGCTGAAATTCGTGAAGTCGAGGCCGCTGACGTAGCGAGCAATCTCGATCGATACACGATGCTCGACGTGCGCGAACCCGACGAGTACGACCAGGGAGCAGTTCCGAACGCCGTCCACGTACCGCGCGGTCAGCTCGAGTTCTCCATCGAGGGTCGAATCCCCGACAAGACCAAGCCCGTCGCGATCTACTGCGCCGGCGGAACTCGCTCAGCCTTCGCCGCCAAGACGCTTCAGGACCTCGGCTACGCCGACGTCGTTTCGGTCATCGGTGGCTTTAACAAGTGGAAGGACGACGGCCTGCCCTGGTCGACGCCACTCACGCTCTCGGCGGACCAGCGCAATCGCTACCAGCGTCACCTGCTTCTGCCCGAAGTCGGTGAGAAGGGCCAGCTCAAGTTGCTCGACGCCAAGGTGCTGATGCTGGGTGCTGGCGGCCTCGGGTCTCCGGCCGCCCTCTACCTGGCCGCGGCCGGCGTTGGCACGATCGGCGTTATCGACATGGACGTCGTTGACGCCTCCAACATTCAGCGTCAGATTCTTCACAACATGGACCGCGTTGGCATGCGCAAGGTCGACTCGGCGAAGCAGACACTCAGCGCGCTCAATCCCGACCTCAAAGTGCTCACCTACGACGTACGTCTCGGGGCTGACAACATTCTCGACATCATCGATGGCTACGACGTCATCGTTGACGGCACCGACAACTTCCCAACCCGCTACCTCGTAAACGACGCCGCCCTACTCAAGCGCATTCCCGTTGTTCACGGTTCGATCTTCCGTTTCGAAGGTCAGGTCACCATCTTCAACCCCTACGTCGGACCGTGCTATCGATGCATGATTCCTGAGCCACCGCCCGCCGAACTGGCCCCCAGCTGCGCCGAAGCCGGCGTGTTGGGAGTGTTGCCCGGCATCATCGGTTCAATCCAGGCGCTCGAAGCACTGAAGCTCATCTTGGAGCTTGGCGATCCGCTAGTGGGGCGTCTGCTTAGTTATGACGCGCTCGACCAGTCGTTCCGTACGTTCAAGGTCCGTCGTGACCCGGCCTGTCCGGCCTGTGGTGACAACGCCGGCGAGATTGTGATTGCCGAGTACGACGAATTTTGCATGCCGCACGCCGTCTTAAAGGCGTAGCGAGAGCTGCATTCGCAGTAAAGAAGCGGGCCGAAAAGCCCGCTTCTTTACTTACTGCGAATAACGATGGTGTCAGCGACCTTGTCGTGCAAGGTCTGCTTGCGAGGATCCCACAGGGGCCAGGCGCGGTCTATGAGGCCGCCGATGCCTGCCAGGGTGATGAGGGCCGAACCGGCCAGTGGGGCCACGGCCAGCACCGTTATGACGCCAACGCGCTTGAGAGCCGCATCGGTAGTCACTGGTGACCCATCGGACATGACGACGCGCGTACCCGTCGCGCGATTGCCCAGGGTTTCGCCTTTGCGAGCAGTCCAGAAGAAATAGAGGTAAATCGCGGTACCGGCCGCCTTGATCAAGGTTCCGGCTACTGAGTTGCTCGAACTGTACGTGATGAACCCGGTGCTATCCAGCGTTGATTTGGTGTGATGGTCGAAAAAGAGGGTGAGGAGTGCGACGGGCATCAGAACCAGGCTGTCCACGATGGTGCTCCCCACGCGTCGCCACCAACCGGAGAGGGCGAGACCGGTGACTGGGTCCGTGGTGCCGGGACCGTTGGTGGTTGCGTTGGACGCCGAACCGTCCGCTGACTGGCCGCAGACAGCGCAGAATGCTTCATTGTGTTCGGTGCCACATTTGGTGCAGAACATAGAACTCCTCTAATGACTAAGACAGAGAATAAAGCGATTCGTATTCGTGAATCACGATGGGTAGTTCGTGTTGGTCGGCCACAACGTAATGTCTGGCAATCTGGCTATTCGCACTTGTGCGGTCTCGGATCCACGAGCGCACGAGCGTGGCACCCTCTTGTGGCGAACCGACCCGAGCGCTGGGGTGCAACAGCTCGACGCCGACTGGCGTCCAGCTGACGATTGGTACTCCGGCACGCATCGCCTCCAGCATGACGAGAGGCTGGCCCTCCCAAAGCGATGGGAGAACAAAGAAGTCGGTGGCCTCGAACCATTGGCTGGCATCTGGCTCAAAGTCGCGCACCACCACGATGTCACCGAGCAACTTCGCGGCGATCTCGCGTTCCAGGTCGGTTCGCAGTGGCCCGTCACCACAGCAGAGAATTTGCACATTTTCGCCCCGGAGCGCCTCGGCAAATTCGAGAAGTGCCTTATGACCCTTCTGGGTTGAGAAGCGGGCCGGCCACATCGCGACGAACTGGCCCGAGGTGCCGAAGCGTTCATCGAAGGCTTGTCGAGTACCCGAGTGAGTCGATGGCGCTACGGCATTGTTGAGAACTCGACTCGCAAGCCCATACTCGAGCATCTGACTGGCCGGGCCTTCACCGCAGGACACCACGACAACCGGGAGGCGGCGCAAGAGGCGGAGCAGTCGGATCGGTATCGCCGCTGGATCGATGCCGTGGCACGTTACGAAACGCTTGGTTTGCCGACCAGCAAAGGCAACCAGTGGTCCGGTGCGAAGTCCGTGTCCGTGGGCCACAGTGGCCGACTCGGTCGCCACAATGCGGCGAAGCTCCCTGAGAAACACCCACGGGCGGCGACTGTGCAATGGGGGAGCGATGCGGTAGGTGACGCCGTCGCGCTCACCGGCAAACTGACCACCGCCGATTAGGACCACGACGTGGTGTCCAGCGGCGGCGAGACCCTCCGAGATCGTGCGGACCTGGGCCTGCATACCGCCCGGCCCGTCGTTCGGCAGAACCATGACGATGCGCTGCGGGGCCGAACTCACCTCGTTATCGTGCCACGCCGGCACTTGGTCGCTGAGCCAGCCTCTAACCTTGAGGATTGTGACCAGCGCAGACGGACGTTTTACGGATTCGGGCATCGAAATTAAGCCCGCTTATGGCCCCAGTGACGTAGAGGGCTTTGACCCCACGGCGCAACTCGGTGAGCCGGGAGGCTACCCCTACACCCGAGGTGTTCACCCGACGATGTACCGCGGCCGCCTCTGGACGATGCGCCAGTACGCGGGCTTCGGCACGGCCGAGGCGACCAACGAGCGCTTCAAGTTCCTCCTCGGGGCCGGCCAGACCGGTCTCTCCTGTGCCTTTGACCTGCCGACGCAGATGGGCTTTGACTCCGACCACGCCCGCGCCGAAGGTGAAGTAGGCAAGGTTGGCGTAGCCATCTCCTCGCTTGAGGACATGCGACTCTTGCTGAGTGGTCTGCCCCTTGACGAGGTCACGACCTCGATGACGATTAACGCCACGGCTTCGTCGCTGCTCTTGATGTACCAGCTCGTCGGTGAGGAGCAGGGTGTCTCGGGTGACAAGTTGCGCGGCACAATCCAAAACGACATCCTGAAGGAGTACGTCGCTCGCGGTACGTACATCTACCCGCCCCGTCCGTCGATGCGTCTCATTGTTGACACCTTCGCCTACTGCGCGAAGGAGATTCCGAACTGGAACACCATTTCGATCTCCGGCTATCACATCCGCGAAGCGGGCAGCACAGCCGCCCAAGAAGTGGCCTTCACGCTGGCCAACGGCATCGCCTACGTCGAAGCGGCCCTGGCGGCCGGCCTCAAGCTCGATGACTTCGCGCCGCGACTCTCGTTCTTCTTTAATGCGCACAACAACTTCTTCGAAGAGATCGCCAAGTTCCGCGCGGCCCGTCGTCTCTGGGCCCGCGTCATGACTGAGCGTTTCAAGGCCACCGACCCCCGCTCGGCCATGTTGCGTTTCCACACCCAAACTGGTGGATCAACACTGACAGCTCAGCAGCCCCAGAACAACGTGGTGCGCGTCACGCTGCAGGCCCTGGCCGCCGCCCTTGGTGGTACGCAGAGTCTTCACACCAACGGGTTTGACGAGGCCCTTGGTCTGCCGACCGAACAGGCCGCCAAACTGGCCCTACGGACCCAGCAGATCGTTGGCTACGAGTCGGGCATCGCCGACACGGCCGACCCGCTGGCCGGCTCCTACTTTGTCGAGTCGTTGACCGACGAAATCGAACAGCTGGCCACCGACTACATCAAGCGCATTGACGACATGGGTGGCGCCGTAGCCGCCATTGAGGCGCGCTTCATGCAGGACGAGATCGAAACGGCCGCCTACGACTTTGCGCGAGCCGTGGACCGTGGCGACAAGGTCGTGGTGGGCGTCAACAAGTTCACCGAAACCCAGACCCAGAAGAACGATGTCTTTCCCATTGACGTCGAACAGCAGCGCGCTCAAGAGGCCCGCGTGCGTGACCTCAAGGTCCGACGAGACAACGACGCCGTTCGTGCGGCGCTCGAAGATCTCGCCACAGCCGCTCGTGGTTCGAGCAACCTGCTCTACCCAATGAAGACGGCGCTGTCACGCATGGCAACGCTGGGCGAAGTGGCCGACACGCTGCGTGGAGAGTTCGGCGTTTACCAGCCGAGTTAAGAACTAGCGCTGAATTGGTTCGGCGTAGTGAATGACGTACGGCTTCTCTGAGTAGAAGTGGTGAGTAGCGGCCCGCCACGCCTCAAACAGCTCGGAGGTCCGAAAACCCTCCATGTGCGCTTCCACACTTTCCCACTTGACGATTAGTACGTAGTTGGGGCTCTCAACAACTCGACGAACCTCGGCTCCATGGCATCCCGAGGCCGACTCAATGATGGCAAAAGCTTTGGCCATTTCAGTTTCGAATTCGGCTTCGCGACCTTTGGTCACGGTGAGCCAGGCGTGTTCCAAAATCATGCCGATGCTCGCTTCAAGAGAGATTCACGAACCTTGGCGTCGGTGGCCGCGTCGCTCGCGGTCATCGCGAGAATCATCGCACCCTCCACAACGGCGCGGTCGGCCGAAGCCGTAATGCACGACGCCGTGAACTCCGGCTGGTGGTTGACGGCTCCGTTGGTCTCAATCTGGATCAACGGGTGGATCGATGGGGTCACCAGTGAAACATTCGCCATGTCGGTTGAGATAGTCGGCATCGGGCCACCCTCGTCATCGAGTTCAAAGGTCCGACCAAAGGACTCGGCGTTACGACGATAGAGAGCGAGTAGTTCGGCGTCGGACTCCATATGGCTGAACTCGTGACCGAGAATCTCGATTTCAAAGGTGGTGTCGGTCGCGAGCGCCGATGCCTGGAAGCACTTTTCAATACGGCCCTGGAGCTCGGCCAGACGCTGACTATTGATCGAACGGCACATGAACTGAGCCACGGCCTTGGCCGGAATGATGTTCGCAAAGGATCCACCTTCTTTGACCACGTGGTGAACCTGGTCGCCGGGTCGCAGCTGCTGACGCAAGAGTCCAATGGCGACCTGCGTCAGCGTCAAGGCGTCGACGGCGTTACGGCCTTCCCAGGGGGCGGCCGAGGCGTGGGCCTCCTTGCCGTAGAAGGTGATCTGAAAGCCGTTGACGGCGAGACACTGAGCCTGGAGGCGATCGGCCGGCCAGGGGTGAACCATCATCGAGGCGTGGACGTCGTTGAAGAGTCCGGCATTGATCATGTCGACCTTGCCACCACCACCTTCTTCACTCGGTGTGCCGAAAATGACGACGGTCGAGTCGATGTCGTCGGCAACTTCGCCGAGAGCCAGTGCTGCGCCGACCGAGCTCGCCGCGATGATGTTGTGACCACAGGCGTGGCCGACGTCGGGCAGGGCGTCATATTCGGCGCAGAAGGAGAGTCGAAGCGAGCCACTGCCCTTGGTGGCACGAAAGGCCGTAGGTAGACCGGCCACGCCGTGCTCGACGGTGAATCCATGGCGCTCAAGTAGGGCGGTCGTTACGCGCTCGGCGTGAACCTCTTCGTAGCCGGTTTCGGGGTGGGCGTGAATGTCGTGACTGAGTTCAAGCAGCTCGGTGCGGTTGCGCTCGACTTCGGCGCGAATGCGATCGTGGATCGTCATTACTCAACAACCACCACGACGTCACCGGCCGAAACGCTGTCACCGGCGGCGACGCGAACTTCTTTGACGGTGCCGGCCTTTTCGGTGTTGACCGAGTTCTCCATCTTCATGGCTTCCAAGATCACGACCGTCTGGCCGACTTCGACCGTGTCACCCACGGCAACGGAGACCTTGACGATGGTGCCCTGCATCGGCACGCTGATTGCGCCGGAACCGGCACCAGCAACGCTGCCACCGCCACCACGACGAGGCTTGCCCTTGGCCGCCGCAGCCGGGGCGGCCGTACCGACTACCTCGGGCAGCCACAGCTGCACATTGACGCGACGTCCGTTCACTTCAGCCGTCACGCTGCGACGAACAAGGGGCTCCTCGTCAGTTCCGCCAGCGGTCGGCTCAGCCTTTAGACCTGAGAGGTCTAGTACTTCTTCGACCCACTTGGTCGAGTGAATACCTTCGACAAAGTCGGGGTGCTCCAAAATGGCAACGTCGGCCGGCAGGGTCGTGGCGACGCCTTCAATCTGAGTCTCTTCGATGGCCCGGAGAAGTCGACGACGAGCGCGGTCGCGGTCTGGACCCCAGACAATGAGCTTGCCAATGAGGTTGTCGTAGTACTGGCTGATGGAGTCGCCCTCGGCGTACCCGGCGTCGAGACGCACGCCAGGGCCGCTGGGCTCATTGAACTTGGTAATGAGTCCAGGTGACGGCGTGAAGCGACCACCGGTCGGGTCTTCGGCGTTAATACGAACTTCGATGGCGTGACCGCGACGTTCAATGTCATCTTGTCCGAAGGGGAGTGCTTCGCCGGCGGCGATGCGCAGCTGCCACTCCACGAGGTCCAGACCCGTGACGAGCTCGGTGACGGGGTGCTCGACCTGAAGGCGGGTGTTCATCTCGAGGAAGAAAAACTCGCCGTCTTGAAAGAGGAACTCAACGGTTCCAGCGTTGACGTAGCCGCAGGCCTTGGAGACCTTGACGGCCGCTTCGCCCATGGCGCGACGGACTTCGTCGGGGAAGTTGGGGGCCGGCGACTCTTCGATCAACTTCTGGTGGCGACGCTGGGCCGAGCAGTCACGCTCGCCGAGCCACAGCACGTTGCCATGAGTGTCGGCCAGAACCTGCATTTCGACGTGGCGGGGCCAGGTCAGGTAGCGCTCGACGTAGCACTCCGAGCGACCGAAGTAGCTCAGGGCTTCGCGCTGGGCGCTCTCGAGGAGTTCGGCGGCTTCTTCGGCCGAGTGGACGACCTTCATACCGCGACCACCACCGCCGTAGGCGGCCTTGATTGCGACGGGCCAGCCGTACTCATTACCAAAGGCCACAACTTCGTCACCACTGGTGAGCGTGTCGTTACGACCCGGGACACCCGAGACGCCGGCGGCCTGGGCCGCAATACGAGATGAAATCTTGTCGCCCATGACCTCGATGGCCTCCGGCGGGGGTCCAATGAAGGTGACGCCACGGGCCGTGATGGCACGGGCGAAGTCGGTGTTCTCGGAGAAGAAGCCGTAGCCGGGGTGAACGGCGTCAGCACCCGAGCGCTCGATGACGTCCAAGATGGCCTCGGTGTTCAAGTAGCTCTCAGCGGCCGTTTGACCCCCGAGGGCGTAGGCCTCGTCGGCGAGGCGGACGTGCATCGCTTCCCGGTCCAGTTCGCTGTAGACCGCCACAGTGGCAATGCCCATCTCGCGACACGTACGAATAACGCGGACAGCAATCTCTCCACGGTTGGCAATCAAGACCTTCTTAAGCACCAGTTCTCCTCGCCTGCTTTGACCTAACTTTTTACCACCGGTACTGAAACTCTAAGGTTTGTCCTATGAAGTCCGTTCTTTGGCAGGTCCGCGAGTTCGACGAGATCGACTCGACCAATACCTACGTGGCCAATCTGGCTCGGGAGGGGGCCGCCGAGGGGCTGGTTGCCCGTGCCGATTTCCAGACGGCCGGCCGGGGTCGGCTCGACCGGAGCTGGGAGGCTCCTCGCGGTGTAAGTCTGCTGACCTCCATCTTGTTGCGCCCCAGTTTGCCGGCCAATCGCCGCCACCTTGTCGCAAGTGCCGTGGCCCTGTCGGCCCGAACGGCCCTGGTCCGTCTCTCAGGGCTTCAGCCAGGACTCAAGTGGCCCAACGACCTCGTCGTGAACGACCGCAAGCTCGGTGGTCTCCTGGCCGAAGTCATCGGTGATGGCGAGGCCTTCGTCGTGGGCATCGGCATCAATCTCCAGTGGCCCGGCCCCGAAGGCGTCGGTGGCACGTGCGTGAAGGATGAGATCGGTGTCACCATCACGCCCCAGGCCATGCTCGATCTCTTGCTAAGCGAACTCGACAAGCGCCGCACCCTGCTCGATACACCTGAGGGACTCGAAGAACTACAGCGAGAACTCCTCGGTGCCCTCGACACCATTGGTCGCCACGTACGCGTCGAGCGCGCCAACGACACACTGCACGGTGTGGCCACGACCGTGAACGACGACGGCCTGCTCCTGCTCGAGACTGACGAGGGTCTCGTCGAAGTGGTCTTTGGTGACATTGTTCACCTGCGAGCGACGGAGCCATCGTGATTCGCGTTCTCGTCACTGGCGCCGCCGGCCAGGTCGGTCAGGACCTGCTCGACGTTCTCGCGGGAGGAACGCCTCTGGGCGGTGACCCGAGTTTCCAGCCGGATGGATTGCCCATTGGTTCCGACGAGTTCGCCGTGATGGGACTGACCCACCACGACCTCGACATCACCGACCCCGATGCCGTTAATCGGACTGTTGCCATGGCCCGACCCGACGTCATCATTCACTTGGCGGCCTACACCGCAGTAGACAAGGCCGAGTCCGATGAGGAGACGTGTATTGCCGTCAATGCGCTCGGCACTGGCGCGCTTTCTGACGCCGCGCATGCCGTCGGAGCTCATTTCATCGCCGTGTCGACCGACTACGTCTACGACGGAACCAAGCAAGAGCCCTACGTCGAAACCGACGCAACCAACCCGCTCGGTGTCTACGGCCGTTCGAAGTTGGCCGGCGAAGAGCTCTGCCGCCCCGAAGACACCATCGTTCGTACCTCATGGGTAATGGGTGTGCGGGGCCGCAACGTGCTGCACGTAATTGGTGATCGCGTTGAAAAGGGCGAGCCCGTTCGCTTCGTGACCGATCAGATCGGCACTCCCACGTTCGCCGCCGACCTGGCCCGTGCACTGATTGCGCTGGTCCGTCGTCGGCCCGGCGGCGTCTGGCACCTGGCGAACTGCGGCACGACCTCGTGGTACGAGGTGGCGCGCAGTGCGGCCGAACTCTTCGGTGCGCCGGCCGACTTTGTCACGCCAATTCTCACGAGCGAGCTCACCCCTGCTCCGGCCGCCACGCGACCGGCCCACAGTTCTCTCAGTACCGCCAAGTGGGAAGCCGCCGGCTTCACCCCGATGCCCGACTGGCACGATGGTCTCGCGCGATTTGTACGAGACCGGAGCCTTCGGCCGTGAGCTACTCAGTGGCCGCCGTGGTCGTGGACTTTCACGCCGAGCAGGACCTGCTCGGATGTGTTGATTCGCTCATTGCCGACGGCGTCGAGTCGCTGGTGGTCGTGGACAACAGCACGACTGGCTCGAGCGCGTCGGTCTTAGGCGATCGACCCGTTCGCCTCGTCGATACCGAGATGAACCTCGGGTACGGCCGGGGTATGAATCGGGGAGTGGCCTTTGCCGGTGCGCCCGAGTTTTTGATTCTCTCCAACCCCGACATCGTGGTCCACCGCGGGGCCGTGGCCGCGCTCGTACATCACCTGGCCACGCATCCCCAGGTCGGCATTGCGGGGCCGACCATCGTCGATGGTTCGGGTGCGACGTATCCCTCACTGCGTATCTTTCCAAACATCGTCCTGGCCGGACTCCACGCCGTTTTGGCGCCGCTGTGGGCGAACAACCCAGCGACCAAGCGCTACCGCTCGCCGGGTCGTAATGGCCAGGTCGACTGGGTGAGCGGTGCCTTCTTCGTCGTGCGCACCGAGGCCTTTCAGCGAGTCGGTGGCTTTGACGAGCGCTACTTCATGTTCGCCGAGGACATGGATCTGTGCTGGCGCCTCGCCCGGGCCGGTTGGGAGGTAGCCGTCGTCCCGGAAGCCGTGGTCACCCACATCGAAGGTGTGTCGCGTTCACGCGCCCCACGGGCCATGGTCAAGGCGCATCACCAGAGCGCATTGCGTTTTGAGGCCCGCACGGCCCGAGGGGCCCGACGACTCCTCTTGCCGCTGGCGGCTCTGCTGCTCGGCACTCGATACGCCGTGATGTCGGCCCTCGCCCCCCGCCCCCGGTAGGGGCTCGCTTAGACTTGGCCCGGCTACGGGCAGGCTGTGGTTGCAAGTCGATGCCAGCCGCGGGCGAAACGACCCACGTAAGGCGTCTTGTCGACGCTGAGCATGGCGCGGTTTAGAAGTAAGCCCTGCCTCGTCGCTACCAAAGTGGTCGCGACGAGAGTTGGTGAAGTGAGTGAATCGAGTTCGAGAGAGCCTTGGCTGCCCGAACTCCACTCGGACACCACCGCAGGCGAGTGTGGGGTCAAAGACCAGGTCAGCTGCCCGTAGCCAACCACACCGAAGGGCTAAAAGGGTAGTTTGGTAGCACTATGAGTGTCTTTAGCAAGGTCCTTCGCGCCGGTGAAGGCAAGCGAGTCCGCCAGTTGACTGAACTGGTTGACCCCATCAACGCCCTGGCCGACGACATGGCCGCCCTGACCGACGCCCAACTCCAGGCCAAGACGACCGAGTTCAAGGCCCGCCTCGCCGAGGGTGAAACCCTGGACGACCTCTTGATCGAGGCCTTCGCCGTCGTGCGCGAGGCCTCTACCCGCGTGCTCGGGCAGCGCCACTACGACGTGCAGCTGATGGGTGGCATGGCGCTGCACTTCGGCTGGATTCCCGAAATGAAGACCGGTGAAGGTAAGACGTTGGTCTCGACCCTCCCGGTCTACCTGAACGCTCTTTCGGGCGAGGGTGTCCACGTCGTCACGGTGAATGACTACCTGGCCGCGCGAGACGCCGAGTGGATGGGACGACTCCACCGCTGGCTCGGTATCACGGTCGGTCGCGTCGGTCCCGACATCGAAGACTTTGAGGCCAAGCGGACCGCCTACGCCTGTGACGTCACGTACGGAACGAACACCGAGCTCGGCTTTGACTACCTGCGCGACAACATGGCCCGCCAGGCCGAACAGCGCGTGCAGCGGGGCTTTAACTTCGCCATCGTCGACGAAGTCGACTCCATCCTCATCGACGAGGCCCGCACTCCGCTGATCATCTCGGGTCCGGCCGATGACGTCACCAAGCTCTATTACCAGTTCGCTTCGATCGTGCGCACTTTGACGCGTGACAAGGACTACGAGGTTGACGAAGAGAAGAAGACGGTAATTCCGACCGAGTCAGGTATCGAAAAGGTCGAGCGCGCTCTCGGCGTGACCAACCTCTACGACGCCGTCTCGACGAACTACGTCCACCAGCTCAACCAGGCCTTACGGGCCAAGGAGCTGTTCCACCGTGACAAGGACTATCTCGTTGACGGCGGTGAAGTGAAGATCATTGACGAGTTCACCGGTCGCACCCTGGACGGACGTCGCTGGAACGACGGACTCCACCAGGCCGTTGAAGCCAAGGAGCGCGTCCGCATCCAAGACGAGAACCACACATGGGCCACCGTCACCCTGCAGAACTACTTCCGTCTCTACAACAAGTTGGCCGGTATGACCGGTACGGCCGAAACCGAAGCGGCTGAGTTTGGTACCACGTACGGCTTGACGGTCGTGCCGATCCCGACTCATCGTCCGCCGCAGCGCGACGACCGAGCCGACCTCATCTTTAAGACCGAAGCGGCCAAGTTCCAGGCGATTGTCGCTGAAGTTATTGAACGCCACGACGCCGGACAGCCGATTCTGCTGGGAACGGCCTCGGTCGAAAAGTCCGAGCTCTTGGCCCGCGCATTTGCGCAGGCCGGCATTGCCCACGAAGTGCTCAACGCCAAGCAGCACTTCCGTGAAGCCGAAATCGTCGCGCAGGCCGGTCGAGTCGGCGCAGTCACCGTAGCGACCAACATGGCCGGTCGTGGTGTGGACATCGTCCTCGGTGGTAACCCCGAAGGGCTGGCCCTTCGCGACGTACGCGCCGAAGGCTTGAACCCCGGCGATGAGGGCTTCGACGCAGCGCTCGAAAAGTCTCTGGCCAAGTGGAAGCCCATCTGCGACGAAGAGGCAATTCGTGTTCGCGAAGCCGGTGGTCTCTACGTTCTCGGTACCGAGCGTCACGAATCACGCCGCATCGACAATCAGCTCCGCGGTCGAAGTGGACGTCAGGGCGACCCTGGTGTCACCCGTTTTTACCTCTCACTCGAAGACGAGCTGTTGCGACTGTTTGCCACCGGCGCCATCAGCTGGGTCATGGACCGCACGATGCCCGATGACGAACCGATTGAAGCCAAGATGGTCACCAAGGCCATCGAGCGAGCCCAAAACACTGTTGAGGGTCGCAACGCCGAAGTTCGTAAGGATGTTCTCAAGTACGACGAAGTGATGAATGAGCAGCGAAAGGTCATCTACGGCCGTCGCCAGCAGATCCTCGAAGGTGAAGATCTGCACGCTCGTGCGATTGAACTGATCGAAGAAAAGCTCAGTGGCGTCGTTGACACGTTCTGCGGCAACGCGTACGCAGAAGAGTGGGACGTGCCCGCCATCGTGCTGGCCGTTCAGAGCTACTACCCCTCAACGCTGACCGAAGAGCAGTTGCGCACATGCGGTGACGAGGAAGATCTCCGTGAGCTACTCGTTGGCGACGCGCTGGCCTTCTACGAAAAGAAGTGCGAAGCCTTCCAGGGTGGACTCGAGATGGCTTCAGCCATCGAGCGCGACGTCATGCTGCAGATTCTTGACCAGCGCTGGCGTGACCACCTGAGCGACATGGATCACCTCCGCGACGGAATTCACCTGCGCGCCCTGGCCCAGCAGGACCCGCTGGTGGCGTGGCAGCGCGAGGGTTACGCGATGTTCGAGCAGCTCTTGACCTCGGTTGACGACGACTTTGTTCGCTACATCACCCACATCGAGGCCATGGCCGAGCCTGTGGCTCAAGATGCCCTCGCCGGTGCGGTGACCAATGTTGACGCCCCCGAGGTCGCCTCCGGCTCCGTGCCCAACCCGGCCGGCCCCAACCACAAGGCCGCGGCCACCGATAAGACCAAGATCGGTCGCAACGACCCGTGCTACTGCGGTTCGGGCAAGAAGTTCAAGCAGTGCCATGGCCGACCCTAAGGCCGAAGGCGCACTGCGAGACGCCGTTTCAAGCCTCGCGGACCTCACCAAGCGCTGGCGGGCAGCCGAGGAGTATCTCAAGATTCCGGATCTGCGGTCTCGTCACGCCGACCTGACCGAACGGGCGGCCGATCCGAACCTCTGGGACGATCAAGATCGGGCCCGCGAAGTGACGACCGAATTGGGTCGCGCAGGGGTGGCTCTCGACGAGTTCGACGCCTTGAGCGCCCAGCTCGACGACGGTGAAGTCATGGTGGAACTGGCCCGCGAGTCACTCGGAGCGGGCGACAGTTCACTCGTTGCTGAACTCACGACGATGGTTGGCGACATCACTGCGGCCATCGAAACCCTCGAGCTTCAGAGCTTGTTGTCCGGCCAGTATGACGAGTGCGACGCCATTGTTGAGTTTCACGCGGGTGCCGGGGGCACCGATGCGCAGGACTGGGCTGAAATGCTCCTACGCATGTACTCACGCTGGGCCGAGCGCCGCGGATTTGGCGTTGAAGTTGATGAAGTTACCGAGGGGCAAGAAGCCGGCATTTTGTCAGCGACGGTCATCGTGAAGGGGCGATTTGCCTTCGGTTGGCTCTCGGCCGAGCGAGGCGTGCACCGCCTCGTGCGCATCAGCCCCTTTGACTCCCAGGCTCGCCGCCAGACCAGCTTTGCCAGCGTGGAAATCACACCCCTCGTCACCGACACCAGTGGGGAAGTGACCATTGAGGACAAGGACCTGCGGGTCGACACCTACCGCTCCTCGGGCGCCGGTGGCCAGCACGTCAACAAGACGGACTCGGCGATTCGCATTACTCACCTGCCGACCGGCATCGTGGTGAGCTGTCAGAACGAGCGAAGTCAGCACCAGAACCGTGCGCGCGCAATGCAGATTCTCGAGTCCAAGTTGGCCGAGCGGGCCCGGGCCGAACAAAAGGCCCAACTCGACTCCATCTCGGGCGAGCGAGGCGACAACGCCTGGGGCAGTCAGATTCGCAGTTACGTCCAGGCGCCCTACCAACTCGTAAAGGACCACCGCACCGATCACGAAACCGGCAATGTGGAGTCGGTTCTCGACGGCGATCTAGACGCCTTTATGGAGGCCGAGCTGCGCCGTTTACGTACCAGCGCCTCGTAATTCTTAGGGATTGATGGCCTCGATTTCTAAGGGGTGACGGGTAGGCTGGGGACTACTTACTTGCAGTCCGATCTCTTCGTGAGATGGTGGAAAACCCATAAGGGGGTGTGTCGTGATTCGTTTCGAGAATGTCAGCAAGACTTACCCCAACGGCACCATTGCCCTCAAGAACGTCTCGGTCGAGATCAACAAGGGTGACTTTGTCTTCCTGGTCGGCTCCTCGGGTTCCGGTAAGACCTCCTTTTTGCGCTTGGTGTTGCGTGAAGAACTCCCCGACGCCGGCGTTATCCACGTTTCTGGCAAGAACGTCCTCAAGATGCCCAAATGGCGCGTGCCCTACCTGCGCCGCAATATCGGCTGCGTCTTCCAGGACTTCCGCCTCCTCCCTAATAAGACCGTCTTTGAGAACGTGGCCTTTGCCCTTGAGGTCATTGGCCGACCCAGCGAGACGATTAAGACTCAGGTGACGCAGGTCCTCGACGTGGTGGGCTTGGCCGATAAGGCCGACAACCTGCCGAGCGAGCTCTCCGGTGGTGAGCAGCAGCGCGTGGCCGTGGCGCGCGCGTTCGTTAACCGCCCCATCTTGTTGCTGGCCGACGAACCGACCGGAAACTTGGACCCCGCGAACTCCGAGGCCATCATGCAACTCCTCGAGCGCATCAATAAGGCCGGCACCACGGTCGTCATGGCGACCCACGACAAGGGTCTGGTCGACCGGATGCGTAAGCGTGTTATTGAGATGGTCGACGGTGAGCTCGTCCGTGACGAAAGCCGCGGCCTCTACGAAACCGAAGCGACGTCGGGGTTCTAAATGTTGAGTTTCTTCCGCTACACGATCCGCGAGACTGGCACCAACCTCTGGCGTAACCGCTTGATGACCGTGGCCGCCATTTTGACGGTGACGGTTTCTCTCTTTCTCGTAGGTGCCGCGCTCATGCTGAAGCAGAGCGCTTCGCAGGCCTCCAGCCACTGGCAGCAGGGCACCCGCGTCACGATCTGGATGCAGAACACGGCCTCAGAGGCCGAAGTCAACGCTGTCAAGACTCAGCTCGACACACTGCCGTTCGTGAAGAGTTGCAGCTTTTTCTCGCAGCAGCAGGACTACGAAGAGGCCCGCAACCTGTTGCCTCAATCTGAATTCTCGGTTTTGCAGCCCTCCGACATGCCTTCGTCGTTCCGCTGTATCCCAACCACGCCGAACAACGTCTTTGTCGTCGAGACGACCTTCACTGGCCAGCCTGGCGTATTCACGGTCACGGCACCTGAGCAGCAGGTTCGTCAGATGGAGAAGGTCATCCGCATTGCCCAGTGGGTCTTTGTCGGACTGGCCGGCATCTTGCTGATTTCGGCCACGGTGCTCATCTTGAACACGATTCGCATGGCCATTTTCGCTCGCCGTCGCGAGGTTGCCGTCATGAAGTTGGTCGGCGCCACGAACTGGTTTATCCGCATCCCCTTCGTGAGCGAAGGCTTCTTCCAGGGTCTTATTGGCTCATCGCTCGCCGTGGGCTTCTTGGCCGCCCTGCAGGCGTGGTACCCACTCCCCGCGATCTTCAGACTCTCGACCACGGCCTTCATTGGCTCGGCATCGGTCGTGGCTATCTTGGGCGTCACAATTGGTTCAGTCGGATCGGCACTGGCCATCCGACGCTTCCTCGACGTTTAGTTCGATTCCGCTTCGTCGAAGTCAATTGCCACTGAGTTGACGCAGTAGCGCAGTCCCGTGGCTGTCGGGCCATCGTTAAAGACGTGTCCGAGGTGTCCGCCGCACTGCGAGCAGAGAATCTCGGTGCGAACCATGCCCAGTGATGCGTCGCGCTCTTCAACAATGGTGTCGGGAATGCAGTCATCAAAGCTAGGCCAACCGCAGCCCGAGTCAAACTTCTGGGCCGACGTAAACAGGTGCTGACCGCAACCGCCACAACTGAAGATGCCCTCGGCCGTGACGTGCAGCAGCGAACCAGTAAAGGGAGCCTCGGTAGCAGCGCCGCGCAGTACGGCGAAGCGGTCCTCGTCAAGACGTTCGCGCCACTCTTCGTTCGTAAGGTTTACTGGAAAGGTCATGCCAGCACGCTACCGGCGCGCCTAGGGCGCAAGACCTAGAGATACCGAGGGCGGGGAGCGAGTGGAAGATCGAACTCCGGTGCCGGTTCGTCGTCCAAGAAGCGGGTCATGGCACCGGCAATGCCGGCCACGTCCAGCCCAATCTCAGCCAGCAGTGCGTCGGGCGTGTGGTGTTGGAGAAAGGCCCGAGGAACACCAAGGATGCGAGAGACGGGCATCGCGACGCCTTGAGCTTGCGCCTCGACCCGAAGCCGGGCGAGCACGAGGGCTCCGGCTCCGCCGTGGAGAACACCATCTTCAATAGTCAGGACACGCTGGTGGGTGAGAGCGTCGGTGATCATGTCGTGGTCGGGCGGAATTACTCGGGCGTCGTACAGGGTGACGGCGTCACGCTGAAGACCGAGCTGATCGAGCGCCTCGAAGGCGTGGCCCAGCATCTTTCCGACGGCAATCACACAGAGACTGCCGTCACCCTGGACAACCTTGCGAGATGCGAGGCCCGAGCCCGTCTTGCCATCAATGTGCTTCGGGGTGGTCTTCGGGAAGCGAATTGCCGCAGGGCCATTGATTTCGAGAGCGCTATGGAGCATCACGGGAACTTCTTCAATGCTCGACGGGGCGAAGATGGTGACTCCGGGAATGGCGAGACAGAGGGCAATGTCGAGCACTCCGTGGTGCGAGGGGCCGTCGTCGCCGGTGATGCCGGCCCGGTCAAAGACCATGACGACGGGCAGGTTCAAGAGTCCAACGTCGAGGTTGGCCTGGTCGAAGGCTCGAGAGAAGAACGTGGAGTAGACGCAGACGACTGGCTTAAGGCCGCCGATGGCCATGCCGGCGGCAGCGGTCATCTCGTGCTGTTCGGCAATACCGACGTCGAAGAATCGAGAGGGGAACTGCTTTTGAAAGGCCACCAAGCCCGTGGGGCCGGCCATGGCGGCCGTGAGGGCCACGATCCGATTATCACGCTGCGCCTCATCGACCAGTGCTCGTGAGAAGGCCTCCGTGAAACTGACGACGGGAACGTCGTCACCGTCGAGCTTGGCCGGCACTTTGTAGTCGTGGAGCTTCTGAAGGTCCGCTACGGCCGGTTCGTAACCCCGACCTTTTTCGGTCAGGAGGTGGACCACGATGGGGCCATCCCATTCGGCAGCGTTCGTCAGAGCCGATTCAATGGCTTCGATGTCGTGGCCATCGATCGGACCCACGTAGCGAACGCCCAGGTTTTCAAAGAACGTGTGCGGCGTCACCATTTCACGCACAACGCTCGTTACGCCGTGCAGGCCCAGGTAGGCGAGTCGGCCGAGCCCGGGAATCTTTCGAAGAATCTCGCGTAGACGATGGGTGGTTGTGACGTATGTCTGATTGAGCCGCAGCTGCGTGAGTGATTCTGAGAGTTTGCTGACCGTTGGCGCGTAGCTTCGGCCGTTGTCGTTGAGGACAACAACAACGCGCTGGTTGTGGTGGCCGAGATTATTGAGGGCCTCAAAGGCCATACCGCCCGTGAGCGAACCATCGCCGACCACGGCCACGATGCGACGGTCGCCCCCGTGTCCGACAAGTTCGCCCTTCTGCTGAAAGGCGACCGAAAGTCCGTGGGCATATGACAGGGCCGTTGAGGCGTGAGAAGACTCAATCCAGTCGTGGTCGCTCTCGCTGCGGTTGGGGTAGCCCGAGATGCCGTCGCGCTTACGCAGGCGGCTAAATCCGTAGCGGCGTCCGGTGAGAAGTTTGTGAACGTAGCTCTGGTGTCCGGTGTCCCACAGGATGACGTCCTTAGGTGACTCGAAGATGCGGTGGATGGCCAGCGTGAGCTCGACGACTCCCAGATTGCTGCCGAGGTGGCCACCGGTCTTGGTCACGGCCTCGATGATGAACTGCCGGATTTCGGTGGCCAGCTCGTCGAGTTGCTCGTAGGACAGCGCACGGATGTCTTCTGGCGACTCGATGGAGGGGAGTAACACGGGTTCAGCCTAATTCGCCCTCGCCAGAACCGAACTTCTTGGGCGCCGGTGACAGTCGGACACTACGATTACTGCGTGAATACTGACACCCTGTTAGAGCGCGGCATCGTCGAAGGGGTCCTCGCTACGGCGATGGCTCGCGGTGGCGATTTCGCGGAAATTTTCGTTGAGGACCGCGCCACGTCGTCGGCCACATTGGACCAGCGTCGAGTCGAAGAGCTGACGTCGGGTCGTGAGCGAGGTGCGGGTATCCGCGTTGTCGTGGGCGACACCACGGGCTTTGCCCACACGGCCGATCTCTCGCCGGCCAGCCTCGCTCGCGCCGCAGAAGCAGCCGCCTCGGTGGCCCGCGCCGGTGGTGGCAAGACCGTGACGATTTCGCTCGATGACTACCGCGGCCACGACACCATTGCTGCGGAGTTGCCTTCGAGCGTCGACAAGCGACGCCGCATTGAGCTGCTGATGCAGGCCGATGAAGTCGCGCGTTCACAGGGTGACGCGATTAGTCAGGTTCAGGTCGCCCTCGGTGACTCCTCTCGCCGCTTTCTTGTGGCCAACTCCGACGGTGTCTTTGCCGGAGACCACCAAGTTCGTACCCGCTTCAATGTGCAGTGCGTAGCGACCGGTGACACCGGTATGCAGACCGGATATCGACCCGTTGCCGGAACTCGAGGCTTTGAGCTTCTGACTCCCGAGGCAATCGCCGAAGCGGCCAAGGGTGCCGCGCAGCAGGCCATCACCAAGCTCAAGTCCCGTCCAGCGCCGTCGGGCGACCTCCCGGTCGTTCTCGCCGGTGGTTCGGGTGGCATTTTGTTCCACGAGGCCTGCGGTCACGGCCTTGAGGCAGACGCCATCTTGAAGCAGGCGTCCGTCTACGCCGGAATGGTCGGCCAACAAGTCGCCAGTGAACTCGTCACGCTCGTTGACGACGGCACTGTTATGGGTGAATGGGGCTATCTCGCCATCGATGACGAAGGTCGCCCGGGCTCGCGCAACGTCTTGATCGAAAACGGTGTACTCACTGACTACATGTGGGACTTCATGCGTGCTCGTAAGGAAGGTCGCGCCTCATCTGGCAACGGCCGTCGTCAGACCTACGCCCACTTGCCCCTCGTCCGTATGACCAACACCTACTTGCTCGAAGGCACATCGACGCCAGAAGACATCATCTCCTCGACTCCCTATGGCGTTTACGTGGCTCAGTTGGGTGGCGGCCAGGTCGACCCCACGACCGGTGACTTTGTCTTCGGTATGACGTCTGCATTCCTCATCGAAAACGGTGAGATCACCACGCCACTGCGTGACTGCAACCTCATTGGAAACGGACCTGACGTGCTCAAGCGCGTCGATGCGGTCGCCAACGACTTCTCGATGACCCCCGGTACCTGTGGCAAGGATGGCCAGCAGGTTCCAGTCGGAACGGGTCAGGCCACGATGCGTCTCACCGGCGTGACCATTGGAGGAACGGCAGCATGAGCGATCTTCTCGAACTCGCCCAGCAGATTGTCCAAAGGGCCCAGGGCAATGAACAGATCGAAGTATTCGTCGCATCGTCGACCGAAGTCGAAGTAGAGGCCTACCAAGGCGCCATTGAAAATCTGACGACCGCCTCTTCAGACGGTGTCGGTATTCGAATCCTCCGAGACGGTGCAAGTGGCGCCCAGGTGGGATCGGCTTGGGCCGGTTCGCTGGATGCCGATTCCATTGAGATGGCACTTCGTGAGGCCCGCGACAATGTCCAATTCGCCACCGAAGATGAGTTTCTCGCCTTTGCGCGCCCCGATGGCGTTGCGGCACAGACGTTGAATCTGGTCAGCGACGACGTTGAGCGCGTCTCGCTCGACGAGAAGATCGCCATGGCGATCGAGCTCGAGCAGTCCACCCGCAAGGCCGACCCGCGTATTCGCCAGGTCGACTCGGCTCGTTACTCGGACTACATCAGCTCAAGCGCCATTGCGACCTCGACGGGTATCGCCGCACGGTACGCCCGTACTGGCGCCTACCTCACGGTCTCGCCGATTGCGACGGATGGCAAGGATGACCAGAGCGGCTGGGGCCTCAGCGCCGGTCGTGGTCCCCGTGACCTCAATCTCGATCAGGTCGTTATCGACGCCGTCCGTCGTGCGACCCGAATGCTCGGTGCCGTGAAGCCTCAGACGCAAAAGACGGTTGCCGTCTTTGACCCGCGTACGGCTGCCACGTTGATGTCCATCATCGGTGGATCGCTCTCGGGCGAGGCCGTGGTTCGTGGTCGCTCCTACTTCGCGGGACGCCTTGGTGAACTGGTCGGCGCAACGTCGGTGACGTTAATTGATGATCCGACCGACCCTCGCCACTTTTCGGCCAGCACCTACGACGGTGAAGGCCTCGCCTGCCGCCGCAACGTGCTCATCGAAGATGGGGTATTGAACGCCTTTGTGTACGACACCGTCTCGGCACGCCGGGCTGGCACCACCTCAACAGGAAGTGCACTTCGGGGTGGCATCGGCGGGTCTCCATCGGCCGGATGTCGAGCGCTGCAGATGACGCCGGGCACCATGTCGCAAGATGAGATCTTCCGCGCAATCGGCAACGGCATCTTCGTGGAGTCGCTGAACGGAATCCACTCCGGAGTCAACCCAATTTCCGGCGACTTCTCGGTTGGTGTTACTGGCCTGATGATTCGCGACGGTGAGTTGGCCGAACCGGTGCGTGAAGCCACGGTGGCGTCGACCTTGCAGCGCATGTTGCAAGACATCCTTCACGTCGGAAGCGACCAAGAGTGGTTGCCGGGTACGGCTGCCGGTCAGTCGCTGGCGATTGACGGGCTGTCGATTTCTGGCTCTTAGGCGTCTGAGCTGGTGCTGCTGGTACCACTCGAGTCGCTTGAACTCGACGTACCACGGCTGTCAGTCTTGTAGAAACCGCCACCCTTAAAGACAATGCCGGGAGCTGAAATTAACTTGCGTAGCGCCCCCTGGCACTGGTCGCAGGTAGTGAGAGCAGCGTCAGAGAACTTCTGCACTACGTCGAAGCGGTGCCCACAGGAGGTGCATTCGTATTCGTAGGTAGGCATGTGATCCTTTCGTTACAACTCATCCATTTTACGGGAGAGTTGTGGAGCGCTCACGCGGACTTTACGAGGACCGCTTGACCCCGCGGGTTTCAAGAATCTCGGCCACTCGAGCCGCGTGGGCTGGTGTGAAGCCAATGGCTCGACCATCCTGAAGAACGAGCTCAATTGCTGAGCGGCGACGCCACCGCTGGGGGTCCTTCACGAACCAGACGTTGTCATCAGAGATGCCCCATTCGGGCACTCGCCCATAGGGGTATTCGGTGGCTTCGCGGAGGCGGAAGGCCACAATGTCATCTAAGGCGAATCGTTCGCGACGTCCGAGTATTTTTGACACGCCACGGAGCAGGAGGAAGTCACTCGTGACCGTCGTCGTACGGTCGTGGTACAGCGTGATAACCGAATGAGCCACTGAACTCCTCCGAGCGTTACTGCCTACCGTAGTGGGGGAAAGTGCTCGTTGCAGGAGATTTTTCTGATTCAAATCATTGGTGAGAGAGGGTCGAAAAGAGTCACCGCCAAATACCCGAGATTGTCCGCATAATGTCTACCCAAAGATAAGAAGGGCATCCTAAAAATTGTCGGCCACTGCGGGGTGTTTTGGACCCGTATTCACCGACTTTTTTCTAGGGGTGCCGTACTATTGCCGCCGACACCCCAGTGGGCTGCGGACAATAGTTGAGCGAGTGAATGAGGAGCGGGTATGGCGGGCAAGGCAAAGAGTGACGGAGGCCGTTCACGGCAGCGCAACCTATTGGCCTTGCTCTTGCAGCGCTCGACGAGCGGTGACCGACAAGGTCTGACGCTGGAGCAGATTGTCGAGCAGCTCCTCGAGGATCGCGAATACTCCGATGGTACGGTTCAGCGCTTTCCGGCTTACAACGCAGCGTCGGTGCAGGCGTATCGCCAAATGTTCTTTCGCGACTGTGGTGACCTTGCGGCCAACGGCGTTGAAGTAATTGAACGTGCCGGTCGATACACCATCGATCCGACGCACGTATGGGTGCCGGGTCTTGGTCTCAGCGCCGATGAATCCCAGTTGCTCCTCGAGCTTCGCTCTTCAATTGGACGACCCTTCGGGCCCAATGGTCTCCTCCAGTCGACGCCAATGAAGCGGGCGACGGGAAGTCGCTTTGGGGCCAAGGCGGCCGCTTTTGGATTGGCCAAGCAGCAAAAGCGTGCCGTCAACTTTGATTTCGCCAAGCCCGGCTTCTGGCGCCGTAAGGGGACCGAAGCACGCACCTTTGTTCCACTGCGATTCGTCATCTCGGGCAACCGTCGCTACGTCGTTGGTTATGACGTCGACCGCAACGACATTCGTGGCTTCTTGATGGATCGTGTCATGTCTGTGCCAAAGTTTGTGAGCAAGGACCCAGCCGAAGTCTTTGAGCTGGGTACCGCATTGGTGGACCAGGCCAAAGCATGGACGCCTCAGAGTTACCAAGACGCGACCGAGGTCTCCTTCACGACCTCAGACTCCTTCGCTCGCTACGTCGCCAGTCTCTCCGGTGACGCCGTTGTTGCTACGACGGCGTCGGCGAAGTCCACCGAAGTAACCATGAGCTTCGAAAACGAGGATGCCGCAATTGCGTTCTTCGTGACCAATGCCCAGAACGTGTCCGCAATAACGTCTCGCAAGTTTGCCTCCACCCTCAAGGGTTGGCTCAAGGTAGTCAATCCCAAGGTCAACCTCGATGCCTCCAAGATCAAGCTTTCGTCTGACTTTGACGTTTACGACAACGCGCTCCTGCAGACGCTCTCAATGATCTCGGCAATCTTGAACAGTTCTGGTCTTTACGCCAGCGAATTGGCCGAGCAGTTCTCCGTGCCGATCGAATTCGTCACCGAAAATGTCACGAAGGCCATCATGGCCCGGGACCCCTTGGTCGACACGTCGTATCTCGTGCCAGTGGAGTTCGGCGACCTCGATGACGAGGCCAATCCGATGTACGTCCCGATGATCGGTTCGAGTCACGACGCTTTCGGTGGTGACTCACCACTGACGTGGTCTGAAGTCTTGGACGTGCAAATCATGTTGGCCCAGATGGTGAGCCTGGGTCTCGATACATCTGTCAGCGATACCTGCGCCGCACTGTCTGCGAAAATTCATGACGCCACCGATGTTGGGGTGACCGTGTATACGCCAGCTAGCCGCTTCTTGGACGTCATTAACGACGCACTCGGTTCTCGTGTTCTCGAGCTGAGCTATCAGTCCGACGGCCTGGCCGAACCGACGACTCGACGTATTGTTCCGACCGAAATTCAACTGGTGCTGGGCGAGAGGTATGTTCGCGCGCTCGACCTGTCTACGCCGGCCCACGAATACCGGACATACAACGTCTCTAGAATTTGGGGTGTTCAGCCGGCCGAACACTACGGTGAAGCTATACCTACCGACAGTGCCGCTTCGTGGCTCGACGCCATGCTGGAAGACTCTAAGAAAGTCCTGGTCGCGGTTCAGGAACGAGCGCTCCCTCACTGGGAAAATCTTCCTCGAGCGGCGATTGCGCCCGAGGTCACTGACGGTGTGCATGTCATCCAGGTTCTGATTGCGAGCGACGCGTTCTTGGACCGCCGCCTGGCGATTTCGGGAAGTTTCGCGAGCGTTCTGGACGACGGTTCACCGCGAGCGGGCGTGAAGTTCGCCGCCCAGATTGCTGACGACTTGAAGCTGTAGTCCGACCATTGGGTCTGTGGACCCATGATTCGAATCTTTACGAAACGTTCGCTGAGCGCTGACTACTACGTCCAAGATGCCGCCCTGGAGCTCGACGGGGTTCGCGAAGGCCCTGCGGGATACTTCCTTCGAGGCTCGGGTGACCTCTCATCTTCGGATCTGCTGCGTGACCTCTGGCGCACGAGCCCACGAGCGTCGGTCGTGGGCTATGACATCGTGATTGCGGCCCCGCGACCACTCTCGATTCTGCTAGCCATTGGGTCACTCGATGAGCAGCGCCGTCTGGTGGCCGATCATCGCCAAAGCGTTGCGAGCGCTATGGCCTATCTCGAAACGCGAGGCATCGTGGTTCGCACCGCACTAGAGGGAGAGACGCTCGATCAGCGCGGACGCTGGGGGTCGGTGATTGGATTCACTCACGGGGTAAATCGACAGGGTGAACCCCATCTCCACGATCACGTGCTCGTTCCGGCTTTGACCGAGCATCGTCGGGCTGTGCTCGACAGTCGTTCGCTCGAGGCGCACGCGGAAGCCGCCGATGCGCTCTATCGGGCGGAAATGCGGAGTCGCCTGGCGGAAGGTGGTGTTCGAGAAGCGTGGCGAAACTTTCGTGGCATTGAAGTGGTCGAGGGGGTAGACGAAGGGGCCAGGGCTGTATGGCCCGGGGAGCGAACGCGGGGAGCCGAAAAGCGATACTGGTCTCGTCAGGAGATTCTTGAAAAGTGGCATCGCGATGCACAAGGAATTGCCTCAATTTACGAACACGCACGACCTCGGCATGATCGTCGGTACATCAACGAGCAGATCTTTGGTCAGCACATTCTCGGTCGGGTATCGATCGGTCGCCGCCACGTCGTTGAAGCATTTGCCAACGCCGCCACGTTTGGGGCGCGAGCAGCCGACATTGATCTGATGGTCAACGCGCTGTATCCAGAGCATCGAATGGAGTTCGGGGTCCGAGAGGCAACTTTGTCTCGTCCCACGGCGCTGCAGCTCAATCTGGTCCGTGAACGTGGACCTCGCCCTGTGGCGTTCCTGGAACTGGAACGTTGGACTCAACGTGAACGGTCCCGCGAGGTTGACCGATCGCGATAACGAACAAATCGATCACCGCGGTAGTAGGGCGTGAGTCCAATCCACTGCATGTGTTTGTCGGGGGTCACGCCCAGGGCCATGCCTGGTCGACCTTGTGCGATGTCGGCAACAGTGGCCCGTGCTAATTCGGGGTGCGACCAGCTGACGCCTTGGAACTTCCCGCGCCGCGAAAGGCTGTGCGTGGGTGTGGGGGTGGCTATGCGTCCACCTAGACCGGCCAGAAGATCGAGCGTGGGTCGGTCGGCGATGCCCGGGAAGATAATCGCCGTGGGGAAGAGTGACAGAAAACTGTCTCCACTAACACCCCATCGCCGCCGGGCTTGACTTAAATCTTGGAGCGCGGCGAGAGTCGTAACGCCCTGTCCGCCACCTTCGGAAATAATCGAAGGGAGTTGGGGTAGTGGGGCCACATTCGCCAATTCGTCGAGCGCTAACAACAGGCGATGACCCTCGTGATGGACTCCGTAGGTCTGGTGCACAACTTGGTCAATGAGTCCGACTACCAGGGGGGACGTAATGGCCTGATAGCGGCTCGGGGCGACTATGTGGAGTTGGGCTTTTCGCTTGATGAATTCGTCGACGTCGAGTTCAGGTCGGCGACTTGCCATCTGTGCGGCATCGGTGCGCAGTCCGTTGAGCAGTCCTGACGCGTTCGACCAAATGCCTGAAAGTTCGCGCTGTTCCGTCGAGAGGATGCCGCTGAGTAAGGCCACGGACTGATGGGTGTCGCCGTACGTTGCGCGAAGAATTTCGAGTGATGCTTCGCCCCTTCGCTCATCGACGCTGCGAGCAAACTTGCCTAGTGAAGTGCCATTGAGCGCTGCGGCATGTAACAACGGCGCAAGCAGAGCGCTCGATCGTTCCGTCCAATGGTCGTCTCCGTGTGCGGATCGCATCGTCTGCTGTGTGTCGCTCAAGCTGCGCGTAACCAAGAGAGAGCCGTCCCACGTCGACGCCAACGTGATGGGCGAGAATCCAACTGCGATAACACCTGGCGGAACCGGAACGGTGCCACTGGGATCAAAAAGCAAGTGGGCAACATCGGTTCGTGCTGAAGCGATAATTCGTACAACATCATTCTTCGTTGATGTTGTGACGGCGCCATGTTCTGTCATCAGGAGATTTGGAATGATGAGACACGAAGTCTTTCCGCTTCGTGAAGGACCCAACACCAAAGTTGATCGCTCGGCACCACTGAATGCATCACCAGAAATACCTCGACCGAGATAATTTCCAAATTGATTCATGACATCACAATGGTCGTACTTCGAAATGCTTGACATTGAGTGAAAAAAAGAGTCAACTTTTACTGTTCCTCTGCGAAAGAGGTACGACAGTTTCCTTGAGCGCCAATGGCTCAATGAGATTGTTCTCTTTCGTATTGGAGCCGCGTACTGCGATAAGTACGACACTGCCGCGAGGCAGGGACGTGCTTCACCGAGTCCGCGCATCAATGCGGTACGTGAATGCCAAAGCGGCAGGATCGAACTCCAATTTGATTCAACGTTGAGTCCCAAGGAGGGAAAGTGGCTACTGCTACTAAGAAGGCTGCACCGAAGAAGGCCGCTAAGAAGGCTGTAAAGAAGGCTGCACCGAAGAAGGCTGTCAAGAAGGCCGCCCCTAAGAAGGCTGTCAAGAAGGCTGTCAAGAAGGCTGCTCCTAAGAAGGCTGTCAAGAAGGCCGTGAAGAAGGCTGCTCCTAAGAAGGCTGTGAAGAAGGCTGCTCCTAAGAAGGCTGTCAAGAAGGCCGTGAAGAAGGCTGCTCCTAAGAAGGCTGTGAAGAAG
>CANGMP010000009.1 GCA_947455165.1 Acidimicrobiaceae bacterium | reverse complement strand
GTGGTTCAACTGGTCGCAGCAAGATGGTGATTTCGGCCGGCGTGCACCCCCACTGGCGCGAGACGGTTCGCACATTTGCACAGGGCACTGGCCACGAGTTGGTCATTGCGCCGCTCGTAAATGGTGTGACCAACTGGGGAGCAGTGGATATGACGAACGCCGCGGCGATCGTGGCGACGTACCCGAACTATCTCGGATACCTCGAAGACTTGAGCGACGCCAAAGCGTTCGCAGAAGCCAACGATGCACTCTTTATTGTCTGCGGCGACCCCGTGGCCGCTGGTGTGCTCAAGACGGCGGGGCAGTGGGGCGCCGACATCTACGTCGGCGAGGGTCAGCCCTTCGGCACCCCGCTCTCGTTCGGTGGTCCGTACCTTGGACTTTTTGCGTGCACCGAAGCTCAAATTCGCCGCCTTCCCGGTCGTCTCGTGGGCGAGACGGTTGACACTGAGGGGCGTCGGGCCTTCGTGACGACGCTTCGAGCTCGCGAACAGGACATCCGTCGCGAAAAGGCGACGTCGAATGTCTGTACGAACCAGACGCTGATGGCCGTAACGGCTGCCGTGCAACTCAGCTACCTCGGCACCCACGGGCTGCGTGAGGTAGCAACTCGTTGCGCCCAAGGGGCGCATTACGCCCACGATCAGATTGTGGCGCTGGATGGTGTTTCGGCCGTGTCTGACCGACCCTTCTTCCGTGAATTTGCGATTCGCACGTCAGCGCCCGCCGACCTCGTGTTGGAGCGACTGGTTGAGGGTGGTTTCTTCGGTGGCCTCTCCGCGAACTCTCTCGCTGGTGTCAGCGATCCTTCGCTCGAGTCACCCGAACACACGTTGCTTATTTCGGTAACCGAAAAGCGGACGAAGAGTGAGATTGACAACTACGTGGCGGCTCTCGCCAAGGCGGTGAAGTAGAGATGGTAACGAAGGCTCAACCCGGCGGTCGTGCGTCATCGGCCCCACTTCTTGGCAACGGAACTGAACCGACAATCTTTGAGATGTCGGTTGCGGGACGCACGGCCTACCAACTGCGAAGCACCCACGTACCCGCCACGCCGCTGCACGATCTTGTCCCCGCTGCTCACTTGAACGAACAGGTTGTTCCGCTGGCCGAAGTTTCTGAACGGGACCTCGTGGCCCACTTCACGCGCCTGAGCCACCGTCAGTTCGCCGTTGACCTCGGTGCATACCCGCTCGGTAGTTGCACCATGAAGTACAACCCGAAGTTCTGTGACGCCGTGGCCGCAGACCCCGGACTCAACTCGGTGCACCCCGGCGCTCCGGCGGCGCTCACCCAGGGTTGGATTCGTCTCATGGTTGACCTCGAAGAGAAGCTCTGCGAAGTGACCGGCATGGCCGCCGCCACGCTGCAGCCTGCAGCCGGTGCCGCTGGCGAGCTCACTGGTCTGCTGCTCATGCGCGCGTACCACGAAGCTCGCGGGGATGTGCGCAAGCGCATCATCATTCCCGACTCGGCGCACGGCACCAACCCCGCGTCAGTGACGCTCGGTGGCTACGAAGTCACGACCATTCCGTCGGACGACCGTGGACTCGTTGACCTCGAAGCGTTGAAGAGTGTCCTGGGACCCGATGTGGCCGGAATCATGCTGACCAACCCCAACACCGTCGGCCTCTTCGAAGAAGAGATCACCGAGATCGCCGCGGCCGTCCACGATGTTGGTGGACTGCTGTACTACGACGGTGCCAACCTGAACGCCATTTTGGGTGTTGTTCGCCCCGGCGACATGGGTTTTGACATTGTTCACATGAACCTGCACAAGACCTTCGCTACGCCCCACGGCGGTGGCGGTCCCGGAGCCGGACCCGTTGCGGTGGCGGCCCGTTTGGCTGAGTACCTCCCCGGACCAAAGGCCACCAAGTTGGCCGACGGCACGTACGGCTGGGTGAAGCCCGCCAGCTCCATCGGTCGTGTGCACGGCTGGCACGGCAACGCCATGGTGCTCGCTCGCGCTCTGGCGTACATCGATGTGCACGGTGGCGACGGACTTACTCGAGTTGCGCAACACGCCGTGCTCAACGCCAACTGGCTCCGCCAGCGACTGAGCGCGGTACTACCGGCGGCCTACGACCGTCCCTGCATGCACGAGTGCGTGCTCACCGCATCGGGCTTTAAGCACGATCACAGCGTCAAGGCGCTCGATCTCGCGAAGCGACTTATGGAGAAGGGTTTCCACGCCCCGACCGTCTACTTCCCGCTCATTGTTGACGAGGCTCTGATGTTTGAGCCGACCGAGACTGAGTCGCTGCAGACGCTCGAAGCCATGGCCCAGGCCCTGGAGGAGATTGCGATCGAGGCGGCCACAACGCCAGACCTTGTCCGTAATGCTCCAACGGCCACGCCGGTCTCTCGAGTCGACGAGGCGCGTGCTGCCCGTCAACTCATTCCGACGGAGGACGCTGCGCAGCGCTAACACCGGTTTGCCGTAGAGCTCACTCCTACACTTGGCTTATGAAGCCGCGAATTGGACTCACGGGCCGCCGGGCTTCGGCGGCCGCCTTGGGCGCTGGCGGAACGGGTCTTGGGCACCAAGACGTGGATATCTACTTCTCCGACTACGCCCAGTCGATCACCGGAGCTGGGGGAGTGCCGTTTCAGCTGACCCGTGACGCGCGGGCTGAAGATCTCATTGAGAACCTTGATGGGTTGGTCCTGAGCGGTGGAGCCGACATCAACCCCGCACGGTACGGCGAGACTGCCTCCGAACGGCTCGGTGCCACCGACGACGGGCGAGATGAATTTGAACTCAGTCTCTTTCACGCCGCTCGATCGTGTGGCATGCCCATTCTCGGTATCTGCCGAGGCGCTCAACTGACCAACGTTGCGCTCGGCGGATCCCTCCGCCAACACGTCGGCCTCGAGGAAGGTTCGGGTCACCCCAACTGGGCCCAGCCCGGACAGACGATTGCCCACAAGGTTTCGTGTATCCCCGGCTCCTTGATTGCTTCGCTAGTTGGAGTCGAGACCGGAGTGAACTCATTGCACCACCAGACTCTGCTTCAAATCGGCGAGGGCCTCGTCGTTACCGCCACCGCCCCCGACGGGGTAGCTGAAGCCATCGAGCTACCGGGTCAGGATGTCCTCGGCGTTCAGTGGCACCCCGAAATGCTCGGGGGACCGGACCCGGTCTTTTTCTGGCTCGTCGAACGCGCTTCAGAGTTTCGGGCGGCCCGGTCGTGAGTAAGCGACTCTCGTCCGTCGCGCTGGTTGCCGGCGGGGGACTGCTCTTTAACTTCTCGTCCATCGGCCAGTTCCTGGCCGGTCGAGCCACCGGAGCCAGCGTTCTGGTTATGGCGCTTGGTCTGCTCGCGGCGCTCGGTGCGCTGAGCTCGCAGCGGCTCCTTCGCACACACGGAAGTGTCAACTTCGCATCGCCATCCGAACTACTCCTCACCGCCGGCTACGGCCTGTTAGCGGCCAGCGCGCCGTTGGCCGCCGGGTTCTTTTCGCCCCAAATCACTGCATCGAGTGGTTACAGGGTTTCCTCGGGTTCCTCGGTCGGCTCCTCATTCATCCTTTCTTGGTGGATGGTGGCACTGGCGGTTGTTCTCGTGGCCGTGCCGCTCGCAACCCTGCGCAGTCGCGCTCTTCTCGTGGCGTTGGGAGGTATCGCGATCGTGGCGATGGGTTTCTCGCTCCTCCTCGTTGGTGGCGTGCTGGTTCAAGGTGGTTTTCACGGTAACCAGTTGTCTTTTTTCACACTCAAGGGTGCGTCGTGGCGTGGCGTCGTCGCCGGACTCGCTATCGTCACGCCGTTTTACTTTGGCACTGAAGCGCTCGTGACGCGACGCGTTGAACTACTCGAAGAGGACCGACGTTTTTCTCGAGCGGGGCTGATCATCGTTGGTCTCGTTTTGATCTTTCTGCAGTACGCCGGAGTGGCCGGAACCGACGGGACGCCGTACTTGCCAATCGATGCGCCATCCCTGGTCGGTTCGTACGTATCGAGTGCGCTTAGCTCGGTCACGACCCTTGTCGTGTTTTTCTCGTGCGCCGGAATGTCACTCCTCTTTGCCTACCTGTTCGCTCGCCGCCTTGAGGGCATCGGGATGACCACGGCGTATCGCGCCAGCACGGTCGGCCTGTTTATGTGGCTGCCAATTGTTCTGTCGATGCTGGTGGCATCGGACCTGCGACTTGACGAGCAAACGCATACCTACGCAGCGATGACGCCGTTCTTAAACCTCGCGGCCGTTGCGGGATTCACGACGGCCCTTGGACTGGGGTTCGGCTGCGTACGGGCCATCAGGCTGGTCGTTGACAACAAACTCAACGGCATGGAGTTCGTCCCGCCCGTGGTGGGCCTGGTGGGTCTGAGCGTGGCTGCCTTTGGTTATCTCTGGCACGACACAACGACATCGACCTGGTCGCAGTCGTGGATTGTTGGACTCTTTGGCGTCGCGATTGCCGGTGGGGCAGTTGCTGTTTCGAAAGCTGTAGCGAACCGTTCGAACTAGTTGGCCGGCGCGGTGAGACTCCAGGGTCGTCCGCGTTCGACGAGCAGTGCCAGGTCGAGCAACAACTGCTCTTCGTGGTGTCGACCGATGATCTGCAGACCGACGGGTAGACCGTTTACCTGTCCGGCCGGAATTGAGATGGCCGGCACGCCAGTGAGATTCGCTGGAATCGTCAGCGCACCGTTGTTACCAATGGCCCGGTTGAATCCATACTCCTTCATTAGGTCCACGCCCTCGACGGTGGTGGCCATTGGTCCCTCGGCGGCGAAGGCCACGTCGGGATTGGTTGCGCAGATGATGAAGTCGGTCTGGCTGAAGATTTCGGCCATCTGGAAGTTCATCTCGGCTCGGAAGAGTTCGGTCGCACCGGCACTTTGAATCGTCAAGTTTTGAGCGAGTCGCATGCCGAGTTGAATCTCGCTGGTGAGGTCGCCTTCGCAGGCGGGGTAGCGGTCACCGAGCTCGCCGGCGAGACCGATGAGATTCGACATGGCCCACTCCAGGCCTCCTTGCGGAAAAGCAATGTGGACATCGACCTGCTGGAGCTGGGCTTCACGGAGCAAGAAGTCGACCGTCTCTTGCAACACGGCAATCTGCTTCGGTCCGACGACCGCACTACCAAGATCGAAGACCACGGCCACGCGCTTGTTGCGAAGATCGAACGTGCCGAGGTCTCGCTCCCAGTTGCCAACCTTCGGCAAGCTCAGCGTGTCGTACGGGCTGAAGCCATTGCAGACATCGAACCAGCGCGCCGTGTCACGCACCGAACGAGCCAAGCAGCCCAAATTGACCGTCAGGGGTGGGTGCATGGCGTGCGGCCCCCGGGGAATCCGACCGAACGTGCCCTTCAGTCCGAGGAGCCCCGTGAAGCCAGCGGGAATCCTGATTGATCCACCACCATCACCACCAGAGGCAATTGGCAAGAGTCCTCCAGCGACCGCAGCCGCCGACCCGCCCGAAGAGCCTCCTGGTGTGCGACCGTGCATCCACGGGTTATGCGTGGCTCCGTGCAGCTTGGTTCTCGTGCAGTTGATTCCGCCGAACTCCGAGGCCGTGGTCTGGGCGGCAATGATTGCTCCGGCCTCACGGAGTCGTTGGACCTGAAGGCTGTCGTTCGTCGCGACGCGATCGGCAAATATCAGCGACGCCTCTGTCTGGGGCCAGCCGTTGACTTCCTCAAGCTCCTTGATGCCCATCGGAACGCCGCCAAAGGGGAGTGACGTAATGGCTGCACGAGCAGCCTCGCGGGCCGCGTCGGCGTCGAGGTATGCGATGGCATTGAGGTCGGACTGTTCAATGGCTCCAAGTGACTCTTCGAGAGCTTCGAGAGGGGAGATTGTTCCGTTTCGAAATGCATCAACGAGTGATGCGGCGTCACCGAGCCAAGGGGATGGAGTCATGCAGGGGAGCGTACACACCAGCGCTCCACCAGCGGTGGTTACAGGCCCGCACCAAAGAAGCAGGCCCCGGCGCACACGAGTGGCGTGGCAATCAGGAGGGCCGAACCGGCGCGTCGCGAACCCTCGCTCCAGAGCTGCAACGGTCCAGCGAAGGCGGCCGAGAAGCTAGTCAGGCCGCCGCAGAACGGAACCAGAGACTGCGCGTGGTGGACAACGTGAGTCAGCGTGAAGCCAACAATGGCGCTACCGGCGATATTGACCGCCAGAGTCCCCCAGGCCCGAGAACGACGTGCGAACCGCTCGGCAACAAGCTCGGCCGAGTAGCGAACGAGGCAGCCAGCGACGCAGGCTAGAACGAACAGGACCATTATCGACTCCCATGACGCGCTAGGAGCCACCCGACTGCGGCCCCGGTGGCCCCTAGACCCAGGCTCACCAGTGCGCCCAGAATTGCCGTGGATGGCTCAATCTGCCACATTCGACCGAGGTCCAGCATCAGACTGCTGTAGGTGGTCAGACCTCCCAGTACCCCGGTGGTCCAAAAGAGCCTCCAGGGCTCGTCTGCCGGCCTCTGGGCCAAGGGTCCGAGCAGCAGCCAGGTCGCTAGCAGCGCGCCGAGGGAGTTAATAACGAGCAGTCGAAGGTCGAAGAGAGTCCACGCAGACTGGATCGGCTGCAGAGGAGTCTGGGCGACCCATCCGAACCCATGCACGTTGACCACAGGAGATCGAGTTGTCACGGTCACGATGTATCGAAGTAAGCCGCCCATAAGGCCGCCGAGGGCCACAGCGCACAGTCGATGCAGCAGGGGACCTGGGCGCCGGGTGTTCATCGAGAAGTATCGTAGTTCAGGGCTATCTGGCGATTTATCTTCTACTTACCATAACGAACATTATCGGCGTTGTTACTACAGTGGGGTGCACTCGGTTGTCCCGGGGAACATCAACATGACCGGTGCCCCCGGGTCTGAGCCGTGAGCTGGCTTTGCGTATAGGTTGCCGTAATGAAGAACTTACGCCTGCTGGGTCGGGCCGTCGTGTTTTTAGTAGGGCTGGCCTTGGTGGTTGGCATGCTTTCGTTTGTCGTTGCGATGCTGAACCACATTGTCAGAGGCGATGATCGTGGGCTGGCCGTGATGGTTCTGATTCTGCAAGGCTTTATTTGGGTTCCGGTGCTCGTTTTTGGTCTCATGCTCATGGGTGGTGGGCGTTTGCTAAAGGCAGTACGCAAGCCCAAGCGGTTCGAATGTCTCGCCTGCAGTCAGAGCATGCCGTCGCTTTTGCTGGTATGTCCCCAGTGCGGTTCTGAGGCCCACCGTGCTCCCAACTGTCGATCGTGCGGTGAGCCTCGACAAGCCAATTACAGGTTCTGTCGAGCCTGTGGCGCAAAAGCGGTGTGAGTCGCACTCCTCCTCCGCGGTACATTTCCCTTGTGACCGAAATGCCTACTCCTATTTCTTGGCGGGTCATTTGGGGCCGGTCTTTCACGACGGGATTTCTCACCGAGGTTGTGGAGGCCTTCGATAGCGACGAGGCACTCCAGCTCGGCCACGCACTCCACCCTGAACTGCTGCGTCCCAACTTCGCGCTACCGGTTGACCCAAATCACAAGACATACGACTGAGACGCTTTCGAGGTGTGGGTCACGCTGGCTCGTGTCAGACTTGCGCATGGATACATCGACCCAACTTCCCCAGCACCTTGATGTTCTTGTCGTGGGAGCAGGCATATCGGGCATTAATGCGGCCTACCACCTGACGACTTCGCTGCCGGAGACGAGCTACGCCGTCATTGACGGTCACGAGTCATTCGGTGGCACGTGGCTGGTGCATACCTATCCCGGGGTCCGTACCGACACCGAGGCTTACACCCTCGGGTTTGATTTCAAGCCATGGGTCGGCCCGCCGTATGCGGGCGCACAAGCTATTCGTGACTATCTCGGCGAGGTCATCGAGGAAAACGACTTAGCGCCCAACTTCTTTTACGGACGTCTCTTGACGAGTGCCACGTGGTCCAGCGACAATCAACTCTGGACTCTTGCTGGTCGAGTCGTAGCGACCGGCGAGACCTTCACCTTGACCGCTTCGTTTCTCTGGATGTGCCACGGCTACTACCGACACGAGAAGGGCTACACGCCGGCTTGGAACGGTCTGGATGGGTTTGCCGGCGAAGTGATCCACCCTCAGTCCTGGCCGAAGGATGTGGATCTCGGTGGCAAGAACGTCGTCATCATCGGCTCTGGAGCCACTATGGCCACCTTGGCACCGGCTATTGCCGACCAGTGCGGGACCCTCACGGTTCTCCAGCGCTCCCCCACGTACTTCTTTCAGAGCCCGAACGTCGAACCGCTCGCCGACCAGCTTCGAGCTCTCGAGACGCCCGAAGAGTGGATTCACAGCATCATCCGCAAGAAGTCGGTGGATGAGATGCAGAACCTCGTTCAGATTCAACAGCTGCACGCCGAGATCTCTAAGCGTGCTCTGATTGACATGGTGGCCAAGCAGTTGCCCGAGGGCTACGACGTTGAGCGCCATTTCACGCCACGACACTTCCCGCAGGATCAGCGCGTCTGTCGAGTTCTCGACGGCGATCTCTTCGCCAAAATCTCTTCCGGCCAGATCACGATGATCACCGATGAAATTGACCACTTCACATCCTTGAGCATTGTTACCAAGGACGGGGACGAGATTCCCTGCGACGTCGTGATTACGGCGACGGGCTTTGACCTCTCCGTGCTTGGTGACGTGGCCTTTACCGTCGACGGTGAGCCCGTGAACTTTGCCGACTCGGTTACCTACCGTGGCCTACTCTTCACTGGCCTTCCCAATCTGGCTTGGACCTTCGGAGCGCTTCGGCTTAGTTGGACAATGCGCGCGGATTACGTGAGTCGCTACGTGGTCAGACTCTTGTCGCACATGCGAAGTGGTGGCTTTGGCAAAGTGGCTGCAGTGTTGCGGGACCGCGATGCGACTATGAAGCTCGTACCCTTCATTGACCCCGAGAAGTTCAGCCCCGGCTACGCACTGCGCTCACGTCACCTGATGCCCAAGGGCGGTTCCGTGGACGAGTGGTCGATGAGCATGGACTTCTGGGGTGAGCGTTCAGTCCTCGATTCGCTGGCTTTCGAAGACGGCTGCCTCCAGTTTGACCCGACGGTCCGCTAGATCGTCAGATTGAAGACCCGGTGAGGTCGAGCGCAGCAGTTCTACACTTCTCGTTATGGAAAACCTCTTCGACGTTTCAGGCAAGGTAGTTCTCGTAACGGGCGGCAGTCGCGGCATTGGCGAAATGATCGCTCGCGGCTTTGTCGATGCCGGTGCCAAGGTCTACATCTCCTCGCGCAAGGCCGACGTCTGCGAGGCGTTGGCCGCCGAGCTATCGGCCAACGGCGGCAGGTGTATCGCGCTGCCCGCCGACCTTTCTACCGAGGCCGAATGTCAGCGTTTGGCCTTTGAGCTCGGTCAGCGCGAAAGCCACCTCGACGTCCTCGTGAACAATGCCGGCGCAACCTGGGGTGCGCCTATGGCCGAAACTGACGAGACGGCGTTCGAGCGCGTTCTGGCGCTCAATGTCAAGGGTGTCTTTCATCTGACCAAGTTCCTGCGACCAATGCTCGACCAGGCCGGTACGGCCGAGGCGCCTGCCCGCGTAATCAACATTGGCTCGATCGATGGCATTCACGTGCCGATAATGGAGACCTTCGCCTACTCCACTTCAAAGGCCGCTGTGCACCAGCTAACCCGTCACATGGCCAAGTCCATGGCCCCCAAGGTCACAGTTAACGCCATTGCCCCTGGGCCATTCGAATCCAAGATGATGAAGGCGACGCTTGACGCCTTCGGTGACTCAATTGCCGCTGGTGCGCCGATGAAGCGCATCGGTCGACCGTCGGACATGGCCGGTACGGCAATATTCCTGGCCTCCCCTGCCGCGTCTTACATCACCGGCGTGATTCTGCCGGTCGATGGCGGTATCGCGACAGTCGGTTAGTTCGAGGCCACTCCGAGGGTGGCCGTCACGGTGTGCTTGCCACTCTGGCTAACGAGTTCAACGATGACTTTGGCACCAACCTTCTGCTTGGCCATAAACGTTGAGACGGCGTCAGCGCTTCGAATCTTGGTGCCGTTCAGGGCCGTAATGATGTCGCCCGCCTGAATCCCGGCGTTGTCGGCCGACGAGCCACTCACGACGTCGATCACGAGTGCGCCGTAGTCAATGGTCAGTCCGTACTGACTCTGCAGCTGGGAGGTCATAGTCATGATCTTCACGCCCAGATACCCGTGTTGCTTAGGAATCGTGCCGCCCTTCATGAGCGAAGCGAGTAGTGACTCGATCTTGGCGCTCGGAATGGCAAAGCCGATGTTCTGAGCGCTCGTGCCGTCACTCATCGTTCCAGCCACGGCGGTGTTCATGCCAATGACGTGACCATTGGAGTCGAGCAATGGACCACCCGAGTTTCCGGGATTGATGGCGGCGTCAGTCTGGATGAGGTTGCTCAGCGTCTCGCTCGACGTGGCCGAACCGGCGGTCACGGTGCGACCAAGCGCCGAGACGATGCCCTGAGTGACCGTCGGCGTTCCGGCGGCGAGACCCAAGGCGTTGCCAATTGCCACCACGCTGTCACCGACTTCGAGGCCGTCAGACTTTCCAAACGTGATGGCCGGCAGATTGGCCCCGTTCGTGATGCGAATCAGCGCCACGTCGTTGGCTGCGTCGAGACCAACGAGGGTCGCCGGCAGTGCTTCAGTGGCCCCAGTGCGGGTGACGGTCATAGTCGCCCCGCTCAGGGCGGCGTGGACGACGTGGGCATTGGTGAGGACGAGTCCGTTGGACTGCAAGATCATGCCGGTGCCCTGTTCTTCGGCGCTTGACGTTCGAACATCAATGGATACGACAGAGGGCGAGACGCGCCGAACGAGGGATGGCACGGTCATGCCGCTCGGCAAGACGGCAGCGCCGGGATTGTCATTGGACGTGTAGATGGCGTAGCCGCCGGAGTTCTTTGGTGCCGCGACGTACCCCGATACCCCGCCAACAACCACGGTGCTGATCAACAGCGCGGCACCCGCCAAGATGCGTCGACGTCGCTTCGGTGGCACCGGGCTGACAGGTGGTCTCGGTGTCGGGGACGGCCAGATGGGGGTCTTTGTTGGTTCGACCGGAGGGGCTTCGCTGCTGACGATGTTCACCTGGATTTCGTCCATGCCGTTCATGTTAGGGATTGAACCTAAGGATTTGATGAGAAGCACTTAAAAAGGGGTCTAATCTGGACTCTCCACAGAACGAGTAGATTGTCAGGGCTATGTCGCGTCGAATCGAGATCGAAATCACCAGCATGAACGGCGAAGTTGCCACTTGGCGTGCTGCTGGTGCCAAATTGCCCAAGGGATCGCTGGCTGCCACGCTGCTCCCCGGTGGCACGGCTGTCGGAACCCAGTTCCGTGCCGATGTTGAGCAGAACATGGAAGGTGTCGAAGTTACGGCCATCCTGCCGCTCAAGACCGCTTCCCCCCTTGACTTGCGCGGTGAGCGCATCGAGATCGTCGCCAAGGCCCCCACGGGTCCCGACATCCAAGTTACGTACGCCCCGAAGGGTGGCAAGGGTCGTCGCGATGGCGACAGCCCCCGCCCCCGCCGTGACGACAAGGGTCCTCGCGGCCCTCGCACCGGTGGCGAAGGTTCTGACAAGGGCTCGCGTGGCCCCGCTCGCGGTCCTCGTGCCGGTGGCGACCGCCGTGGTGCTCGTCCCGAGCGTCCTGCCGGTCCTCCCGTCTCAACCGTGCACCGCAACGCTTTCTTGGCCACATTGACTCCTGAACAGCTTCCCGTCGCCGAGCAGTTGCTCCGCGGTGGTCTCCCCGCCGTTCGTGAGGCCGTGGCCGAGCAAAACAAGGCCGCAACCGCTCAGGGTCGCCCGACGGTGAATGCCGACGCCATCGACCGTATTGCGACGGACCTGTTGGGCAAGACCAACCTGGCCCTGTGGAAGGACCGCGCCGCAGGTGCTCAGAGTGCCGGCAAGGAACTTCGCCTTCGCGACCTACGCCCCGTCGTTACTGCCGCTAAGACCGTCAATCTCGACGATGACGCTCGCGCCATGTTGAAGGACCTTCAGACGCAGCTCAACAGCCGCGTCGAGGCTCTCAGCACCGAGTGGCTCGCCAAGATCGCTAAGGCGATTGAGTCCAAGGACACCCTCGAGGCACTGACCTTGGCGGCCCGCCCACCAGAGTTCCGCATGCAGGTTGCTTCCGAGTCCGCTACGGCTATTGCCCAGTTGGCCTCAGAGTCCTTGACCGAGTCGACCGCTCCGGCCGAGTGGATTGCACTCGTTCAGGCTGCTGTCGCTTCGCCGATGCACCGCACCATCAAGCCGGCCGGTATTCCTGCCGATGAGGCGTGCCGCGCTGAGGCGATCAAGGTTGCTGGATCAATTCCAGAGTTGGCGAAATTGATGGGCATGAAGGTGCCACCACCGCCACCGCGCGTTACGACTCCCCGTCGTCCTCGCCCTGCTGCTCGCTCATAACCAGCTTTCGGGCTTTCAGTCCGACTGATTCTCCAAACGACTTTGCGACCCGGTCGCCCGGCTTCGTCCATAGTTCAAAACTGCCCTGAGCCGCCCGAAGTGCGTGAAAGAGGGAACGACCCCTCCCCTGCTGGCGGGCGCCGCTGGCGACGTAAATAAAGCCCACTCCGTCAAAGACAAAGGCCACGCTGAGGAGAGCTTCGTCGGATTGTGTCAAACCTCGCTGGGCCTGTTCGGCCAACCGGCCGGGCAATGATGCTGCGTCGCAGTTGAAGTGTTCGCAGACGTCGACAATGAAACGCAGGCCACCTCGGCCCCGGCCCAAGTCAAAGACAAATGCTCGGCACAGCGCCAGCAGCTGGTCGGCCTCAGAGGAACCGACGGGGCGCACGCTCATGCCAGGCGTTGCAACTCTTTGAGAATGCTATTGCGCCCCCGGCGAGCCGATTCGTAGGCCAAGACCTCGCTGCGCTCGTCGGCGGTCAGATCGGCCAGGAGCGGCACGATCTGGGAAGCCGTGAGCGAGTCGTACTCGTCGATACTTGTTGGAGCTTCTCCCTGCGGCACTGACTCGGTCGCGACGGTTGCTTCGGCCGGTGGTGCCACTGACGCTTCATCAGGCGTTATGGCGGCCTTCACCTTGCTGACCGCCATGAGGACGGTGAACTGCCCGACAGCCTTAGCTTGTCGAAGCTCCGACTCAATCTGCTCGCGTTCCTTGCCGCTGACTTTCGCGACTGCCGCTTCGCCATACTTCACGACCGCGCTCGCTAGTTCGCCGGCCGAAGCCAGCGCCCGCGCAACGGGCTTAGATACAGTCACGGCAGAGCTGCTGCTTCTTGTCGGCCAACTGACTGTTCTTCTTCAGGAGGCGGCATGAGCTGCAGCGGAACTCATCATCTTGCTGAGGCAGTACCGTTTCGTTTTGGTCCAACTTCTCGTCGAGGTCGACGATTGGCTCGTCGTCATCATCTTCCTCTTCGGTCGTCACGCGGACGCGCTCAGCGAGTACCTCGTCGAGCGCAAGTTCCACGTCGGTGTCGGGGCCGTCTTCTTCGTCGACGTCCTCTTCGGGGATCAGAACCGGGCCAGTTACTGTCTCAGTTTCTTCGTCGTCGGCCGCAACGTCGTCTTCAGTCTCGAGTTCCTCGTCAACTTCGGCGATGTCGTCTTCTTCAAAAATCTCGTCGTTTTTAGCCATGATGTTCCTTAGTGTGCGAGCGCATCATAGAGCAGTGATGCGCCAAGTGTGTGCAATTGCGAGCAAAAAATGCTGGTGAGCGTCATCTAGCGAGACTGGCGAGCACGCTCGGCGGCTCGCTCGGCCTCAAGTCTCTCGAGGTCGGTGTCGCTGTAGTCGACGTAGGTCATTGCGTTGGCAATGGCGTGATGACCGGCAACTTCGCCAATCTGTCGGTGCATCTCGTGTGCGACACGACGGTAGCTGGGGTGACCCTGGGGTCCCGAGCGAAGTTCGATCATGTGCATTGCTTCGCGGGCGTTGAACTGCATCACGTAGCGAATGCGGAACGCCAGTGCCACGGCGTACTGAGCCTGGTCTGGGAACTCTTCTTTAAGTGTCTCGTAGAGGTCTCGCGAGCGATCCAGGCTGGCGGCGTATTCTGCGCCGTATCCAGCCTCTTCGATGAGCTCAGGTGTGTCGTAGCCCAGTTCAGTCGTCAGCGGCTGCCACTCGATAGTCAGCAGGCGATGGCGCTGGAGGTCTCGGAAGGCGCCGTAGTCGGTCACGAGTTCGAATCGGTAGTCGGTGCGCTCAAAGGCCCTTCCTGGACGGTGGCGACGATTACCGCGATCGCCGATGTAGGCATTCAAGATCGCCGTCTTTTCTGAATCGCTCAGCGTGGCAACCTTCTCGCGCACTTGTGCAGCCGACAGTGTCGAGTTGGCAAAACCAATGGCTTCGAGGATGCGCTGCTCGCCATCAGGGTCAAAGTCAGTTAGCGTCACCGACTCGCCTGGGGTCACCAGCGTGTCGGCCCACAGTTCGTCGAGAACCTTGGCTGTCGCTGACTTCGTGTCAGCCATGTAGTTCGTCCACGCCACGCCACGGTCTTCGAGGTCAACTCGCTTCAAGAACGAGGGAATGACCTTGCGCAACTCGGTGAGCATGAGATCGGCGTAGTAGCGAGCTTCGGGCAGCGGGTGAGCCCGCATACGAAGCAGGAGCGACTCAAAGGCCTGTCCGGAACCATAGATGCCGACATTCGACAGGGCGCTTGCCGGCAAGAGACCGCGAACGGCGTCCAACGCCTTGGCGCGAATAGCCATCCGGTAGGCAAAGTCAGTGTCCTCGGGCGTCTTGGGGAACTTCTTGGTGGCGAACTCCACCATTTTTGGCAAGAGTTCAGCGTAAGAGTCGAACATGCGGTCCATCTCGCCGATGTACTTGGCTCCGTACTTTGATTCAAGGAGATTGTGGTCGCGGTAGTAGCGGTAAAAGCCGTTGCTAAGGCGCTTGTCGTAGCCCAAGTAGCGCGTCGACTGTTCGAGGTAGCTCATGATACGGCCCCACTCGAGAATCTTGGTCAAGACGTTCGAAGCCTGCTCGCAAGCCAGATGGACACCACCGAGCTGAGCCACCGAGTCGTCGCCGTACTCAAAAAAGACTTTCTGGTAGAGGTCATCGGCCCGCTCCAGGCCCACCGTGGCATCGATGCCTTCGTCGCCGTCGAGTACGAGGTCCTCAACGAACTCATCCAGGAAGAGGCGGCGCAGACTCTTGGAGCTTCGGGAGTACCGAGCGAAGAGGGCACCCTTAACGACCTCGGGCAGATTTACGAGGGCAAATACTGGACCCTCGAGGTTCGTGAAGTAGCGACGGAGGACTTCTGCCTCAGCCTCTGTGAATTCCTCGGTCGCATACGGGTGCATGGAGTGTTGAGATTAGGGCGTCTGACCCGGCAAGTGAGGGATTCCCATAGAACCGGCAACCACGCTCCTCAAAATCGCCGCCTTGGCGTCAAGGGCAGTCGCGGCAACATTAGATCCCATGGCGAGTCGGCTCAGCTGTTCGCAGAGGTCGGCGACCTGCTTGGCGTGGCGAACGAAGTCGCCCGGGGCCATGACGCCATTCTCAGCGTCGGCCACGTCGAGAGCCGTTCCGAGGCTCGCTCCCCTCACCCAGGAGGCGATCGAACGAGCGAAACCATCGTCGAGGTCCTTGGCGTGGCGAACCTTGTGTCGTTCTTCACTCTCGATGACGCGGAAGTGCAGGGTTGAGATGAAGGCCAGTCGATCGGCAATATCAGCACGTCGTTGTGGTCCGAGGCGGTCCTTGATGTCCTTCGGTCGACGCTGCTTGGTGCCCTTGGTCGTTGGTTTGGGCTTACTGCGACGGCCTTCAAAGACAAAACAGCTGAGCAGTGCGGCCAGCGTGGAGGCCTCGATGTCATCGAAGGCGCCCTCGTACCACGCCTCGCAGAGCAGTAAGTCGTTCTCGTGATAGACCCGACGAAGCGCCTCGCCTCGTTCGTTGAGTTTCCAGTCCTTGGCGTATCCCAGGTCCTCAAAAACACTTCGACGAGCCATCATCTGGTCGGCGAGCGAGCGGCGAGCTCCAGCTGGACGACGGGCGGCCTCAAACTGCGCGTAGGACCGTTGCAAGATGGTCACAGCCATCTCTTCGTCAAAGTGGTGCATCAGGTTCGCCGTGAAGTTGTACGTCGGTCGAAAGGAGCTGTGAAGGTCCGGCGGGGGTGAAATTGCCACACGGGCAATGTCGGCCATTGAGGTCTCAATGGCAAAGCAGACGATGGCGTGACCCTCGTCGTCGAGCCCTCGACGCCCGGCACGCCCGGTCATCTGGGCAAACTCTCCGCTGGTCAAGATGTTGCGACCGGCGTCGGAGAACTTGGTGAACTTCTCGAGGACGACTGAACGGGCCGGCATATTGACACCGAGTGCCAAAGTCTCAGTAGCAAAGACCACTCCGAGGAGTCCGCGCTCGAAACAGATTTCGACAATCTCACGAAATGCGGGCACCATGCCGGCGTGGTGAGCCGCTACACCGTTTCGTAGCGAATCTAAGAACTCGGGGAACCCGAGCGCACTGAGGTCGTCGTCCTCAAAACTTCGAACTCGTTGCAGGGCAATTTCGTCAATTTCAAAGGCCATCTCTCGATTGGTAAACCGCACACCATCTCGCCGACATTGACGAACGGCATCGTCACAGGCGGCCCGAGAGAAGATGAAGTAGATCGTGGGTCCCAGGTCTTCGTCGTCAATGGTTCGCAGTAGATCGCTCCGCCGGGGCGTGCTGTAAGGCGGGGGCGGAGCGCTCGAGCGATTTCCTCGCCACTGTGGTCCCGGACGGAAGCGTCGAGAGTTCTTCATCTGACCGTCAACGCGTCGGGCCGGTTCGGAGAGTCGATTGCCGTCTAGGAGATCGAAGATTTCGGGTGCATTTTGCCCACGTTTGTGAATGGCGACGTGGTTGTGCAGCGTGATCGGGCGTTCAAGTTCAACAATGACTGCGGTGTCTCCGCGAACTTCGGTGAGCCACTCCCCCACAACTGGTGCATTGTTGACGGTGGCTGAAAGGGCAACGAACTGGACGTTGGCCGGGGTGAGGATGATCACCTCTTCCCACACACCACCTCGGTAGGGGTCTTGCAGGTAGTGGACTTCGTCCATCACGACCAACGTGAGTTCTTGGATTCGCCCCGACTCAGTGAGCAACATATTGCGCAAGACTTCCGTCGTCATGACCACAACTGCGGCCCCCCGGTTTATGGAGGTGTCGCCGGTCAGGAGCCCAACGTTCTCCGTACCAAAAAGCCGGCCCAGTTCATTGAACTTCTGGTTTGAAAGTGCCTTGAGTGGCGTGGTGTAGAAAGCGCGACCACCTTCTCGCAGAATTCGATCAATTGCGTAGGTGGCCACCAACGTCTTGCCGGACCCGGTTGGGGCGCTCACGAGCACGTTGCGACCCTCGTCGATTGCGTCAAAGGCCTCTACTTGAAATTCGTCGATCCCAAAGCCCAGCGACGCGATGAATTCATCACGAATGGCTGAGGTCACCGCTTGGCCAGCTTGCCTATGCCAATCGCTAGGAAGTAAAAGACCAGCAACGGAATCATCATCGCCATCATCGAGAGCGGGTCACCGCTAGGGGTGAAGACGGCCGAAACGGCGGTAATGAGAATGATGGCGTAGCGCCAGAACTTCAACAACTGCGTAGAGGTGACCACTCGGCCCAGTTGCAGGCCGACCAAGATAACGGGGAACTCGAAGGTCAAGCCGAAAACGAACATCATCAAGATGATGAGTCCGAGGTATGAGTCAGCGGTGTAGAGCGTCGAGATACCTGAACCGCCAATGGCATTCAAGAACTGCAGCGCGTGCTTGAACATCAAGAAGGCCATCGAGCAGCCGCCGGCGAAGAAGACGGTTGCGGCGATGAGGAAGCCCAGGCCGTACCTTCGTTCTTTCTTCTTGAGGCCTGGCGTAATGAAGCGCCAAATCTGCCAGAGCACAACCGGTGAAGCGAACAGCATGCCGCAGTAGTAGGCGATTTTGATGCGAATGGAAAATGCGCTGAGTGCGCCGACGGCGGTTAGGGCACACTGCTTAGCAAGGTGCAGATCGCAGTACGGGCGCTCGAGAAAGCGAAGAATCTGGTTGTATTCAATAAACGAGACGATTCCGGCAATGACGACAGCCAAGAAGCTCATCAAAATGCGGCGGCGAGCCTCTGCGAGATGTTGGGCGAGCGTCATGCCTCGCGAGGCGCGTTTGAACGTAGTTTCCATGGTTCTCTAGTTCCAGGAAGGGTCCGGCGGCGGTGGCGGAACCTTGTACTCGGTGGGCATTGGTGGTTCGGCCGCTTCTGGCGCCTTGGTTAGGGCATCCTCCACGGGCTCGAGAGGAGAATCCTCGACGTCACCCAAATCATCAATTCGGGCAGTTCGGTCGGCAATTTCATTCAAGAGATTTACTGGGCTGCGAACGACGCGCGCGAGATCGCCACTGCTCGGAAGAGATGGGATGGCGTCGCGAACTTCTGATTCAACGCGCTGTTGAAACTTCTTCAGCGATCGCCAACCTGCACCGATTTGGCGCGCGGCCTGTGGCAGTTTGTCGGGACCGAGGAAGATCAGAATGACAGCCACAATGATCATCAACTTGAAAGGGCTCAGGTTGAACACGGCTTCATTGTACGACCCCTTGGGTCGTATCGCTTTACACGCGGCCGAATGAAGAAAGTGGCCAGATTCGCAGGACGACCTTGCCAATGATCAGCTTCTTGGGCAGGGTGCCCCAGATACGGCTGTCGCATGAGCTCGGGCGGTTGTCGCCCATCATGAAGTACTGGCCTTTAGGGACATAGACCGAACCAATGGGGTTCCCAAGCGTCGGAGCGTGTTTCCACGGCTGGTTGAGTACTTTGCCGTTGATGATGATCTGGTTGCCCCGACTGGTGATGTGGTCACCAGGTAGGCCAATAACACGCTTAACGAGGTCGGATGTGGGTCCAGCATCGCCACCACAGTTCTCGGCCGGTGGGCGCTGGAAGACAACGACGTCACCGCGGTGAACGCCGCCGAGTTCGGTAGAGAGCTTGGAAACGATAATTCGGTCGCCCACCTGGAGCGTCGGAACCATCGAGATTGAGGGGATGTAGAAAGTTTGAAATACGAAGAGGCGAATGAGGAATGCAGCGCTCAACGCGACAACGATGATGCCAACCCACTCGAGCAAGAGGCGGAATTTGCCTTTGTGTCGATAGGAAACCACGACCTCAACTTCGTCAGGTGCCAACGGTTCACTCGCTGTTTCAATGTGAGTGGCGTCGGTTGTCACAAGCTCGACTGGTTCAGGAGTCAATGCTTCGCTCGGCGCCACATTGGGTGTCTCGTCGGTTGTCACAAATATCTACATTACTGCCCGAGGTCTGAAAAACTCTTAGAGCGAGTTAAGAAGTCGGTCAAAACGCTCGTCACTACTCTTGAATGGGTCTTTCAAGAGAACAGTTCTCTGCATTTGATCGTTCAGTTTTAGGTGTACCCAATCGACCGTAAAGTCACGATTTCGCTCTTTGGCTTTCTTTACGAAGGCCCCTCGCATGCGGGCGCGCGTTGTTTGAGGCGCGGTGGTGATGGCCGCCTCAACGGCGGCGTCACTCACCATTCGAACCAGACTTCCCTTTTTGGCCAGACGGTGATACAGACCGCGCTCTGGATCTGTGTCGTGATAGAGCAAATCGATGAGAGCAACCTTGGGATCGCTAAGGAGGAGCCCGTCACGGACGCGGAGGGATTCGATGAGTTGATACTTGGCGACCCAGTCAAGACGGTCACCCAGCTTCAAGGGGTCACTGGCCAGATCGCTGAGCACGGCCCGCCAAAGACGGAGGGCCTCGAGCTGGTCGGATGTGACTTCCCGTCGACTGGCGAACTGTTCAACCCGTTCGCAGATCTCCCCTTGGATCTCAAGTGCGGTCATCTCCCGTCCGTTGGCCAACTTGACCTTGATACCGGCCTCCCCTAAGGGATCCATTGAGGCCTCGCGAAAGGCCTTGATGGGCTGATCGAGAGTGAGGTCTCGCAGAATGGTGGTCTTGTCCTCAATCATCGCTAGCACTAGTGACGTGGTGCCGGTTTTGACAAACGTTACGAACTCGCTCATGTTGGAGTCCCCGACGATCACGTGAAGGCGTCGGTAGAGGTCGGGGTCGGCGTGAGGTTCGTCTCGCGTGTTAATGATCGGACGGCTTCTCGTTGTCGCCGAGGAGATGGACTCCCAAATGTGTTCAGCCCGTTGTGAAAGACCAAAGTGGGTCCCCCGAGCCGGCGTGGTGGTTATCTTGCCTGCTCCGCTGAAGATTTGGCGCGTAACGAGGAACGGAATAAGGAACTGTTCGTGTCGGCGAATATCCTCGTCGCGCTCGGTGCAGTAGTTCTCGTGACAGCCATATGAATTCCCGGCCGAATCGGTGTTGTTCTTGAAGAGATAGATCCGGCCCCGATGACCCTCTTCGTGGAGTTGGCGTTGGGCGCTCGTAACAAGGCCCTGCAAGATCCGCTCCCCCGCCACTTCTTGGGCAACGAGGTCATAGAGATTGTCGCATTCGGCTGTGGCGTATTCGGGGTGACTGCCGACATCCAGGTAGAGGCGGGCACCGTTTTCGAGAAAGACATTGCTTGATCGGCCCCAAGCCACCACGCGTCGGAAAAGCACTCGCGACACATCGTCGGGGCTGAGTCGGCGTTGCCCGTTGTGGGTAAACGTCGCCCCGAACTCGGTCTCTAGACCAATGATGCGTCGGTTCATGTCTGCACCGTAGCCCGAGCGGGCACTCCTTGTTAGGCCAGCAGTTGCGCGACGTCGTCGTCACTCAACCGACTGAACGTCCTTCGGGAACCCAGGTCCTCCAACCGAGCGACTTCGAGGTCGCTGACCGGGATGGTGCGGTCGGGTCCAGAGAGTGCCCGTACGGCGCGCTGCAGCGTTGTGGCGAGCGATACGACGTCTTCGCCTTCGGCTAGGAATCGTGACCGAACGGTCTCGCTGTCGCCACCAAGGATGGCAAAGCGCTCCTCGTCGGTGATGGTGCCCTCAAAGGCCACGTGATAGATCTTTGTCGGCTTGTTTCGGATGCCGAGTTGGGCGACCAAAATCTCAACCTCCAGTGGCTTGCCGCCGTCGGTGAACGAAGCGCCCAAGTACTGGGCATAGACATTGGCCAACGAGCGAGCGTCTACGTCCTCTCGGGAATAGGAAAAACCGGTGGAGTCGGCCCAGCGAACTCCGGCGGTGCGAAGCTCATGGAACTCGTTGTACTTTCCCACGCCGGCGAACGCGATGCGGTCGTAGATCTCGCTGATTTTGTTGAGTGACGCGGAGGGGTTTTCCGCGATGAACAGGACGCCGCAGTCGTAGATCGATGCGATGAGGGTTCGGCCTCGAGCGATCCCCTTCTGCGCGTATTCCGCGCGATCCTTCATCTGTTGTTCGGGGGTTACATAGAACGGCATCGTCATCGCAGGTCACCTCCGGCGCGGCCCTTACTCGCCGTGCGTCGGTTGTTAATTGTCTCGAAGATTGTCCTCGTCGCGGCCTCGTCGACCTCGACAAAGCCATTGGCAGTAACGGTCACAATGATTGGAAAGATGCCACGAACGAAATCGGGTCCACCTGTGTACGGGTCGTTATCCCCAGCTTCGTAGATAGCCAGCGCTCCCAGCTCAATGCATTCGTCAAGAGTCATGTTGTCTCGATACCCGAGGCGGAGGGCCGACTCGGCGAAGGGAGTTCCCGATCCGATGACTCCAAAGTCATCCTTTTCGTAGCATCCACCGGCGACGTCGTACTCAAAGACTCGTCCACGATTGTGATTCACGTCATAGCCGGCCACCAAAGGCAAGACGGTGAATGGAGTGCTCATGTTGACCTGCTGAATCAACGAAGAGAGGTAGTTGGACTTTCCCTCGAGACTGAGGGTCTCATCCATCATTTTCTCGTAGTGCTCAAAGGAGAGTTGGCTGATTCGAATGAACTCCATGCCGGCCGCTGCGGTGCCGGAGATAGCAATCGCGGTGTGACGGTCAGCTTCAGCGATCTTGCGCATATCACGTGCCGCAATGGCTGCCGCCGTGGCCTGACGGTCGGCTACGAGCACGACACCCGCATCGCACCGAAGTGCGACAACGGTGGTCGCGTGAACGGGGTCGTTCGTTACCCCCGGCAGCTGAACGGCGATATTGAGTTTGGCGAGCAAGCTCGCAAAGGACGGACCGGGGTCGCTCGCGACGTCAAAAAGAGGAAGGGCCATCACTGACCTCCCTTTTGGATGTAGTTGCGAACGAACTCTTCAGCATTGTCTTCCAGGACTTCGTCAATCTCATCCAACAGGCTGTCGAGGTCGCTCTTGAGCTGGTCGTTTTTGGCCGTATTCGGGTTGCTTGCCAGTGCGGAGTCGCCCTCGGTGTTCGTAGCGGAGGTGCTGTGCTTTTGTTGCTTCTCTTGTTCAGTCATGACATCCTCACAGTGCATTAAGAGCCGAAAGTAGGGCCCCGGCAGAGTCAGCCCCGTCGACGAGATCCTTCGTCAGCGCGGCCGTTCCCCGCAGTGGGTCCATCATAGGAACGCGGTGTAACGGGTCGACCCCCAGGTCAAAGACCAGGGAGTCCCAGTTCGCGGCGACGACGTTCTTGGGGTATTTCGAGACGCAGCGTCCGCGGAAGTAGGCCCGTGTGTCGAGCGGCGGTGTGGCAACGGCACCTGCGAGCTGGTCGTCGGTGAAGAGTCGTCGCAGGCCTACTCGATGGGCCAACGACTTAGCCGGACGGATGTCGTGATACTGGAGGTCAATAAGGCTGAGGCGGGGGTCGTCTTCGGCCAGATTATGACGATCGCGCATTCCGTCGACGAGGCGGAGTTTGGCGACCCAGTCAACCCGGTCAGCGACCGAAGTTCGATCGTCTCGAACACCGTCAAGCATCTCTCGCCACTGCGTGAGGATGAACTCAACCTCACTGCGAGGGGCCACCGCTTCAGAATCAGACGCGTCGACGTAACGACGCGCCAGCAACCAGAGTTCGTCCTGGAAGTCCCACGCAGTCCTCGTGCGGCCGTCTTCGCATTCAAAGGACGCTTCGAGTGTGGTGTCGGCCCCAAATCCGTGAAGAGCGAAAAGTGGAGTGGTTGGAGATGCGGGAAACACAGCGCTGCCCCGATCTTCAGTAATGGCCAGCAGAAGAGCCGTCGATCCGAGTTTGACCAGAGTGCCGACTTCGCTCATGTTGGCATCGCCGATGATGACGTGCAGTCGGCGGAAGCGCTCCGGGTCGCCGTGCGGTTCGTCTCGAGTGTTGATGATTGGACGCTTGACCGTTGTTTCGAGACCAACCAGTGCTTCGAAGAACTCTGAGCGTTGAGCCAGTTGAAAACGAGGACGGATGGTCTCCATGTACTCGGTCTCGTAGCCAACCTTGCCGGCGCCACAGATGACCTGTCGTGAAACAAAGTGTGGCGTGAGGGCCCGTACGAGCTCGGTGAATTCGATAGATCGATCAACGAGATAGTTCTCGTGGGTTCCGTACGAGTTGCCCTTGCCATCGGAATTGTTCTTGTAAACGGTGATGGCGTCTTCTGGAGCGAGATAGTTATTGGCGATAGACATTGCCTCGCGCAACACCAATTCGCCGGCGTGGTCAAAAAGTGTTGCGTCCATGGGGGTTCGACACTCGGGCGAACTGTATTCGGGGTGGGCGTGGTCGACGTAGAAACGAGCGCCGTTCGAGAGGACCGTATTGGCAACCTGGGTCTCGATCAGTGGTGCGACCGAAGTGAGGAGTGGAATCATCCGAGCGTCGTGCGCGGGGCTCTCACCGCCAAAGTCCCAGTTGACTCGACTTTCGCCAGCCTGTGCGAGTGCGTTCACGAGATGCGTTGAGGCCAGAATCGGATCACTGTCAGGACCTCCAGTGACGCCGTACTCCGTTTCAATGCCGAGAACCTTTGGAATACTCATGACTTAGAGGTACTGACCAGTACCAACGTGGTCGATTGAGCGTCCACCAAGGGAGTCGGGCGCCTCTTGGTGGACGAGAGTGCGGATAAAGACAATCCGCTCCCCCTTCTTTCCAGAGATGCGAGCCCAGTCATCGGGATTGGTGGTGTTCGGGAGATCTTCGTTCTCGCGGAACTCTTGTCGGATCGAGCTCACCAAGTCTTCGGTCTTAAGACCTCGTCGCCCCGAGGCAATCTCACGCTTTACGGCAACCTTCTTGGCGCGTCGAACGATGTTCTCTATCATCGCGCCCGAGGCGAAGTCCTTGAAGTAGAGAACTTCCTTATCGCCGCCCTGATAGGTCACTTCGAGGAATCGATTCTCGTCGTCGATGCGGTACATCTCTTCAACCGTGGTCTCAATCATCACCTTGACGGCCTTGTGCGGATCACCACCGCCATCGTCGCGAACTAGTTCTTCATCGAGGGGCAACTTGTCGTGGAGGTAACGCTCGAATATCTGGGTTGCTGCTTCGGCGTTCGGACGGTCAATCTTGATCTTCACGTCCAACCGCCCCGGCCGCAGAATCGCCGGGTCAATGAGGTCTTCTCGGTTGGTGGCACCAATGACAATGACGTCACGCAGAGATTCGACACCGTCGATCTCGGCCAGGAGTTGCGGGACAATGGTGGACTCCATGTCTGAGCTGATGCCGGTGCCGCGGGTGCGAAAGAGGGAGTCCATTTCGTCGAAGAAGACAATGACCGGCACTCCTTCCTCGGCCTTCTCCCGGGCACGTTGAAAGACGAGCCGAATTTGCCGTTCGGTCTCACCGACGTACTTGTTCAAAAGCTCAGGACCCTTGATGTTCAAAAAGTATGAACGGACATTCGACTTGCCCGAGATGTCACCAACCTTCTTGGCGAGCGAGTTTGCAACAGCCTTAGCAATCAGCGTCTTGCCGCAGCCCGGAGGGCCGTAGAGCAAGATTCCCTTCGGCGCCGGTAGTTCGTACTCGCCAAACAGGGCGCGGTGAAGGTACGGCAGCTCCACGGCGTCGGTGATGTCTTCGATCTGACTGTCGAGCCCACCGACGTCGGCGTACGTGACGTTGGGCACCTCTTCGAGCACGAGCTCTTCAACTTCTTGCCGTGCGAGCTTCTCAACCACAAAGCCAGACCTCACGTCGCGCAGGAGGGCGTCGCCGGGTCGCAGCTTGACGCCTTCAAGCCCTGATGCAAGTTCGGCCACTCGCTCTTCGCCGCCGTGGGTGTAGATCAGAACGCGGCGTTCGTCCATCAACTCCTTGATGGTGACCACTTCGCCCTGGCCGTCAAATTCTCGAATGTCAATGACGGCAAAACTTTCGTTCAAGATCACCTCGTCACCGCGGTGAATCTTGCTGCGGTCGAGGTGGTCCAAGATTGAAACTCTCATCTTGCGACCCTGGGTGATGATGTCAACCGTGCCGTCGTCGTTGAAGTCGACGAAGGTTCCATAACCCGAGGGCGGCTCGGTCAGCCGACCGACTTCATCGCGGAGAACCGTCAGTTGGTCGCGGGTCTGTTGAAGAGTCTGCGCCAACTTCTCATTGCTAGCCCGCGTCTGGCTCAATTGGCTGTTGATCTCCCTCAGCTTCTCTTCGAGGGCTTCTTCACGAGAAATTGGCGACATTTCGCCAATTTGCGCCTCTTCGGTAACAGTCTTGACCGCCTCGAGGGCGTCGGCAACAATTCGCTCAGCGTCGCGGTTCGGGCTCATGGTTTCAGCGTACCCACGCCCCTGAGCAACCGTGTTGGTGAATCGTGTCTTTGTGACACTTCTCACGATTAGAGTGAAATCCAACGTTCACGCTTCGGAGGACAAATGAAGGTTTGGATCGATCAAGACTTGTGCACTGGCGATGGTCTCTGCGAAGAGATTGCCCCAGCCGTATTCACGCTCCTCGACGACGGCCTCGCCTACGTCAAGGAAGGCACCGAAGTTAAGAACAACCCCGGCGGCAGTGGCGGTTTGGCCGTTGTCCCCGAAGAGCTCGAAGACGCAGTCGTGGAAGCCTCAGAAGAGTGCCCCGGCGAATGCATCTTCATCGAGCGCGACTAAATATCTTCGCCGCGACTTTCAATGTGCATGCGACGCACTAGGCGTCGGGCACTCGTCAAAAATCCCGTGTGAGCCACCATTCGGTGATCGGGTCGGACGCTTCGGCCATTGATGTGCCACGTGCGACGAAGCACCTCGACGGTTTCGGCGAGACCGAATGAGTGTCGATCCAAAGTGGCTCGAAGTTCTTGGGTCTGATTAATCGTTGGCAGATACGCCAAGAAGATGCCACCAGGTCGGAGGGCCTTCTCGGCGTGCTCGACAACCTTCCACGGTTCTGGCATGTCGAGCAAGACGCGGTCAAAGTCCGTGCCATCAATGCCTTCGGTGACGTCACGAATGTGGATGTCGTAGTGGACGTCCTCGCCCAACATGGCCGTCACGTTTTCTTTAGCGCGGTTAGCGAAGTCTTCGCGAATCTCGTAACCCGTGATGTGTGCGCCAGCGCGCAGAATCGTCATTGAGAGCGCTCCTGAACCAACTCCGGCCTCGAGAACTTTCATGCCAGGCCCAATGTCGGCAGCCATCAAGATGGCCCCAAGGTCCTTCGGATAAATCACCTGGGCGCCACGAGGCATCTTGAGGACCACGTCGCTCAACATCGGCCGAAGAATCAAAAAGGGTCGACCCGTGCTGCCGTCGATGCTGTCGCCCTCTTCCTTGCCGACAATGTCATCGTGCTGCACAATGCCGGCGTGGGTGTGAAACGAAGCACCGGCTCGCAGGGAGATCAAATACCGCCGGTCCTTTTGGTCAATGAGCATGACGCGTTCGCCGGGTCGAATAATTGAGTTACTCATCGTGATGCCTTTCGAGCGGAAGTTGGTTTGTTGCGACGACGCTCGCTACGACGTAAGAGCCAAGAGATTGCGGCAACGGCCCACCACAGCAGTGCCGTCTGACGCTTGGCCTGCTTTCGAGCTTGGCGAACAGCCAACGCTGCGAGTCCACTGAGGAGACGTTGCACCATCTACTTGCGCACACTCCGGCGACCACGGCGGCGTCCCCAGGCAAAAGCCAGGAGGGCGCCGAGAATGCCCAGGGCCGCACTCGAGGATTTCGCGCTGTCGGTCGCGTCATCGGCGTCGTGGGTGAGCCCTAGTAGGCGGCGTAGACGTTCTTCGAGTTCTTGACGCGTGGCGGACTGCTCGGTCACTTGACGGCCTTTTTCTTGGCGATACGGCGCTTACTTGGGCCGCTCGCAATCTTCTTAATGGTCAAGCCAATGACGACAACACCGAGCACAGACATGATCAGATAGGGAATCCATGAGACGGTGCCGTGAAATCCATGGGCCAGCATTCGCAAGACCCCAACGAGCATCAAGAGGCCGCCCAAACCAACAAAGAAGGAGCCCGCGCAACCAAAGGCGGTGTAGCGGCCGAGCGCCTTCACTGGGTCAACGGTCTCTTCCTTGACGTAGCGGAGGGCGACGTTCTTTAGCTCTTCGGCCTCATCGGCGATGGTCTGACCTCGCATGAGGCCCTTGAGGTCGCTGATCTTCACGGCCAGAGCCTAGGCGCGGTCACGGGCGATATAGGAGGAGGTAGCGGTGGCCACGACGTTACCCTCGCTGTCGAGAATCTTTCCTGTCAAGAAGAGCACGGTGCTTCCCGCGTGCGTCGTCTCGGTTTCGCATCGCAGCACCCCCCCAACCCGAGCCGGTCGCAAGAACGAGACCTTCATTTCGGCGTTGGCAACGTTGGCGCGACGGCCACGAAGCGCCGTAACGGCACTCGCCCCCATTGAGGAGTCGAGCATGGCGGCAAGAAATCCACCCTGAATGATTCCGGCGGGGTTTGCGAAGCGCTCGTCGGCCCTCATCTCCCAAACGGTGGCACCGGGGGTCGCCTTGTCGACACACCGCAGTCCGAGGGTGAGGTCGCAGTTTGGGGGTACCTGTAGGGCCATGTGGTCAGGCTACCTAGTGAATTCCCCGAGATGGACTTGAATTTTCACTACTCTGCTGACGGTGAAGACCGTTACTTACGAGCACGCCACCGAGTTAGAAGATCGCGCCATTCGCGAGATTGTGGCGTTGGCCATGGATGCCCCCGCAAAGGCCAAGTCTGGTCACCCTGGTACGGCAATGGCTCTTGCCCCGCTTGCCGTAACCCTCTTCTCGCGTGTTTTGCGCCACGACCCGACCCATCCTGAGTGGTTTGACCGCGATCGCTTCATTTTGAGCTGTGGACACGCGTCGATTCTCCAATACGGAATCGTTCGTGCCTTTGGCTACGGCTTGAGCCGCGATGACCTCATGGCCTTCCGCCAGCCCCACAGCCGTACCCCTGGCCACCCCGAAGTTGGTGTTACGCCGACCGTTGAAGTTACGACTGGCCCCTTGGGCCAAGGTCTGGCTAACGGTGTGGGAATGGCGATAGCTGAGCGAGTGTTGCGAGCGCAGTACGGCGAAGAATTGGTGAACCACTCGACGTGGGTTATTGCAGGTGACGGCTGTATCGAGGAGGGCATCTCGCACGAAGCAGCCTCTCTCGCCGGCTCGCTAGGCCTCGGAACCCTCAACGTCATTTATGACGACAACCACATCACCATCGACGGCGAGACCTCGTTGGCCCTCCGTGATGACACGCCCGCTCGCTTTCGCGCGTATGGATGGCACGTCATCGAGCTCGGCGAAGTGGCGAACGACTGTGACGCGCTCGAAAAAGGTCTGCTCGCCGCCAAGGCCGAAACTGCTCGTCCAACGCTCGTAATTCTCCGCTCGCATATCGGCTACCCCGCAGCAGCCATGCAGGATCGTCGTGAGGCTCACGGTTCACCCTTTAGTGCTGACGTCATTCGTGAGACGAAGGTGGCCCTCGGAATGAATCCGGACGAGAGTTTCATTCTCGACGAAGAGCTTCCTTCAGCCATGGTGGAGTCGTTGGCTGGCCGTCGTGCCGAACGTGCGCTCTGGGAGAGCCACGTCACCGCGAGCGGCGAGCGTGGCGCCCAGCTCCTCGCTCAGGTCGAGAGTGGTGGTGTACCCGACGCGGCACCGACCATGGATCCGTACGAAGCTGGCACCAAGGTCGCAACTCGTAAGGCCATGCAGCGAGCCGTTGACGCACTCTCCCCCGTCAGTCCCGGTCTGCTCTCGGGTTCTGCCGACTTGACAGATAACACCGGAGTGTTGCTACCCGAGAAGGTGGCCCAAGGCGCCGCGACCCCCGGTGGTCGTCAGATTTACTACGGCATCCGAGAGTTCGCCATGGGAGCCGCCATGGTGGGCATGGCGCGCCATGGCGGCGTTCGCCCAATTGGTTCAACGTTTTTTGTCTTCTCTGACTACGTTCGTCCGGCCATTCGAATGGCTGCGCTGAGTGAGGCGCCAGTGACCTTTGTCTTCACGCACGACTCAATCGGCGTTGGCGAAGACGGACCTACCCACCAGCCGGTCGAGCACCTGATGGCGCTTCGCGCCATGCCCGGCGTGCACGTTGTTCGTCCCTCTGACGCCAATGAGGCGCTGCAGATGGTAGGAAGCTTGCTCAGCACGCAAGATGAGCGTCCGACCGCGCTCATTCTGACCAGACAAGACATCCCCGTCTTCGGCGGTGACGAAGCAGCGAACTCCGCCTCCGGCGCGCTTCGTGGCGGATACGTCGTTCGCGAAGCAGTCGATGCCGTCTTCACCATTGTGGCCACCGGGTCTGAAGTCTCAGTGGCTCTCGGTGCGGCCGACCAACTTGCTTCCGAAGGAACCTCCGTCCGAGTTGTAGCGCTGCCCTGTTGGGAGTGCTTCGAAGAACAGCCGCGAGAGTATCGAGAGCAAGTTCTTCGTCGCAGCTTGCCGAGTCTCTCGGTCGAAGCCGGCTCGACGCTCGGTTGGGCCAAGTACGCCGACGAATCACTCGGAATCGACACCTTCGGACTTAGTGCGCCGGCTGATTTTGTCTTTGAGTATTTTAATATCACCGCATCAGCCGTGGCTGGGGCGGTCCGTCACCAATTGGAGCGTGCGTGACCAAGCTCGATGCCCTCTATCTCGAACATGGACAAAGTGCCTGGGTCGACAACATCCGACGTGACTGGTTGAACGATGGCACGTTGCAGCGACTTGTCGACCGTGGAGTTCGCGGCGTCACGTCGAACCCTTCAATCTTTGCTAAGGCCGTCGCTTCAAGTAGCGCGTACGACGATCTGATCGCCCAGTTGGGCATCAGTGACCCCGAAGAAGCTTTCGAGCGTTTGGCAATCGAGGACGTGCGCGAGGCCTGCGCCATTCTGCGTCCGGTCTACGAGGCGTCGCTGCGGGGGCTCACGTCGGGTACTCGACGCTCCCTTGATGGTTACGTTTCATTAGAGGTGTCACCTCGTTTGGCACACGACACCGTGGGAACCGTGGCCGCGGCCATCCGTTTGGCGACAGCGTTGAATGAATCACCCAACGTGATGATCAAGATTCCGGCTACCGAAGCCGGACTTCCGGCCATAACTCAAGTTCTAGCCGCGGGTATCAGCGTCAACGTCACGCTGATCTTTTCATTGGCTCGCTACGACCAGGTCCTCGATGCATTTGCCGCAGGCATCGCCTCCGCCAAGGAAAATGGTCATGACATTGCACGGATTTCCAGCGTGGCGTCATTCTTTATCTCGCGCGTTGACACCGCTATTGACCCGTTGCTCCCCGAGGGCAGTGCCTTGCGGGGTGTATCGGCCATTGCGCAGGCCGCTGCCGCCTATGAGCTTTTCTTAGCCAAGCTCGACACGCCGCTGTTTCAGGCCCTCCTCAGCGACGGTGCGCAAGTCCAACGACCCCTTTGGGCATCCACCTCAACGAAGAACCCGGCCTACTCCGACTTACTGTACGTAGACACGTTGGTGGTCGAAGAGTCAGTCAACACGCTTCCCGATCCCACACTGGAGGCCTATGCCGATCACGGTGATGCCACCAAGAGTCGCTTGAGTAACGCGGCACTTCGTCAGCGGCTGGCTGCGCAGCTCGGTGAGTTGGCTGGCGAGGGCGTCGATCTCGCGACGATTACAACACAGCTCGAGAATGAGGGTGTGGCCGCATTCGTGTCTTCATACGACGAGCTTCTCGCCACGGTCGCTTCCAAGATTCAGAAGGGCTAGCTCGAACCATGTCGGGTCGTCACCTCGGTGAAGCAATCCTTGATGGCGACTTCACGTCCATCGTGGGTGACGCCAGTCAATGGCTGGGCTGGTTGCACCACCCAGATGAACTGGCCGAACGCTTCGAGCAACTACGTACTTCCCTAGCGCCACGTCACGACCAGACAATTCTCCTGGGCATGGGCGGGAGTTCCTCGGGACCCGGAATGATTGCTCACGAGATTGGACTGAAGTCGCTCGAGATCATCGACACATCCCATCCCGATACCGTGCAGCGTTCGAGCTACGCCGGTCGCAACATCATCGCCAGCTCCAAGTCAGGTGGCACCGTGGAAACGATTGCCGCATTGGCTTGGGCAATGGCGCATGGCGCAGAAGAGGCTGACATCACCATCGTCACTGATCCCGGTACTGCTATTGATCAATTGGCCGCGTCGCTGTCACTTCGCACCTTTTACGGTGACCCCTTGACTGGTGGACGATTCTCGGCGCTCTCAAACTTCGGTCTCGTACCCGTAGTGACGGCCGGCGCACGTGATCTACAAGCCACGGTTCTGTCCAGGGTTGAATGGCTTGACGCGTTTAGCGAGGGCTTTGCGGCCGCACCAGCTACGGGATGGGGCGAAGTTGCCGTATCGGGTGACCCACTTTCATCGTTCACGGCACTCTGGGAAGAACAGCTTCTCGCTGAGTCGACTGGCAAAGACGGCAAGGGTCTATTGCCGTTAGCTGGATCAAACAGAGCCATTCGTGACGTCGTGGCGCACGCGCAACGGACGCACGCCTTTACTGTCGGCGTTTGCGTGGCTCTCCAGGTGGACCCGTTCCGCCAGCCCGATGTTGAGGCGGCCAAGCGCCAGACGTTCGCCGAACTGGCCGCACCTACCGCCGACGATTTTGCTAATCCCGATGAGCTTGAGGCTTGGTTTAGTGAGTCGACTCAACCCCTCGTACTTCAAGTCTTTGGTCCACTCGAAGCTGCGCCTGAAGTCAGCGCACTACGCGCTCGGCTCGCTAGCGCCGGTGTCAGCGTCTCGGCCGGACTGGGTCCTCGTTATCTCCACTCCACGGGTCAGATCCATAAGGGCGGCAGTGCCAACCTGCGATTTCTGCAGGTCGTCGTTCGTCCTTCGGTGGCCCCTGAACGGATCCAAGGGCGCAACTACGCCTTTCAGGACCTGCTCTACGCCCAGGCTCGTGGCGACGCCCGTGTGCTGGCCAACGCCGGTCGCAACATCATCAGAACCGAGTGTGCCAACGTTGAGCAATTGGGTCGCCTCTTTCACTAAGGTTGCCACCAATGAGTGACGTCACCACCGCGGCCACACTGGACGAAACGTCACAGGCCCTTCTCGGCGCGACATCGGCCGAGCTGGCCCCCGCGGCCTACGCGCTGGCGCGCAAGCTTTTCGGCGAGGTGGTCACGTATTCGCCAAAGGTATTTATCCCGTTGACCAAACTCTGTCGAGACCGCTGTGGCTACTGCACCTTTGCCCAACCACCGGCCCATCTCCCCTCTCCGTACATGGGGATAGAAGAAGTGATGGAAGTTGTTGAGCAAGGGCTCGCCGCCGGGGTAACTGAAGCCCTGTTGACGCTGGGCGAGCGACCCGAACTTCGCTACGACGATGCAGCTCGGTGGTTGGCAGCCCACGGCTTTCGTTCGACCGTTGACTACGTGGCCGAAATCGCCCGGACGATTCTGCACACCACTGGCATGTTGCCTCACGCCAACGCCGGAGCACTCTTTCCTTACGAACTCGAACAGTTGCGAAGTGTCTCGGCTTCTCAGGGCATGATGCTCGAGTCGCTGCGTCCTCTCGAGGCCCACCGACTAGCTCCAGATAAGACCCCAACCCGGCGGCTGGCAACACTCAGGGCCGCTGGGGAGTTGTCGATACCATTCACGACAGGTCTCTTGGTTGGTATCGGTGAGAGTCGTAAAGACCGCCTGGTAGCCCTCAAGGCCATTGCGGACAGCCACAAACGATACGGCCACGTTCAGGAAGTCATCATCCAGAACTTCCTCCCGAAGGCCCGAACGGCCATGGCGGACTGGCCAGCGGCCGATGACGAAGAGTTCCATTGGACTATTGCCGTCGCCCGCTTGCTGTTGCCAACCGATATCCACCTCCAGGCCCCACCAAACCTGAGCGACAACCCCGCGGCCCTTTTGGCCTTCGGTATTGACGACTTTGGTGGCATCTCTCCCGTTACGGCCGATCACGTCAACCCTGAGCGCGCCTGGCCAGCGGTGGCGACCCTGGGCGAGCAGGTCGAGGCAGCCGGGCTGTTTTTGGCGCCCCGTCTGACGGTCTATCCCGCGTGGCAGACCGAACAGTTCTTAGACAGTCAAGTGCGCCCTTCGGTGCTTGCCCTAGCCAACGTGCACGGCCATCGTCGCGACGACGAATGGTTCTCCGGCGGCGAATCACATCCACCAACGCTCACTCCTGGTCCGGCCCGAGGCATCGTCGAGAGCATCCTGAATGCCTACGAGCCCGGATACGAGTTTGACGAGCACGACCTAGTGGCCCTCTTTAATGCCCGCGGCTCGAGCGTAAACGCGCTGGCGGAACGGGCCGACGCCCTCCGGCACGAACTTGTGGGTGATGACGTCACGTTCGTCATTAATCGCAACATCAACTACACCAACGTCTGCACCTTCAAATGCAAGTTCTGCGCATTTTCCAAGGGTCCGCTTTCGTTGAATTTGAGAGGCGACCCCTACCTCTTGACCCTCGAAGAGATCTCTGAGCGGGTGCAGGAAGCAGCCGCCAAGGGTGCAACGGAAGTCTGCCTCCAGGGTGGAATTCATCCCAAATTTGATGGCGAGTACTACGTGGATGTCATTGCCGCAGTGAAAGCTGGCGCACCGGACATTCACATTCACGCCTTCAGCGCCCTCGAAGTGTTTGAGGGCGCCCGCCGTAGCGAGCAGTCTCTGGTTGACTATCTGACCCGACTGAAGGCAGCCGGACTCAAGACATTGCCCGGTACGGCGGCCGAGATTTTGCATGATCCCGTGCGAGAGATTCTCTGTCCCGACAAGATCAATACCCAGCAGTGGCTGGATGTCCATGAAGCGGCCCACAGTGTTGGGCTTAATTCAAACGTGACCATCATGTTCGGCGCCGTCGAGTCACCCGAGAGCTGGGCCAAGCACCTCATCGCCACTCGGGAGCTGCAAAAAAAGACACACGGCTTCACGGAATTTGTCCCACTCCCCTTTGTTCACATGGCGACTCCAATTTTCTTGCGAGGCAAGAGTCGCAAGGGCCCGACGTTCCGAGAGACGCTCTTGATGCACGCCGTGGCTCGACTCCACTACGCCAATGAAATTAACAACGTTCAAGTCAGCTGGGTGAAGCTGGGAATCGAAGGCAGCCGTGCAATTTTGCAAGCTGGCGCCAACGACCTTGGTGGCACCTTGATGGACGAAAACATCTCGAGGGCAGCCGGAGCGGCCCACGGCCAAGAGATGGACGTCGCCACACTGCAGGGCCTCGTAGAGCCCCTGGGGCGCCCTCTCGCGCAACGTAACACCCTCTACGGTCGCTTGTGACCCACGACGCTGAGCTCACCGCTCTCCTGCAGGCCATCACGACTGCCCGACCCCAGTCACGGCAACGTCGAGAACTACTCGCCTCACTCCTACAAAACGTCGTGATGCTTGCCGAGCAAGACCCCGACACGCTCGACTTGAAGATTGCGGAAACGGCCTTGGCGGAGCTGGTTGAGGCATTTGAGGTCTTTGCCCCGTATCGCGCCATTCCCAAGGTCACAATCTTCGGCTCTGCGCGAACCAAGTCCGATCATCCGCTCTATGACCTGACTCGCCGAACGGCACGACTCCTCGCTGAAAAGGGTTGGATGGTAATTACCGGTGCCGGACCAGGGATCATGGCCGCCGGTATTGAAGGCGCCGGTCGAGAGCACTCCTTTGGCGTAAATATCCGGCTGCCTTTCGAGCAAGGGGCTAATGAGTTCATTGCCTCCGACGTCAAACTCGTCGAGATGCGATACTTCTTCACTCGAAAAGTCGCGCTCACGAAGGAATCCAAGGGATTTGCAATCTTCCCCGGTGGGTTTGGAACGCTCGATGAGTGTTTCGAGCTCCTGACCCTGCTGCAAACGGGCAAGGCGGTCCCGGCACCTGTGGTGTTGATCGACACGCCCGATGGCACCTTCTGGAGCGAATGGCTTCACTTCGTTACGTCTCGCGTCATGGCCGATGGGTACGTGAGCGAACTCGATGATCGCTTCTTCACTGTGGTCACCAATGAAGATGACGCAGTGAACGAGATTCTCGGCTTCTATCGCAACTACCACTCAGTTCGTATGGTGGGAACCACGATGGTCATCAGAATGCATCAGCCACCCACGACGGAGCAACTCGAGGCAATCCGTGCTGAATTTGCCCAGATGTTGACCGAGGGCACCATTGACGTGATTGAACCGACGCCGGCCGAGCGGTCCTCAAGCGATGAGCTGGATCTTGCTCGCATTGCGTTCGCCTTTGATCGTCGAAGCTACGGCGAAGTTCGCCACCTCATCGACGTCATCAACAGCTGGGTGATCTAGAGACCTCGTAGGGTTTGCGAAGCTTTGATCACCGAGCGCCGTGCTGAGCTGAGCATGCGCTCCTGCTCCTTGAACTCCGTATTGCCTTCGGCCTGCTCTCGCAGCGCCATGTAGGTCATATCGGTCAGCCGATTCGCGATTGACTCGAGCAGGCCCATAAGTTCGGCCAGTTCAGCGTGGTCCATGCCTACCCAAAGGTCGTGACGTCAAGTTCTCCGGCGGCATATTGGGCGCGAAGAACCTTCTTGTCGAACTTGCCAACACTGGTCTTGGGAACGACATCGATAAAGCACCAGCGTTCCGGCATCCACCATTTGGCGATACGCGGCTCCAAGAAGCTGCGAATCTCCTCGAAGGTGACGGTTGAACCGGGCTTGCGAACCACGCAGCACATAGGGCGCTCATCCCAGCGGGCATCCGGCACGGCGACAACCGCGGCTTCAAACACGTCGGGGTGGGCAATGACCTCATTCTCAAGTTCGACAGAGGAAATCCACTCGCCACCCGACTTAATGACGTCCTTGCTACGGTCAGAAATCACCATGAAGCCTTCGGCGTCTAGCGAACCGACGTCGCCGGTTCGCAGCCAGCCATCGTGGAACTTCTCGTCGTCTTCAACACCGAAGTACGAACCCGTGATCCACGGGCCGCGAATTTCGAACTCACCGACTGACTGGCCGTCACGTGGGAGCTCTTGTCCGTCTTCGCCGATTGTGCGGATCTGAACACCACCAACGATGCGGCCCGCCTTGACTCGGTAGTCGGTGTCACGGGCGGGGTCGGTTCCAAACGGCGGGATGGAGACGGCGGCCAGCGGGCTGGTCTCGGTCATACCCCAACCTTGAATTACGTCGAGGTCAAAGCGTTCACGGAAGGCCTCGATCATCGAGCGAGGTACAGCGGCGCCCCCGCAAAGGATGCCACGCAGGCTCGAAAGATCGGCGGTCGGATCGGCCTCGGCGGCGCGCAACACGTCGTTCCAGATTGTTGGAACACCGAGGGCGATGGTGGGCCGAAGCGTTTTGGTCATGTTCAAAATCGGCTCACCCTGCAAGAACATCTGGGGCATGATGATTTCGCATCCGCTGAAGAAGGCCGTGTAGGCAACTCCCCAGGCGTTTACGTGGAACATCGGAACGATCAACAAAACTCGATCGCGCTCCGAGAGGCCAATTGAGTTGCTGGACATTGAGGCCAGCGAGTGCAGCCACGTTGAGCGGTGTGAGTACACAACGCCCTTGGGGTTACCGGTAGTGCCCGAGGTGTAACACATCGCCGCGGCGTTGCGCTCGTCGAAATCGGGCCAGACAAAACCAGGCTCTTCGGAGGCGACAAGTTCGTCGTAGTCGAGTGTCTCGCCCAATAAGTCACGGTCACCGGGGCCTGAAACGATGAAGTGCTTGACTCCCTTGATTTCATCCTTGATCTTGGCCAAGGCAGGAATCAGCGAACCATCAACGATGATGACCTTGTCTTCAGCGTGGTTGATGACGTAGGCGAGCTGATCGGGAAACAGGCGAATGTTCAGCGTGTGCAGCACGGCACCCATTGAAGGGACGGCCAGGTAAGACTCCATGTGACTCTGGTTGTTCCATTGGAAGGTGCCCACTCGGTCGCCCTCACCGATACCCAGTTTCTGAAGGGCTCGAGCCAAACGCTCGGCTCGCTTGGAGATCTCGTAGAAGGTGGCCTCTTGGACACGGTCGGCGTGAACGGTGAAGACCTTCTTGTCGGCGTACAGCCACTCACCGTGGCGAACCAAGTTGCTAATAAGCAACGGAGAATCTTGCATTGTGCTCTTCATGGCGTCCCCCCAGGGCTATGAACCAACTGTCCAATGATACAAACGAAGGAGAGGCTAGAAGCCGGATTCCCAGCTCTTCTCGTATGGCGCAAGCGGTGCCGGCAGAGCCGGTGCGTCGGGCGCCAAATAGGCGTGCACCGCAGCGGCCACCGAGCGCCCTTCGGCAATTGCCCAGACAATCAAGCTCTGTCCACGAACCGCGTCGCCGGCGGCGAAGACGGGTGCATCGCTGCCGTCGCCTTCAAGGCTTAGCCAGATCTCGTTGACACTGATGTGTTGTCGACCGTCGCGAGGCAACGTGGCAAGTTGGTCAATCTCGGGACCGACAAACCCGGCCGCTAGCAAGACGAGATCTGCATCGAGAGTGTCCTCACC
>CANGMP010000008.1 GCA_947455165.1 Acidimicrobiaceae bacterium | reverse complement strand
GTGAATGACATTGCCTCGACTTCTCAATGGTTCGCTGACGTCTTTGAATGCACTCTGCACGAAATCGATAACGGGAACTGGGTCTTCGCGGAGAATGGTGACCTGACCTTCATGCTTGGTCACTGTCCCGACGAGAGGCCCGCACGTGAAATCGGTCACCATAGCTACTTGGCGTACATCGTCGTGGACGACGTACGGGCTGTCTACGACCGAGCCAAGAATGCCGGGGCCGAGATCTTGAGCGGACCCCACGTCCAACCGTGGGGGCGCACAGAGATGGTGTTGCGCGCGCCCGAGGGCCATCGATTTATGGTTGCCCAGTAGCGCATTTGCCCTTTTTTTACGACTGAACTACCATGGTCTCTCCATCGCGGGGTGGAGCAGTCTGGTAGCTCGTCGGGCTCATAACCCGAAGGTCGCAGGTTCAAATCCTGTCCCCGCCACCAAGAAGAAGTCCCGGTCTCGAAAGAGGCCGGGACTTCTTGCTTTCCGTGGACTAGCTGGACTTCCGCACTGCCTGTTCCGCAAGCGACCTGAGGTCGTTGCTGCCAAGTCCATCTGGCCAACCACCGAGCTGCTCAGTCCAGTCGGGGCGAAGTTCCGAGGCTCCGTAATGTCCCCCCAGGTAGGCACCGGCGATGGCGCTAATCGTGTCGGTGTCGTCACCAATGCCGACAGCAAATTGCATTGCTTCGTGCAGATGATCGGCGGCACTGTCCGACGCTGTGGCAACGATCGATCGCCACGCTGCTTGGAGCGCTCGAACGACCCAGCCATTCGGACGAAGTTCACCTAGATGGACCGACTCAGCTTCGGTGAGTCGGTTGAGCCAGAGTTGGCCGCGTTCTTCTGGCAGCGTGGCAAGTGCGTGATTCATGTTGGTACGCCACGAGCCAACCCCTCGAACACCGCGATCGATGGCGAGTGTCCACAGGACGCACGCCTCTTGGGCGTCGATATGGGGGTGAGTCAATCGAGAGACACGCTTTGCGGCTTCACTGAGTAGGTGGTCGTTGCCGAGGTAGCTCAAGGCCACCGTGCCGGTTCGCATGAGACTGCCGTTACCCGCGGCGTTAGGGGAGAGCTCCTGAAATTTTTCCGCCACCTCGAGCATCTCGTCGGGCCGCGTGCACTGGCGAAGAATCTGCCGCGTTTGGTTCCCTACGTCGGGTGGGCGTGAGTCGAACCACGTGAGGAAGTTGCTGGCCACTGCGACAATACCGTCGTCGAGAAGGGACGCACCGTCGGCCTGAGCCATCAGAACGCCGAGGGTCATCTCGGTATCGTCGGTCCATTTACCCGGTGGGCGTCCGGTGAGATTGCCAGGGCGCATCGTTACGGTCGCCGGGTCACGAGGACCTTCGAACTCATAGCCGGCGCCGAGGGCGTCGCCCACTGCGCAGCCCAGGATGGTTCCGGCCGCTCGGTCGAGCAACTCATGAGTGATCTGCGACATTGTGTTCCTTTCAGCGCCTCCAGTGTGGCGAAGGCCTATGACGCAGGTCTTAGAGGTAGTGGGGTGGCGTCTCGTGATTATCGCGTCGTGTGCGACGCAGCTCCTCACGTACGCGAGCCAACTCCTCCTTGAGGCGAAGGATCTCTTGCTGGAGTTCTTCAATCGATAGCTCGGCTTCCACGGAGACATCGTAGAAAAGAAAAGAGCCCCGCCGACCACAGGGTCGACGGGGCTCTTGGCGTTCAGTGTTAGGCAGCGGCGAGTTCTTCGCGCTCGGTCAAGAAGTTCCACCAGGCGTCGGCGATGCGGCGGGCGCCAAGGGAGATGACTTCAGCGTCACCCTCCAGCGACTCGAGGCCCTCAACGGTCCAAGCAGCGTGGTCGGCTTCGATGCTGCCGTGAACGTCCCAGAACTTCGTGGCGTTGGCGTCGGCACCGTAGTGGCGGCGGAGGCCATCGGCCTTCGAGTCGGCGATCGCGGCACCCTGGGCTTCGTAGGCGAGGAGACCGGCGATAGCAGCTACGTCACTCTCGTTCAAGAGCGTCTGGTACTCACTAACGAGTGCCTGCATGGCGGGCGAGATCGGTGCATCGGTTGCACCAAAGGCCTGCGCGAATGCTTCGAACAGGTCGAGGTGCGAAGGGGCGGCAACTTCATCACGCAGGTTGTCGGCGACAGCAGCCTGAGCGACACCGGCCGGCATGCGACTGGCCAACTCACTCAAGAAGAGTGGCAGGTTGGCTTCGAAGTAGCGGTACTGCTCGGCGTACTGACGCAGTTCACCTTCCTTCAGTTCGCCGGCTTCCCAGCGCTGATAGAAGGGGTGTTCGAGCAGTCGACGGCCTTCGAGAGCGCGGTCGAGGATTGAGGTAACGGTGTTCGTCATGGCATGACCGTAGCGGGAAATTGGGATGTTTGCGCGGACGTTAGATTTGGCATAAGTTGTGTCAATAGTTCCGACTGCAAAGGATCCACATGTCTTCCAAGTACGCCCGCCTCGAGAATCTCCGCAACGTTCGCTACGGCGAACTGCTCTTCATTAAGCAGGGAGAGAATGGCTACTTTGCGGAAGTCTGGAACACAATGGGCTTCAACGACTGCCCGCCCGAACTCTTTAACGCCATCGACGGCGACGAAGTCACCAAGGAGCACGGTGCGCTTTTCGTTTTCAAGAACGGTCCGCGTTTTTGGACCTTCGATGCCCTCGAAGCCGGTATGCGGGCGACCGCCCCGGTGAAGACGTTTGGTGAGTTGACCATGTTCTTGGCGGCCACGATTGACTTTGGTGACGAACTGCCCTCACGCATTGACTACACCGAGCGGTACGTCAGCCGCGACAATTTTTGGGAGTTTGCGGCCCACGAGCCCCGCTACTACCTCCACGCGCCCGATGGAACCCGCTACCTGCTCCAGGCGTACGCCCACTACGTGGACCCGACGCAGACGGTGGAGTCACTCGCGACCCTCGGGAGTCGCTTGGCCCTGCCGAAAGGTTGGAGTTTTGTGATTGATGCCGATCCGGCCACGACGCTGCAGCTCGGCACGGGCGACGAGAACATTGCCTGCATCCTCCAAGACGAACTGGGCAACTCGTACCAGCGAGTTGTGCACTACGTCGAACTAGACGCCTAGTACTCCGTCAATCGCCGCAACGGCCGCCGCCACGCGAGCGGCGCGGTTGAGACCCGAAACCTCAATGAAGGGCGTCGCCTGCTCCTCTAGGCATTCGCGAAAGCGGTTCGTCATGGCGTGACGGAGGTGCTCGCCATCGCGGATTTCATCGGCCTCGAAGGCCACGCCTTCATCGGTCGTGAGGATGTAGAGAGCTCTTGGTGCGTGCTGCGCGAGTGCTTCGACATCGCGCGTGCGATGGCCCATGTACCGCTCCTGCCAGATGACCGTGGCCCACGCATCGGTGTCGCAGAGCAGGAGTGGACCGGTCAAGGCAGCGGCCTCATCTTCGATGCGATTTTGCTCTCGCGCGATCTCAATGAAATCATCGTCGGTCCACACCAACGTGTCCATGTCGGCGGCGGGGTCGATTGCCCGAGCGCGATCCAATTTGATAAAGGACATGTCGCGCCCGAACTCTCGCACCCACTGAGTGTTTGCGAACTCTCCACCTCGAGCGCGATACATCTCGCAGAGCTCCCGCGTGAGCGTGGTGGTGCCAGTCGATTCGGCCCCAACGAGAACGACGCGGTCTGTCACTACGACTGGGCTCGCAGGCTGGTGAAGTAGGCCCAGGGCTTGGGGCCGGGGGCGTAGCGCTGATACGTCGAGTTGATAGTCCATCCAGCGGACGTGACGGCTTCAACGGGGTCGCGCGTGAGGTGACAACCATCGGCGATGACTTGTTCGAAGCCATCGAGCCGGTGTTGCCAGCGAGCGATCTTCGGGTCTGGGGAGATGCCGTGTTCGAGGACACGAAGCTCGCCGCCGGGCTTGACCACCCGACGCAGTTCTCGCAGGGCGGCTTGGGCGTCGGGAATCGTGCAGAGCGAGAACGTGACGACGGCCGCGTCGAGTGAAGCGTCGGCTACTTCGAGACGTTGACCGTCGAGTCCGCCCCAGTGGAATTCGCGGCCAAAGGCCTCAATACGCCGAGCACCGCGTTGGCGCATAATGGCCGACGGTTCAACGGCGGTAATGGCCGTCACGGAGTCTGGGTAGTAAGGAAGGTTGCGACCGGCTCCAAATCCAATCTCAATCACGTGACCGGTCAGGTCTTCAACGCATCGTGCGCGCCAGGCCCCGAGGGCCTTGGGGGAGCAGATGGTGTCAACGAAGCGCGGAGCGAGGAAACGACGGTAGAGACCCATACCAACCACGGTACTTAGTTATCGTCCCGGAAACGCCACGTCGCTCCCGCGGGGCTGTCACTCACTTCGATACCAAGACTGGTCACGGCGTCACGCAACTGGTCGCTGAGTTCGTATTGGCCGGCCTTGCGGGCCGCGGCTCGCGCTTCGAGGACGGCATCAACGAGTGGGGTGGGGTCAACACGGCCCGGTCCACCCGTGGTGGCGAGGGCGACGAGGCGGGCGAGGGCGTCGAGCGAATCGGCCGTCCCGGCCGCCACGAGCTCACCGAGTTCGGCGGGCGAGAGTTCACGACTCTCTTGGACCACGGGCTGAATCGGAAGTGGATCGAGCGGTGCGTTACGGAGTTCGCTGAGAGGCACCGTGGTGCCATTGGCGACCGCAATCACGCCGGTACGAGTTCTCCAGTAAGCCCCGCCACGACCCTGAACGCTCAGCGTGTCAGCTTCGAGGTCAAAGATGGCGGCCGTGTGTTCGTCCACGCCGAAAATGGCGACGTCGTCATCCAGCATTGCTTCGAGCTTGTCGAGGCGTGTTGCACCCATGTAACAAAAGCGCGTGTCGTGGTTGCCACCTTCGGCGTTGTCGTAGTGAGGAATGATGGCGGCACGCAGTCCGACGGCGCCCAAGACGTCAAGACCGGGTAGCCACGAGAGCGGGGCGCCGACTTTATAGATCTCGTAGATGGGGGCCGTGAACGCACCGAGTGTGAGGGCTGCGGCTGAGGAAAAACAGACCACGCCGTTGGCCAAGACGTGCCGAAGCTCGTTGCCGAGGGAGAGCGGCGACCATTGGGCGAGGGCGTAGCTCGGACTCCCGGGACCGGCAAAGACGTAGTTAGCGTCACGAACGCTCTGAAGAAATGTGGTTCGCTCGAGTTCAGACGATGACTCAAAACGGTGGAAAGGCGCCGGGGCGACGTCGACGTGGAGCGACGTTGAAAAGTAAGTCACCGTCTTTTCGGTGAGCTGGGGAATGTTCTCCTGAAAGCCGTAGGGCGTGTCGAGCATGATGGCCCGCACCGAGTCGAGGTGGCCAAAAAGTTCGCGGTGAACCTTGACCATGTTGGGCGCCGTTTCGCCAGAGCCGAGGATGGCGAGGATGCTTGTCACGTGGCGAGCGTACCGGTCAAAGCTGCCACTCGAAAGAATTGCCGGCTGTGTATGTTGCGAGTATGGCAAATTCAGTTGTTTTTCGAGTGCGCGAGCAGACCCGCGGACCAGCCGGCGGCGTCATTTTCCTCTGGGCCACTATTCAGGCCGTCTGCTGGGGTCTGATGGTCCGCACTGGTCACGTCTTTAGCTCGCACATCACTCGCGCCGAACAGGTTTGGTTTTGGTCCACCATCGCACTGGGCGTCATTCTTGGAATTCGCCGACGGGTGGGCACATCATTCACCGCACCGCTGGTGGCGGCACTTTTCAACGTCGTGCCGACCTACGTGGGTTTTCTCCTGAGCACTAAGCACGGAATCATTGGCGGGTTTCTCTTGGCGACCGGCTACGTCGTACTGGGCTGGGTTGGGCTTGGGGCCCTGCAGGCCGGATTGCTCGTTCTCAGCTCGCTCGTGACCAAGCTGGTGCTGGCACCGTTTCGCCGAACGAGCGAGGTGACCGTGATCGGGCCGGGCGAGTCGTTCTAGATTGGACGAATGGCCGCGTAGAAGCGATCAAAGACCTTGCCCAGGTCCTCTTCGGAGATGTTCATCGACTTGTCGATGTCCCAGATGACCATTCCGGCCACGAGGCTTCGAAGAACAAACGACAGCGCTTCGGGGCAGAGGGTGTTGTCGACGATGCCCTCGGTCTGGGCGCGAGCAAATACCTTCGCGGTGGCCTGGTGAACCTGGTTGAGGGCGTCCGCCATATCGTTGTTGCCACGGGAGTCGTGCATGTTGGCCATGGCCTTAAAGCGAATGATTCGCTCCTCCTGAGCCATGGTGGATGACAGTTCGGGAATTATGCCTCGCAACGTGTCCCAAAGATCTTCGTGCGACGTGAGGGTTTCGGCGCGCTCGCTCAATGTGTTCGCCAACTCGTTGCAGTGAAGCACGTGAGCTCGAGTAAAGGTGGCGCGAATGATCTCTTCGCGGTCCTTGAAGTAGCGGTACAAGTTGGGAATTGTTACTTCGAGACGGTGGGCTAGGTCCTTAAGACGGAATCCGGCGATTCCGTGCTCGGTCAACAGGCTCATTGTGTGATCGAGAATGAGTTCCCGGTTGATTGGCGTGCGTGACGGTTTTGTCGTTGTGCTATCCACGCAAGGCCCCCTTTAACTTCTTTATTCAGTAATTATTCAAATTAATGATACTTCGAAGTGAATGTTGCGAGACCAAGATAGACCACCACGTGACTTCGCCAGAATCCTCTTATTTGAACGCTTTTTCTAGTCGTTTGAGGTTGCCTCGCCAGACAGCCCGCAAGATTGGCCGGGCGATGTAGGCACCGAGCGTTCCAGCGAAAAACCAAGGAAAATTCAACGCTTCGTGCCAGGTCAGGTCGACGCCGGTTCCCGAGGGGTTGAGGGTAAAGGTCCCCACGCCAGTCACAATGCCGTGGTGACGAACTCCCATGATGCGCTCGTCCTCCCAGGCTGTGATCGTCATCACGTCGGTAAGGACGATCGGCCCAATCTTGGTCCGACAGGTAAACGAGGTGTCAATGCCCTCCCGTTGGTCGGACAGAAACGTAATTGATTCGGCGTCAGCCATCCAGTTGACGTGCCGGTCAATGTGGCGAAGTTCACTCCAGAGCTCGGTGGCGCTTACTGAATAGTGGCGCGTGATGTCAATCGAGGGCGTCTTCACTTTGTGAGTCCAGCGCCGACGCGGTCCCAGTCCTCGAATGGACTCGTGCGCATGTTGTCACTGAGGAATTGGAGGCAGACGTGGTCGGCGCCAGCCTCAAAATGCTCCTTCACACCGGCCATGATCTTCGATTCGTCACCGTGAATCACGAGCGCGTCGCAGAGTCGTTCCGAGCCGCCGCGCACAAAGTCCTCGTCGGTGAAACCGAGTCGGCGCCACGAGTTGCGGTAGTTGTCGAGACCGGTGTAGATCTCGAGGTAGGCGTGAGCGCGCTCTAGGAATACGTCGCGGCTCTGGCCGAGGACAACGGCCTGCTCGACGCCGACAAACTTCGTCGGACCCATCGCGGCTCGGGCCGTCGCGGTGTGCTCGGGTGTAACGAGATAGGGGTGGACTCCGTCGGCCAGTTCGGCACCAGCTTCGAGCATCTTGGGGCCCAGGGCCGCAATGACTTTGGAGAATCGCAGTCGTCCCTCGGACGAGAAGTTGGGCGCTGCATCCATTGCGCTGAGGTAGGCGCGCATCGCGGCCACGGGTCCGGCGTACTGGTGGCCGCGCAGACCTTCGACGAGCGGCTGGTGACTGACGCCGAGGCCGAGGACGAATCGGTCGTCATAGGCGGCGTTCAACGTCTTGGACGCGGCCGCCGCTGCCACGGGGTCGCGGCCCCAGATGTTGGCGATACCAGTGGCGATCACGAGGGAGTGAGAACCTGCGAGCAAGAGACCGGCGTTGGTGAAGGCTTCGCGTCCCCACGCTTCGGGAATCCACATCGCCGAAAAGCCGGCCCGTTCAACCCGTTCGGCCAGGGCGCCAGTCTCCTTGGCGCTCGTGAGGTCGGCGGTCGGGGTCCAGACGCCGACCGTGCCGCGGAGGCGGGCCAGGTTCTCGGGGAGGGTGTAGGTCTCACTTGTCATGGGGTTGAGCCTATGGAGAAATTCTTCCGACGCAAAGGGAGCAGAATGGAGGTGTGATCTGGCTCGCACTACTCGTCTCCACCTTCTTTGTCATCGTGACTGCCACGGCCCTCAAGCCGGCTCACCGGGGTCCGCTCTCGGTGTTGGCCTTCACGGTCGGGTGGCCCGGAGGCGAGCTGGCCGGGGCGACGCTTTTCGCCCAGAGCGCCTGGCTCGCCTTCATGCTGTGGTGGGGTGTGCCGACGGGTTGGATTCGCACGACCTGGTTTGTCGAAGTCACCTTCGTCGTGTTGGGGAGTTTGATCTTGATGGGATCGTGGTGGCTCGCTCGTCGCACCACGCACCGTTCGATGAAGAGCTCGGGGCCGTTCCCACTCAATCTCGACGACGTGAAGCCGATGAACTTCACGCGGTGGTGGCGATCCCTCGTGATCTTGCCATTTCGCTCACGCGATATTCACGTCGTTCGCAATGTGAAGTACGGCCCAGATGTTCGCAACCGACTCGACCTCATGAGTACGACGCGCAGTGGCACGCACCGACCGGTTCTCTTTTATATCCACGGCGGCGCGTGGATCTACGGCGACAAGCGCGAGCAAGCTCGTCCCATGATGTTTGAGTTCGCTCGTCGGGGTTATCTCGTGGTCGCCATCAACTACCGGCTCTCACCTCGACACCGCTGGCCGGCACAGATCGAAGACGCCCGGTTGGCGTTGGCTTGGGTGAAGCGCACCATCGCCGCGTACGGCGGCGACCCCGACCGCATTGTGGTGGCCGGTGGTTCGGCCGGCGGTCACCTCGCGGCGCTCCTGAGCCTCATCGGTGAGTCCGACCAGTGGCGCCCGGCCGGTGAGATTGGTCAGACCGACTTGTCGGTGCGCGGGTGCATCTCGCTCTACGGCGTCCTTGACATGACGGCCGATACTGATGCCTGGCGGGGACACGAACGCGGTCTCAAGGTCCTGTTGGAACAAACCGTGATGGGTCACAGCCTGGCGAAACACACTGAAGTGTTCCGACTGGCGTCGCCGCGTGAACGAATCGCGGCCGATGCGCCGCCATTTTTACTGCTGCAGGGACGCAGCGACACGCTGGTGGACTACCAAGTGGCCCGTTCCTTCGCCGGCCGGTACCGAGAACTTTTGGGTGATGACGCGCCACTGTGGCACGTTGAGCTCCCATTGACCCAGCACGCCTACGACCTCTCGCACTCGCCCCGCACGACGGCCACGGTTGCGGCAGCGGTGGCCTTCGCCGACTGGGCGGTTTCGACGGATCGCCCCGAGGCAAACGAAAGTGATGTACCGCCGCACCTCGTCGCTGCCTACCAATCTCCGCCGGCGCTCTTGCACGTCGAGCACGAAGACGTGCGGATCACGGCGACGCAGCTAGCCGAGCGACGTGGCTCCTTTTTCGTCGTGACACCGTGCAACCCCATCGGCCACTCGACATCGACTTCTCAAAACGAGAACCTCGTTCATCAGTTCCGCACGGAACTGGACGATCGCCACTGGGAGTGGCTCCCGAGCGAGGGTGCCGACCCGTCGAGTGATCAGTGGAACGAACCGGGCGCCGCTATCTTTGGCATTACCGACGAGCAGGCTCGTCGACTCGCTCGACGCTGGCGTCAATACGCGTATTACGAAGTCACGGCACACGGCGCGGCTGTTCGCAGCGCCATCGACGGGCGTGTGATTTAACTTTCAGCCGGTGGAGCGAGAGTGACGACGTAGTTCGCGGCACCTTCGACGTAGGCGACGGTGCGCACGGCACCGGCGTCCTTCAGGTCTTCTTCGGCGCGACGGAGTCGCTCGATGGTCGCGGCGTCGTTGGTCACGGTGACGAGTTCGACTTCGGCCCGCATCGAAACCTTGGACGTTGTCTTTTCGCGTCGAACGGCGGCTAATGCATCACGCACGGCCTCATACGAGCCGTTGGGGTCGCCGGCAGTGCCTAGTTCGTCACGCGTGGGCCACTCGGCGAGGTGGACCGAATCGGCGTGCCACCAACTCCAGACCTCTTCGGTGACGAACGGGAGGAACGGAGCGAGGAGGCGCTGCAGTACGGAAAGGGCGAGGGCCAAACTGGCGCGAGCCGAGGCCGTCTCGGCCGGACTCTCGGTTCGGTAGGCACGGATCTTTACGAGCTCTATGTAGTCATCGCAAAAGGCCCAGAAGAACTGTTCGGTGCGCTCGAGGGCTCGCGCGTAGTCGTACTGTTCAAAGGCCTTGGTCGTCTCGTCGATCAGCTGACCGAGAGCCGCGACCATGTCACGGTCCAACGGCTGCGTGATGGCATCTACACCGGGAATCGGGGCACCCTCGAGACGTCCGAGGGCGAACTTCGAAGCGTTGAGAACTTTGATGGCCAGTCGTCGACCAATCTTCATCTGCGCTTCGTCAAAGGCCGTGTCGGTGCCGGGGCGACCGCTGGCCGCCCAGTAGCGGACGGCGTCAGAACCGTGGGTGTCGAGGAGCCCCATAGGCGTCACGACGTTGCCGACCGACTTGCTCATCTTCTTGCGGTCAGGGTCAAGAATCCAACCCGAGATCGCGGCGTTAGTAAAAGGCAGTGAGTTGAACTCGAGGTGACTGCGAACGACGGTGCTAAAGAGCCAGGTGCGAATGATCTCGTGCGCCTGCGGACGCAGGTCCATCGGGAAGACCCGCTCGAACAGGTCGGTACCCCAGTGTCCGGCAATCTGCGGGGTCAACGAACTGGTGGCCCAGGTGTCCATGACGTCAGGGTCGCCAATGAATCCGCCGGCCTGTCCACGCTGAGGCTCGGCAAAGCCCGGAGGGCAGTCGCTCGATGGGTCGATTGGCAGCGAGGCAGCCTCGGCCACGATGGGCTCGTCGAAGTTGATGATGCCGTCACCGTCAATGCGGTACCAAACCGGGAAGGGCACACCGAAGTAGCGCTGACGCGAAATGCACCAGTCGCCGTTCAGACCTTCGACCCAGCTCTTGAAGCGGTGCTTCATGAAGTCGGGGTGCCAGTTCAGCTCTTCACCACGGGCCAGCAGCGCTTCGCGGTGGGGCATAGTGGCAACGAACCACTGACGAGAGGTCACGATTTCGAGCGGACGATCACCCTTTTCGTAGAACTTGACAGGGTGGGTGATGGGACGGGGTTCGCCAATCAGCGCTCCACTCGTCGTGAGGAGTTCCACGATGGCGGTGCGCGCCTGGTTGGCGCTTTTGCCGGCCAGCTGGGCGTAGTTCTCGTTGGCCGCAGCGACATCCGCGCAGGGCCACTGGTCACCACCGAAGTCGGCACTCGGCAAGAAGCGACCATCACGACCGATGAGGGCGCGGGTCGGCAGACGAAGTTCACGCCACCACGTCACGTCGGTGGTGTCGCCGAACGTACAGATCATGGCAATACCAGAACCCTTTTCGGGGTCGGCCAGTTCGTGGGCCACGACCGGAACTTCAACCTGGAAGAGGGGAGTGCGCACGGTGGTGCCAAAAAGAGGCTGGTAACGAGCGTCATCGGGGTGGGCGACCAAGGCGACACAGCTCGGCAGGAGCTCGGGCCGCGTCGTTTCGATGTCGATGCCACCGATGCCGTCGCTGCGCTCGAAGCGAACGCGGTGATACGCACCGGGTCGTTCACGGTCTTCGAGCTCGGCCTGTGAGACGGCGGTGCGAAAGTCAACGTCCCAGAGGGTCGGTGCCTCGGAGGAGTAGACCTCGCCTCGCTGGAGCATGTTCAAAAAGGCGCGCTGAGAAACTTCCTGGGCGTGAGCCGAGATGGTTGAGTACTCGAGTTTCCAGTCGACGGAGAGGCCGAGTCGCTGCCACAGCTCCTTAAAGACCTCTTCGTCGGTCGCCGTCAGTCGTTGACAGAGTTCGACGAAGTTCTTACGCGAGATGGAAATCTTCTGATCGCCGGGCTTGGCCGGGGGCTCAAACGAGGGGTCGTAGGGGAGCGAAGGGTCACAGCGAACGCCGAAGAAGTTCTCTACTCGACGCTCGGTGGGCAGACCGTTGTCGTCCCAGCCCATGGGGTAAAAGACCTTGCGGCCGCGCATGCGCTGAAAACGAGCGATGGCGTCGGCGTGGGTGTAGCTAAAGACGTGGCCGATGTGGAGAGAACCCGAAACGGTCGGCGGTGGGGTGTCGATTGAAAAGACCTGATCTCGCGTGGCCGTGGCGTCGAAGCCGTAGACGTTTTTTTCGTTCCAGCGTGGTACCCACGCTGCCTCGAGACCGTCAATCGTCGGCTTTTCGGGGACTGATCCCAGGCTGGGCGTTGTGGGGTTTTCCATGAGTGTCGTAGTTTAGAACTCGTGATTCGACTCCACGATTCCCTGCAGAACCAAGTTCGAGAGTTGGCCCTGCGTGACGCCGGCCGAGTTTCGATGTACGTCTGTGGCCCGACCGTCTACGACTTGCCCCACCTGGGCCACGGCCGCTTCACCCTGGTCTGGGACACCTTGCGCCGCTGGCTCAGTTTTCAGGGACTCGACGTCACCTTCGTCTCCAATATCACTGACATTGATGACAACATCATCAATAAGGCCCTCCGTGAGGGTCGCACCGAGGCCGACGTGGCCGCCCAGTACGAAGAGGCGTGGTGGGACGCCATGGCGGCTATTGGCGTGGCTCGTCCCGACCACACCCCTCACGCCACTGCCTTTGTCAAAGAGATGGTGACGTTGATCGAAGGCTTCCTCGCCAACGGTAAGGCCTACTCCACGAGCGACTCGGTCTATCTCGACGTGTCGACCGTGGCCGACTACGGCGCCCTCTCCGGGCAAGCCCTCGATTCACTGCGCGCCGGTGCTCGCATCGAGGCCAACGAGGAGAAGCGCTCCCCGCTCGACTTTGCCCTGTGGAAGAAGGCCAAGCCTGACGAGCCATCGTGGCCAGCTCCCTTTGGTGACGGCCGGCCCGGTTGGCATACCGAATGCGTCGTGATGTCACTCGCCCTGCTCGGGGAAGGCTTCGACCTGCACTGCGGCGGATTCGATCTTCGATTTCCGCACCACGAGAACGAACGAGCCCAGGCCGTTGCGGCCGGACACGTCTTTGCTCAGCACTGGGCCCACAACGGATGGGTCATGGTCGGCGACCAAAAGATGAGCAAGTCACTGAACAACTTCACGTCGCTCACCGACCTCACCGAAAAGTCCGACCCCCGTTCGTATCGACTCTTGGTGTTGCGAAGTCACTACCGGTCGCCAATCGAAGTTTCGCCGGCCACCATCGCTGACGCCGTGCGTGGCCTCGAACGCCTCGATGGTTTGGCGCGGCGATTTGAACTCCCCGTACTCAGTGGTTCGACATTGGAGCGGGCCAGCGATCACCAACTCGGCCCGGCCGCCACCGACCTCTACGAGCGCGTGAGCGCCGTCATGGAAAACGACATGGACACCCCGGCGGCCGTCGCCCTCGTCTTTGAAGCACTCACCAACGCTCACGCCGCGGCGGACCGCGGCGAAGACGAGACGGCCCGCGACCTCGCCTCCGGCGTAGCTGTCATCCTGGGCGGTCTCGGTCTGGCACTCCACGGCGCCTCCGGCGAAGTCGACGCCACCACGGCTGCGTTGGTGCAGGCTCGCGATGAGGCTCGAGCCCAAAAGAACTGGGCCGAGGCCGATCGGCTCCGTGACGAACTCGTCGCCGCTGGCTGGACAGTTGAGGACAGCGCGGCCGGCACCGTGGTGCGTCGCTAACGAGCCGGAAGCAGGCGTTCCCCCCAATTTGTGAATTTCCACGTAGGGAGTAGTGTTTTCGCAGAGGTTGCCGTTGTGGTTCTCTCAGCCGGCTTGCCGGTGTGTGTAAATAAGGAGGCCCCAGTGGCTACAGGAACCGTTAAGTGGTTCAACGACGAGAAGGGTTGGGGTTTCGTCGCGATTGACGGTCAGCCCGACGTTTTCGTTCACTACTCAGAGATCCAGGGCGACGGCCGTCGCACCCTGTTTGAAGGTCAGCAGGTCGAGTTCGACATTGAGCCTGGCGACCGTGGTCCGCTCGCAAAGCGCGTTCACATTCTCTAAGTCAGTCCTCGGACTTTCGAAAAGAGCCAGCCCGGAAGGGCTGGCTCTTTTGCTTTCCCGCCCAGTGTCTCGAAATGGCCCTGATTGCTCTAAGGTTGCGACGGTTACCCGACGGTAACCAATGGCAGACCAGCGCCGCTGGCAGGAGGATGTAATGGCCGAGTTTTCAATGCAGCTCAACGAGGACCAGAAGACGTTTCAGGACTGGGTCCATGGTTTTGCACGTGATGTAGTCCGCCCAGCCGCGGCCGAATGGGACGAGCGCGAAGAGACGCCGTGGCCCATCATCGAAGAAGCGGCCAAGGTTGGCATCTACTCCACCGACTTCATTTTCTCGAACTTCTCAGACCCGACTGGTCTCTCGATGCCGATTGCGCTCGAAGAGATGTGCTGGGGTGACGCCGGTATTGCGATGGCCATCTTCGGTACGTCGCTCGCCGTCGCCGGTATTGCGGCCAACGGTACGCCGGAGCAGGCTATGGAGTGGATCCCCCAGTGCTACGGCACCCCGGGTGACCTCAAGCTCGCCGCCTTTGGTGTATCAGAGCCCGACGCTGGTTCAGACGTCTCTTCGCTGCGCACCCGCGCCGTCTACGACGCCGCCAAGGACGAGTGGGTCCTGAACGGTGTCAAGACCTGGATCACCAACGGTGGTATCGCCAACATCCACGTCATCGTCGCTTCAGTCGACCCCGAGCTCGGCTCACGTGGTCAGGCCTCGTTTGTTATTCCTGACGGCACCCCCGGCATCCGCATGGGTCAGAAGTTCAAGAAGATGGGTATCCGTGCCTCGCACACCGCCGAAGTCATCTTGGAGGACTGCCGCATCCCCGGCTCCTGCCTGCTCGGTGGCAAGGAGAAGCTCGACGAGAAGCTGGCTCGCGTTCGCGAGGGTAAGAAGGCTCAGACCAACGCCGCCATGGCCACGTTCGAAGCCACTCGCCCCGCCGTCGGCGCCCAGGCGCTCGGTATCGCCCGTGCCGCCTACGAGTACTCCCTCGAGTACGCCAAGGAGCGCAAGCAGTTCGGTCGCGCCATCATCGAGAACCAGGCCATTGCCTTCAAGCTCGCCAAGATGAAGACCGACATTGACGCTTCGCGTCTGCTCGTGTGGCGCGCCGCCAACATGGCCGCTACCCGCACCCCCTTCACCGCCGGCGAAGGCTCAATGTCGAAGTGGTTCGCCGGTGAGACCGCCGTGCGCGTGACCGAAGAGGCCATCCAGATCCTCGGTGGTTACGGCTACGTCCGTGAGTACCCCGTCGAGCGTTGGCACCGTGACTCGAAGATCTACACGATCTTCGAAGGCACCAGCGAAATCCAGCAGCTGGTTATCGCACGCGCCATCTCGGGAATTCACATCAAGTAGTTCACAAGAAAAAAGCCCCGCTCGACGTGATGTCGGGCGGGGCTTTTTTCGTTTCGGCTAACTCTGCCAGGTAGCCGCAATGACCTCGGGCCACGGCGTCGGCGTCAGCGAAAAGTAAGCCCTGGTCTCGCTGTCGTCAATGATGAAGGGGGACTCAAACTGGTACGCCGTCTTCGGCAGTTCGCGAAGCAACGGCGAAACGACACCCATGGTCCTCAGTACGACCTTGGGTATCACTCGAATCGTGGGGTCCGCGAGTCCGGCGTGCCGCGTGAAGTCCGTCAACACCTCACGGGTGGTCTTGGCCTCATTCGTCAGTGCGTGCCACACCCGACCAGTCGATGCGTCGTCGAGTGCGGTCGCGACGAGAGTCCGCGCGACGTCGTCTACGTAGGTCCACGAGTGGATGATGTCGGGGTTTGAGATGACCATGGCGGCCTTACCTCTTCGGAGGGCCGGGAGAGCCCGCTCGAAGAGTGACTGCGAGCCCCTGCCAATGAAGTCCGAGGCCCGAACTTCGACGGCGCGAAGTCGACCCGCTTCGTGGGCGGCCAGTGCGTCGCGCCACATGGTGGCTCGAACGACGGACTTGGGCAACGTGCTCTTCAGGGGATCGGTCGGTCGCATTGGGCCACTCGGTTGTCCGTAGGCGTAGAGGTTGCTCAAGGTCACCAACGTCGCCCCGCTGACTTCAGCGGCGTGCAGGAGCGCATTGGCAATGGGAGGCCAGTCGCTCATCCAGCGGTGGTACGGGGGATTGGCGCAGTTAAAGACGGCGTCGGCGCGTTCGCAGACTCGGGTCAAGAATTCGGCGTTACTGGCGTCACCGACCACCGATTCGGCCCCCGGGGGCAAGTCCTGGGCACCGGAACGCGAGACAACTGAGACGGTGTGACCCAGCGCAACTAGTTGGTTCATTACGGCCCGACCGGTCGCCCCGGCCCCAACCACTACGTACTTGCTCATTGACTTCCTCCAAATTAGAGAGCGCTGCTCTCTAATCACTCTGCCACAGCGTGGCGGTATTTGCAAGAGCAGTGCTCTCACTATGCGAAGATGGAGTGTGGGTGTACGAGACGATCAACGGGCGCACCAGATCGAAACCATTAAGCGTGTGGCGCGACAACTTCTCGCCACTCACGGCTCAACGGGGTTAGTCCTGCGAGATATTGCTCGTGAGATGGGCCAAACTTCATCGGCGATGTATCGGTACTTCGCCAATCGAGACGAGCTCCTGACTGCGCTCATTGTTGATGCCTACAACGACCTCGGTGCCGTGGTCGAGCGGGCCGAAGCCAAGGTCGACCGGAATGAATGCTTTGAGCGCTTCGTCGCGACCGGCAAGACAATCCGTCGCTGGGCCCTGGCTCATCCCCACGAGTACGCCCTCATCTTTGGCACACCAATCCCCAACTACCAGGCGCCCCCGGAGACCATTGTGGCGGCGTCGAGAGTTGTTCTCGTGCTCGCCACCATCGTCAACGATCTGCCCCGCAAACAGCACGTCCGACGCGTCGGATCTCTGAACGCCTCTGATTTGGAGCCGGGTATTGGTGAGTTCTTGGTCGGAGTCACTCCGTCTCAGGCCGGCCGCGCCCTGGCGACGTGGTCGTCGCTCTTTGGCCTCATCTCCTTTGAACTATTTGGTCACTTCGTTGGTTCGGTGAAGAATCGCAGCGCATTCTTTGAGGCTTCCCTCGAAGAGTTTTGGAAGGGTCTGCTCAGCGAGTAGTGCCACGCGAAACGGATAGGTTTTTTAGGTGAACCGAGAAGATCTTCAGGCCAAGTATCGCGCCGAGCGTGACAAGCGCATCCGTCCCGAAGGGGCCGAGCAGTACATCAAGCCGACCGGCAAGTTCGCCGCAATGTTCGCTGACAGCTACGCCGAACCCGAACCTCGCGACCCCGTCGCTGATGACGTCGAAGTGGCCATAGTCGGCGCCGGCTTCTCGGGACTCGTTACGGGAGCCCGCCTCAAGCAGGCCGGAGTCGACAGTGTTCGACTGATTGATCGGGCGGGTGACGTCGGTGGGGTCTGGTATTGGAATCGCTATCCGGGCGCCATGTGCGACACCGCTGCAATGGTCTATCTCCCGCTGCTCGAAGAGACCGGCTCGATGCCCTCGGCCAAGTACGTCCCGGGGTACGAAATCTTTGCCCACGCCCAAAAAATTGCGACCACCTTCTCGCTCTACGACAACGCGCTGCTGTCGACCAACATCACGTCAATCACGTGGGAAGAGGAGATTCAACGCTGGCGTTTTGTGACGGACCGTGGTGACAACTTCACAGCGAAGTTCATCGCCCTCGGAACCGGACCGATTGCCAAACCTCACCTGCCCGGCATTCCGGGACTTGAGGCCTTCGAAGGCGAGATGTTCCACACCAGCCGGTGGAACTACGGCTACACCGGTGGCGATCGCTACGGCGCGCCCATGACCAACCTGGGTGACAAGAAGGTGGGAATCATTGGTACGGGCGCCACGGGCATCCAGTGCGTGCCCCATCTCTCTCGCTCATCCGGCGAGCTCTTTGTCTTCCAGCGCACGCCTTCGTCAATCGATGTCCGCAACAATCACCCGATTGAACCCGAATGGTTCAAGACCCTGAAGTCGGGCTGGCAGTACGAATGGCTGATGAACTTCACCACCCTCCAGACCGGAGGCTTTACGGATGAGGACCTCGTCAAGGATGGATGGACCGACATCTCCAAGCGCATTCGAGACCGCGTGGTGGCCCTCGTGACCGAACGTGGTGAGTACACCCCGGCCATCCAGCAGGAGGCGTACGAAGCCAGTGACGACGAGAAGATGGAAGAGATTCGAGCCCGCGTCGACGCCATCGTGCAGGACCACGAAACTGCCGAACACTTAAAGCCCTGGTATCGCCAATTGTGTAAGCGACCCTGCTTTCACGACGAGTACCTCGCCTCGTACAACAACCCCACGACACACTTGATCGACACCGACGGCCAAGGCGTCGAGCGCATTGACGCGACCGGTGCCTGGGTCAACGGCGTTCACTACGAGCTCGACTGTTTGGTGCTGGCGTCCGGATTTGAAGTTGGCAACGAGCACGCCCGGGACTCGGGCTTTCCAATCAAGGGTCGCAACCAGCTACTGACTGAACGATGGGCCGATGGCATGGAGACGCTGCACGGCCTGCACGTCCATGGATTCCCCAACATGTTTGTCATTGGTATCGCCCAGGCGGCCAACCTGGTCTCCAATATTCCTCACAACTTCCTTGAGGCGGGTGCGACCATTGCCAGCGTCATTCGCCACGCCATTGACACTGGGGCCACCGTGGTCGAGGCCGAGCCCGACGCGCAGGCCGAGTGGGTACGACGCATTGAAACTGCCGGACGATCGTTCTTCGGCAACACCGAGTGCACGCCGGGCTACTACAACAACGAGGGCAAGCCCATGGGCCGTCGTGAACACATGAACTCGGCCGGATATCCCGACGGGGCCGTCGCCTACTTCAATCTCATGACGCAGTGGCGTGAGTCCGGTACGTTCGAAGGACTTCGTTTCTCGTAACCGAGAAACGAAGATGCCGCGAAGTAGCGTTCCCTCCCATGAAGATCCTCACGCTCTGCACCGGCAATGTCGCACGGTCCGTCATGCACGGCTTCATGCTCGAGACGCTCGCCGAAACGCAGGGTTGGGAGTGGGAGGTCCGCACGGCCGGCACCTTCGCGATTGAGAATCAGGCGATGAGTTCGCGCACTCTCACCGCCCTGCAAGGCATCGAAGAACTCGGCGACTATGAGTTCACGCTCCACCGTTCGCGACAGATCACTGATGACGACGTGGCCTGGGCCGACGCGATCTTTGCCAGCGAGGCCGATCACGTCACCTTTGTTCGCACCAATCACGCTCACGGGTCCCACAAGGTCGTGCAGATCAAACACTTTGTAGCAACGGCGCCACTCGATGGCCCCCTCTTTGAGCGCGTGGCGATAGTCAGTGACCTGGCTCCCGACGTGATTTGGGATGTCGTCGACCCGGCCGGCGGTGATCAAGAGACGTACGACCGAACGGCGGCCGAGCTCTGGGAACTCACGCAAGCACTTGGCGTGCTGTTGGCCGAAGACGATTCGCTGCTGAACTAGCGCTGCGAAATGGCGCGGAGGCCACCCCAGGCCAGCGTCGAAATTCGACGAGCCAAGATTTCCGCTTCGTCGTCGGTTGGCTCGGGCCAACCGGCACGAGCCTGGCGGACCAGCCAGACGACCGCCGCACCTTCGGCCATGCCGACGACGCCACCGGCGAGTTCACGTCGGTGATCGCTGTCAAGATCGGCCGTGAGGAGTGGTTCGATAAACGACACGAGGTCGACTTCGACGGCTCGCAGTTGACGACTGTGTTCAGTGGAGCCGGCTTGCAAGAACAGCACTCGAAAGGCGTCGGATTCACGCACGACGAGATCAAAGTACACGCGAAAGGCTGCTTCGACCTTGCCGCGAGGCGAACTCTGCGCCTCGGTGGCCACGTGGAGTGAGGCCAACAGGCGCTCCGCCGTCGTCGCAACAATTTCGGAGTACAGGGCGTCCTTGCTGGGGAAGTGTTGGTAGATGATGGGCTTGGTAAAGCCCACCTCACGACCAACCTGTTCCATCGTGGTGGTTTGAAAGCCCTGCCGGGCAAAGATTCGAGTAGCGATTTGCAGAATCTGCTGACGGCGCTCGTCGTTCGTTGAGTTGTTCAGCATCGCTCCCATGGCGCGTGAGACTAACGGGGAACTAGAGAATTCCGACCGACGCGAGAAGAGTGGCCAAACGAGCGGGCAGGAGGGTCAGGTCGTAGTTGGCTTTGGCAATGGCCCAGTTCTTGTCGAGGAACTCCGCGAAGGGATCGTTGAGCGCAGCTTGGATTCCGTCGATGTCATCGAGGTCGAAGAAGTGGAATCCGTGCGACTCAATCTCTTCCATGACGGGGTAGGGGTAGCGAGCGAGTGGCTTGCGGTGCGTCACTGCCTCAATCACGGGATTACCAAAACCTTCCCAGGTGGATGGCATGACTACGAGGTCGCACCCGGCGTACGCGTCATCCATCGTGGCACCGACCGAAAGTCCACGGCGAACACCAGTCATCGAAAGATTCAAGAGCCGCTCGAGGTCGGGACCAAAGCCATCCTCGGCCCTGCCGAGCAACCAGAAGATCCCACCGAGCCGTTCGGCGAGACGCAAGCCGGCAGTCACGTTCTTGCGGGGAATGGCTCGAGTTGGTTGAAGGACAACGGCCGCCGAACCCTTCACGCGAATCGACTGACGCATCAGTTCGCGTCGACCGACTGGGGGGCTGCAATCGAAGTGGTTGGGAATGGTCGTCGCGGCGATGCCGCGCTGCGCTAGCTCCAGCCGTGAGCGGTCGTTGATGGTGACGTGGGCCCAAGGACCGAGATGGCTCGGACCCTCGAGGTGTTCGAGGTGGGGGCGCTGCCACGGCAAATCGTGGTGTCGGAAGATGGCCACCCGATCGCGCAGGACTTCGTAGATGGCGTCTCGAGCATCAAGGTTTAGGGGTAGCGAGGCCAAGTTCTCCACGATGACCAGGTCAGCGAGATCGAGCACTCGTCGCAACTCGTCCATGTCAACGTCCTCGGCGGCGTCGATGGCGAGACCGGGAATCGTGTAGTCGACGTTGCCCTCGCCGGCCACAGTAAAGACCTCGTGACCGAGACTCTCGAGTGCGTCCGTCCACTTTTCGGCTTCGATGGAGACGCCATCAGTCAGTCCGAGGCGGAAACTGACGATTGCCAGGCGTGCCATGAGTCAAAGATTACGACTTTGCGCCTCCTGAAAAATCCTCACGCCGTTCGGTAGAGTAGGGGAGCACTCAATCGCGGTCTCACGAAGGAAAATCCATGGCTAAGCGCGCACTCATCACCGGAATCACAGGACAGGACGGCTCTTACTTGGCCGAATTGTTGCTCGATGAGGGTTACGAAGTGTTTGGCATGGTCCGTCGCTCCTCGACGGAAGCCTTTGAGCGTATTTCCCACATTCAAGATCGCTTGAACTTGGTCTCGGGTGACCTCTTGGACGAAGTTTCGATGATCAACATCCTTCGCGAACACCGCCCGCAGGAGGTCTACAACCTCGCCGCGCAGAGCTTTGTGCAGACTTCGTGGGCCCAGCCCGTCTTCACTGGCGAGTCAACGGCCATGGGTGTCACCCGCGTGCTTGACGCCATTCGCACCGTCGACCCCGAAATTCGTTTCTACCAGGCCAGCTCGTCGGAAATGTTCGGCAAGGTTCAGGCCGTCCCGCAAGACGAGGACACCCCCTTCTACCCCCGCAGCCCTTACGGAGTGGCCAAGGTCTACGGACACTGGATCACCATTAACTACCGCGAGAGCTACGACCTGCACGCCAGCAGCGGAATTCTCTTCAATCACGAGTCTCCCCGTCGTGGTCTTGAGTTCGTGACCCGTAAGGTGACCAACGGTGTGGCCAAGATCAAGCTCGGCATGGCCAAGGAACTTCGTCTCGGCAACCTGGACGCCCAGCGCGACTGGGGTTTTGCGGCCGACTACGTCCGGGCCATGTACTTGATGCTCCAGCAAGACACCCCCGACGACTACGTCGTGGCCACTGGTGAGACCCACCCCGTTCGCGAACTGTGCGAAGTGGCTTTCGCCGCCGCCGGTCTCAACTGGGAGAACCACGTCGTCATCGACCCGGCCTTTATGCGCCCGGCCGAAGTTGACCTGCTTGTTGGTGACCCTTCGAAGGCTGAGCGCGTGCTCGGCTGGCGCCGCGAAGTTGACTTCACATCGCTCGTTGAGATGATGGTGGCTTCGGACCTCAAGGCCCTCCAGCGCTAACGAATTCGTTAGGGCCGAGCCACATGGCCATCGCCTCGCTGCGGGACATTGTTGTCACCGCCGGAACCTTCCCGCTACTCGCGGGAGTCAACCTCGAACTCGAAGGCGCAACGAGTTACGTCGTTACGGGGCCCAACGGAGTTGGCAAGACCAGCCTCCTTCGCCTCCTCGCCGGACTCGAAGCACCGACGCGGGGGAGTGGTCACGTCTTGAACTTTGACCTCGCCACCACGCAGCGCCGCCAAGTACGTCGCAACGTTGGCTGGCTGGGTCACGAAGGTTCCTTTTATGACGACCTCTCCGCTACCGACAACTTGCTGTTTGCGGCTCGCGCCCTGCGGTTGGACGTGGCGCTGGTCGCCCCAGCCCTGGAGCGAGTTGGCCTCGGTGGGCGTCTCCGAACGCCGGTGAAACTTCTGAGTGCTGGTCAACGACGTCGCTTGGGACTGGCCTGGCTACTAGTTCGCCGACCACAACTGTGGTTGCTCGACGAGCCGTACGCGAGTTTGGACGACGCTGGTCGCGACCTCATGAGCGATCTGATTAATCACGCCACGGCCAGCGGGGCGACCGTCGTTCTCTCGTCGCACGATCCCGTTCGTCGCGACGTTGTGGCGAGTCACATTGAGATGCGCGGTGGTCGAATCGAGCGAGTCGGCTAATGATGCGCACGGCCTATCTCGTGGCGCTGAAGGACCTGCGCATTGAACTGCGTAGCCGCGTTCTGCTGTGGCAGGTACTGCCCTTTGGTCTAATGGCTCTCGTACTGTGCGGACTGGCCGTGGGGCCCGACGCTCGCCAACAGAGTCGCATTGCTCCGGGTCTCTTTTATCTCGTGGTGACGTTGGTGGCCCTGCTCGTCATCAATCGTTCGAGCCAAATTGAAAGTCCGCGCGGAACCCGTACTTCACTCCTGACCCTTGGTCTCGACGCCGGCGGTGTCTTTCTCGGCAAGGCGGCAGCCATGCTGGTCCAGCTCTTTGCCACCGCCACCGCCCTGCTCTTTGGTACGACCGTCTTATTGCACGTGCCGGTTCACGCGGCACTCGTTACGTTGCCGATTGTCTTGCTTGCCACGGCGACACTCTCGGCCGCCGGGGTGCTCTACGGACTCGTGGCGAGCTCGAGTTCCAGCTCGGCCACGCTGTTGCCGGTGCTGGCCCTACCGGCTTTTGCCCCCATCCTCATTGCCGGCGAACGCTCCTTTTCTTCACTCATTTCGGCCGGTTCGCTTTCGCGCTGGGTACTTTTGCTGATTTTCTCGCTGGTGGCGTATGGGAGTATCGGCGTTCTCCTTTACGGTGCATTAGAGGAATCGTGATGAAAAAACTGACTGCACTCATATTGGGCCCCGTAGCTCTGGTTACGACCTTGATCACTTTGTGGATGGGTTACTTCGTGACCCCCGCCGACAAGGTCCAGGGTGAGCTTGCGCGTCTCGTTTACATTCACCCGGCCCAAGCCTGGGTTGCCCTCTACCTCTCATTTGGCACAGCCACTCTCGCCAGTGCGCTGTACCTGTGGCCCCGTACTCGTTCGGTCACCGCCGACCGGATCGCCGCCGCGGCCGTCGAAGTCTCAACTGTCTTTATTGCTCTGACGCTCATCACCGGTTCGATCTGGGGCCGCCCGACCTGGGGTGTGTGGTGGGTCTGGGACGCGCGATTGACCTCAACGGCCGTGCTCGGTGTCTTGATGCTGGGCTATCTGGCCCTTCGTCGAGCGAACGACGACCCACTGTTGCGAGCACGTCGCAGTGCCGTCTTTGCCATCTTGACGGCAATCAATGTTCCCATCGTCCACTTCTCGGTGGTCTGGTGGAAGACCCTCCACCAGGGGGCCACGGTCTTCACTGACAATCGCCACTTGAAGATTCACGGATCGATGGCGTGGACGCTGCTGCTCAGCTTTATCGCGCTTTCGCTGGACTTCGCGTGGCTCGTGCGGGCGCGCTATCGCGTGGGCAGTGTTTCGGCCGCCAACGAGTCGGCCGATCTCGAAGCGGCCCTCGAGGCTCGACGCACGGAGGCCGGTGCATGAACTACGTCAACGCGGGGTACCTCATCAGCATCGTGACGCTCGGTGGGTACGCCTTGTCACTCTGGTGGAGATCTCGTCGCCGTGACTAGCGAGACTTCGCTCGACCTCACGCCCGTCATTGCGACGGCCCCGAAGGAGTCCCGCCGTCGCACCTTCGTGGTGATTGGCGTCCTCGTCGTCGCAATTGGCTTGCTCTTGAGTCAAGGCATGTTGCACTCGCTCGACTACTTCAAAACGGTGAGCGAGGTCTATAAGGACCGCGCCAGCGTCGGTATCAAGCCCGTCCGCCTGGAGGGCATGGTCGTGAAGGGCACCGTTGTGCGCACTTCACACGGCGCCGATTTTGTCATTCGGGGCAAGAAGAGTGAGATCGTTTCGGTCACGGCCATTGGTACGCCACCACAACTCTTCCGTCCCGGAATCCCCGTTGTGGTCGTCGGAAAGTTCACGACCACGACCTCGTACTCCTTCCGAGCTACCCAGATCATGGTGAAGCACAGCGCCGAATACATCCAGAAGAACCCCGATCGCGTGAAGGGTTCGGACGGGTCGGTTCGATGACGGCCTCCACTCTCGGACGGCTCGCCGTTGATGCGGCCTTTGTCACCTTCCTGGTTGGCATTGTTGTTCAGGGTTACGCCATTCGCCGTCGCCGGGGAACGTCATTTCTTTCAGTAGCGGTCCTCGGTCTGCTCTTCACCATTGCGGCTGTGGTCGTGATGCAAGTGGCACTCCTGACGCACAACTTTGATCTGGCCTACGTGGCCGACAACAACGCCACCTTCACACCAACCATCTACTCCATGACCGGTATGTGGAGCGCGCTCGAAGGCTCGATCTTGCTGTGGGCCCTGTTGCTCACGGCCCTCGTCGCCTTTGTCGTTCGCCGTTATCGCCAGGACGCCGCAGACGGGGTCGTGCAGTGGGCCACGCTGCTGCTCTTCGGGGTCGCGGCGTTCTTCCTCGGCCTCATGGTCGGTCCGGCCGACCCCTTTGTGCCCAACCCCATGGCCGCCACCTCGCAGGGAGCCGGACCAAACGCGTTGCTCCAGAACAACCCTCTCGTTGCGGCCCACCCCCCACTGCTCTACGCCGGCTTCGTTGGATTTACGGTGCCCTTCGTCTTTGCGTTGGCCATGCTGATCACTGGTCGAGTTGACGAACGTTGGCCGGTGCGACTTCGCCGTTGGACCGTTCTGTCGTGGGGTGTACTCAGTGTCGGCATCGTGCTCGGTGCGTGGTGGAGCTATCAAGTGCTCGGCTGGGGTGGATTCTGGGGCTGGGACCCCGTCGAGAACGCCGCGCTGTTGCCGTGGTTGACCGGCACCGCGTACGTGCACTCGATCATCGTTCAAGACCGTCGAGGCCTGTTTCGTGTGTGGAACCTCTCGCTGGCCATTGTGACCTTCGCACTCACCATTCTCGGCACGTTCTTTACCCGTTCTGGCGTCCTGCAGAGCGTTCACGCATTCTCGTCGAGCACACTCGGTCCGATTCTCATTGGATTTTTCGCTATCACCGTCGGCGGTGGTACGGCGCTCTTGGCGTGGCGAGGTGACCGGCTGCGCTCCCCGGTGGGTGTCGACGCCGCGCTCAGTCGCGAGGGACTCTTTGTCGCCAACAACATTCTCTTCGTTGGTTTCGCCATCGTGGTGCTCGTCGGCACAGCCTTCCCGCTGCTCTACGAGGCGATCAACGGTGGCCAAGTCAGCGTCGGCGCGCCCTACTTCGCCAAGGTCGCAGCGCCCGTTGGCGTAGCAATTTTGACCTTGATGGCCATCGCTCCCTTGGCCGGATGGCGTAAGACCGATCGCCACGTGCTGTGGAGTCGAGTGCGCCCCACGGCCTGGGTCGCGCTCGGCGTTACGTTGACCATCTGGTTGGCCGGGGTGCACCGCCCGGTTCTTTTGAGTTGCTACTTCCTCGCGACCGTGGCGGCCGGTGCGGCCGGTCGCACGCTGCTCGGCTCGCTCCGCAGTGCCCGACAACGCGGCGATCACCTCTGGCGCGGACTTCTTGGACCGACGGCCGGTGGCATGGTGGTGCACCTGGGCGTTGTCTTGCTCTCACTCGGCATCGTGACCTCGACAACGCTGGCCACCAAGACCGAAGTGGCGCTCGCCAAGGGTCAATCAACGATTGTGGCCGGACAGCGCATCACCTACCTCGGACTTCGAAACGTCAACGACGAACTGCGCCAAGCGACCCAGCTCAATGTTCGCGTGAATGACCACGGACCACTTCGACCTGCGATTACGACCTTTCACGGTCGCGACGGCCAGGTGGTCGGCACCCCCGCCATCTCCTCGAATTTCTGGCGTGACGTGTATGTCACCTTCGACGCCATTGGTGGCACGGGTACGACGTCGGGAGCCCAGGTCGCCAACGACCTACCACCCGGTTCCGTGGTCCTCGGTGTCACCGTAGAGCCTCTGATTGTTTGGCTCTGGGCCGGTGGGCTCACCATTGGCTTCGGCTCGCTACTCTCGTTCATTCGTCGACGTGAGGAGCGGGAGTGAAGTCGCGCGCCGTTGCTTTCGCCGGACTCCTCGCGACCGTGGTCGTCTTGTCGACGTCGCTCTTCTTTGCGACCCGCGGACCGAGCAAGGACGCCTCCGATCTACCGAGCCCCATGATTGGCAAAGTCGCCCCGGCTCTTTCGGGCGTCACGCTCGAAGGTTCGGCATGGTCACTCAAAGCTCAGCGCGGCCACGTGGTTGTCGTGAACTTCTGGGCCTCGTGGTGCGGACCGTGCAAGACCGAGGGCCCCGAACTCTCAACGTTCTCTTGGCAGCAAAAGCAGCAGCACGGCGCTGAAGTCATTGGTGTGGTCTTTAACGACTCCACGACCGCGGCGCACGCCTTCGAACAACGCTACGGCAACCTGTACTCGTCGGTTATCGACAGCGGCGGCGAGATCGCGAACGCCTACGGCGTTACGAGTCCGCCCACCACGTACCTCATAGATCGTCACGGAGTTATTGCCGCCGTCTTCTTCGGGGCTACGACTGAGAAGCAGTTGAGCACGGCCGTCGCCAGGGTTACGACGTGAAGAACCTTCTGACCACGTTTCGACTCTGGGTCGTCGCCTTTGTGGTGGTCTTCGGCACCATCTTTGCGACCGGTACCTCGACGCCGTCGATCGAGCGTCGCATTGCTCACCTCGAGTCCATCGTGCGCTGCCCGGCCTGCGAGGGACTCTCGGTGGCCCAGAGCAACGCGACATCGTCGGTGGCGGTGCGTCACGAGATTGAGCGTCGGGTCAAGCAGGGCGAGAGCGACACGGCCATCTTGACGTCTCTCCAAGACCGGTACGGCCCGTCGATTCTGTTGTCCCCCTCGGGCAGCGGCCTCGGCGTGTTGTTGTGGTTAGTGCCACTGTTGGCGATTGCGACCGGTGTCTTTGTCTTAATGCGACTGGTTAAGAAACGATGAGTCGAGAGCTACAGCGTCTCATGGATGAAGTGGCGCTTCGCGAAGCGTCACTGCGTGACGCGCGAAGTGAGTTTGAAGCTAACGAACTCGAGGCCTCAGAGCTCGCCGTTATTGAAGAACGCGAGACTAAGGCGCTCGCCGACCTGGCCAATCGCATCGCGGCTCTGGATGCCGATGACCCCGAGGGGGCGCCAGTCGAGGTGACTCCTCGCCGCCGCCGTAAGTCACTTCTCGCCGTGGCCCTGCTCTGCTTTGCGGTGGCCGCGGGCATCACGCTCTGGAGTGCCGTGGCGTTGCGCCAACCGGGTTCCTCGGCTACGGGATCAATTTCGGCCAGTGACGCCAAAATGCTGCAGGCGCTCCTCAACGAAGGCGAACTCGATGTCGCCAAGGGCAACGTGGCCGCCGCCCTCGCGGCCTACGATGCGGCTCTCGAGATCGACTCAACAAATTCGGTCGCCCTCACGCAGTCGGGCTGGTTCTACTTCACGACCGGAAGTGAACAGAAGAATCTCACTCTCGTGCAAAAGGGGGCGAACCGCTTGCGCCAGGCCGTCTCGGTGGCCCCAACGTCACCTTCGGCTCACCTCTACTACGGAATCGCCGCTCTTTCTACGCCCGGCAATCACCAACTGGCTCTGAGCGAGTTCCGTCGATTCCTAAAACTCAACCCACCGCCAGTGCTCCAGCTCGTGGCCAAGCCCTACCTCGCCAAGTTGGGCTTATCAACGAAGTAGTTCTTCGCCTGCCCGATAGGCTTCATTCGCTATCACTAGGGGAGTACACCAATGGCGAATAAGTGGTTTGAGACAGTCGCAATCGCGCAGGCCCGTGCGAAGAAGCGTCTCCCGAAGTCCGTCTACGGTGCACTCATCGCCGGTTCTGAAAAGGGACTGAGTTCGAGTGACAACACCCTGGCCTTTGACCAGCTGGGTTTTGCCCCGCACATTGCCGGTCTGTCGAACGCTCGTGACCTCGCTACAACTGTGATGGGTCAAAGTCTCTCGATGCCGATCATCATTTCGCCGACCGGCGTGCAGGCCGTCCACCCCGATGGCGAAGTGGCCGTTGCCCGTGCGGCAAACAATCGTGGTATCCCCATGGGTCTGTCCTCCTTCGCGTCGAAGTCGATCGAAGAAGTGACCGCCGTAAACAACCAAGTCTTTTTCCAGATGTACTGGTCCGGTGACCGCGACACGATGATTCAGCGTCTCGAGCGTGCCAAGGCCGCCGGCGCGAAGGGCATCATCGTGACGCTCGACTGGTCGTTCTCCAATGGCCGTGACTGGGGTTCACCCTGGATTCCCGAGAAGGTCAACCTGAAGGCGGCTGTGAAGTTGGCCCCCGAAGTCTTGGCCCGCCCCCGCTGGCTTGCCACCTTCGCCAAGACGCTGCACCTGCCCGACCTCTCGGCCCCGAACATGGCCAAGCCCGGTGAGAAGGCCCCTACGTTCTTCGGCGCCTACTACGAATGGATGCAGAGTCAACTGCCCAGCTGGGACGACGTGGCCTGGCTTCGCGCGCAGTGGGACGGCCCATTCATGGTCAAGGGTGTCTGCCGCGTCGATGACGCCAAGCGTGTCGTTGACCTCGGCGCCACGACGCTCTCAGTTTCGAACCACGGTGGCAACAACCTGGACGGAACTCCGGCCCCAATTCGCTCACTGCCAACCATCGTCGACGCCGTCGGCGATCAGATCGAAGTCGTGCTCGACGGCGGAGTTCGTCGCGGTAGTGACGTCGTCAAGGCCGTGGCCCTCGGCGCCAAGGCCGTCATGATCGGCCGCGCTTATCTCTGGGGGCTCTCCGCCAATGGTCAGGCCGGCGTCGAGAACGTGCTGGACGTTTTGCGCAGTGGCATCGACTCCACGTTGCTCGGCCTCGGTAAGTCGAGTATTCACGAACTGACTCGTGACGACGTCGTGGCGCCGGAAGGCTTCTTCCGTCAGTTGGGAACGAAGTAGTTCGTTAGAACGAGGTTCGACAGCTGTCGTCGCCGCGCGCTTTACTCGTCAGCTTGACCATCGTGTTGGTCGAGCCCATGCCGTCGAGCATTCCGCTGACGAGACCGCGATCGACGGCACAGAGCACCGGGTGGTGAACAGCAGCGTCGCCGAAGGGGCACGTACTTGACACGAGCGACGTTCCCGCGGAGCTGCTCTCCGCCGTAGCGGCAAAGCCGTGGGCGGTTAGGGCATCAGCAACGACTCGCAGCGCATCAAAAGCCGAACTCTGCGCATCTGATGAAGCGATGCTGGATGCGAGCTCTCGGCCGTACTCTTCGCCGACCGACATGGCCATCTTTTCGGCCGCTTCGGGACCGAGCAGATCCATGGCTCGTTCTAAGAGACGGACCAGGAGGGCATCTCGCTTATCGGTGCCACCCAGTTCGATGACGGCCTCGGTGGCCTGGTAGGCCTTGGCCGGACGGCCGACGCCGGTGCTGCGGCGCTCTTCGTTGCGTACAAAGCCGGCATCTTCGAGCTTTTCGAGGTGGTGGCGGGCCACGTTGGCGTGAATACCAAAGGCTTCGGCCAGTTCGTTGGCCGTGGTGCCGGGATTCTGCTTGACGTGGAAGTAGATGGCTCGCCGGGTGGCGTCACCAAATACCGAGGTCAAGAGACGGAGGTGCTCGGTGAACGCGTCGGCGCTGAGTGCGGGGCGTGTATCCGAGATTGTCACGGTTTCATAGTAGGAGCGCCATGGGGATTTTCGCCGTTAGGGTTTACTGGCATACCTAAAGGAAATCCCGTGAGCACTCCCACCCTGCGTTCCACCCTCGAAGCCATTGTTGAGCCCCAGTTGGTCCGTCCCCTCGGCGACGTCGGCTTCATTGGCGCAGTTGACATCACCGGACCCTTCCCTCGCGTTGAACTCGTGCTGCCCTTCACCTCCTGGCCGACGGCACCGCTGCTCGAGGCGGCTATCAAGGAAGTGGCCGAAGGAACCTCCATTGTTCGCCGTTCGATGAATGAAGACGAACTACTGGCCCTGCGTAACTACATCCGTATGGAGATGCGCGGCGAAGCCGGCCCCGGTCACCACGACCACAGCGAACCCGGCCCCCGTTTTCTCGACAAGACCTCTCGCACCCGCGTCCTCGGAATTAGCTCGGGTAAGGGTGGCGTTGGTAAGTCATCGGTGACGGTCAACCTGGCCATTGCCTTGGCGCAACAGGGTCACAAGGTCGGCGTCCTCGACGCCGACGTCTACGGCTTCTCGCTCCCCAAGATGCTCGGTGCCGACCACGACCCGATCGTGCTGGGTGACACCGTTATCCCGACGTTGGTGCACGGCGTGCGCTGTCTCTCCATGGGTTACTTCGTACCCGACGAACAGCCCGTCATCTGGCGCGGCCCCATGCTCCACAAGGCCATTGAGCAGTTGGTGACCGAAGCGTGGTGGGACCAGCCCGACTTCTTGTTGATCGACATGCCTCCCGGCACCGGTGACGTGGCGTTGACGTTGAGCGAAATCGTCCCTCGTATTGAGATGTACGTCGTGACCACGCCGCAGGCCGCGGCCCAGCGAGTGGCTCAGCGTTCGGCCTACGCGGCGCGCAAGTTGAAGCTGGCTGTTCGTGGTGTCATTGAAAACATGAGTTGGTTTATTGGCGACGACGGCAAGCGTTACGAAATCTTCGGTACGGGTGGCGGTCAGAAGCTGGCCGAAGAGCTCGGCGTGCCACTGCTCGGCCAAGTGCCGCTCAATATGACGCTGCGCGAAGGTGGCGACGCGGGCAACCCGATCGTCACCGACGGCAACGAGACCGATGTTCATGCGGCCTTTGCCCAGTTGGCTAAGACCATCGCCGCCCAGGGTCAAGCACGCGTCTATCGCCAAGAACTGCGCCTCGTCTAAGGCGCCTCGGTCGCCATGACCGAGCCGTCCAAGCCCCCTCGCTAATGTTGGACAGTTAGCAGGAGGGGCTATGGAACTTCAGAATCGTACGGCAGTAATTACCGGTGGCGCGAGCGGTATTGGCTTGGCCACCGCCTACAAGTTCGCCGAGCTCGGCGCCAACTTGGTCCTCGGTGACATCGAGCAGGCCGCACTCGACGCGGCCGTGAGCCGTCTGCGTGACAACGGCGCCAAGGTCATCGGTGTCCAGGGTGACGTCAGCAAGGAAGAGGACGTCCAGGCTCTCAAGGACGCTGCGCTCGACGAGTTCGGTGGCGCTCACTTGATCTTTAACAACGCCGGCGTGGCCGCTGGTCCGACCATTGGTACTGCCAAGTCGGTCTGGGACTGGGTGATGAAGGTCAATGTTGATGGTGTTATCAACGGCATCAACGTCTTCGTGCCCCACTTCCTCGAGCAGAACGAGGGTCACGTGGTGAACACTGGTTCGCTGGCCGGCCTCGGTGGCGTACCGGGCATGGGCGCCTACTGCGCCAGCAAGTTCGCCGTCGTTGGTATCTCCGAGTCGCTCTTTCACGAACTCGGCATGCGTAACACCAACGTTGGCGTCTCGGCACTCTGCCCGGGCTTTGTGAAGACCCGCATCTTTGAGTCCGGCCGCAACATGCCGAATGAACTCAAGAGCTACAACGAGTCGCCCGACGCCAAGATGCTCAACGATCTCGGCTCGGCCGCAGTCAACGCCGGCATCGACGCCGACATTGTGGCCAACGCCGTGGCCGACGCGGTCTTGAACAAGAAGTTCTGGATCTTGACCCACGAGCGCGCCGCGCTTCGCACCACCGAGCAGCGCCTCGAGTGGATGCGCGGTTCGGGCGCCGCGACCATCAACCTCGAGGGCGCGACGCAGCCTTAACGGTCGATGCCGCGAGGAAGTTGATCGAGCGGCCAGTCCAGCAACGCAATGGCCTGACGACAGGCGTAGCGATCAGTCATGCCCGCAACGTAGGCAACGGCCTGGTGCAAAATCTCGTCGTCGCCCGAGGGCGTGACGACCCCGGCCCCCACGTCGGGAATCTGATGGGGGTGCTTGGCGAAGTACTCCACGAGGCCTCGCAACATCGCCACCACCGTGCCGGCTTGGTGGAGCGAGGCGTCACGAAGGTAGATCGATTCGTAGTTAAAGGTTCGAAAGGCGGCCAATGCCTCGGCGTGGGCCGCGTCCATGCCAATGACGCCGGTCTCGCGAATGGTGCGCACCATGGCCGTAATGAATGAACCCAGCTGCTGGCCCCGTCGAGCGCCGCAACGCTGTCGGACGATCTCGGGTAGTTCGTCAGGGGTGACGATCCCGGCCGAGACGGCATCTTCAAAGTCGTGGCAGACGTACGCAATGCGGTCGGCCCAACTCACAACTTCACCTTCGGGGGTCGTGGGCGCCGGTCGCGACCAGGAGTGGTTGCGGATGCCGTCGAGGGTTTCGAGGCAGAGGTTGAGTGACGACAGGGAAACGTCGGCCCCCCACGTGGCGTGGTCAAATCCGGTCGGAACAAAGACGTCAAAGGCGTCTTCGCTGGCGTGACCGCCCGGACCGTGGCCGCAGTCGTGACCGATGGCGATGGCCTCGGCGAGAGCCACGTTCAGGCCGGTGGCGCGAGCAATACCGCCGGCGACCTGGGCCACTTCGAGGGCGTGGGTCAGTCGGGTGCGCTGGTGGTCGTCGGGGAAGATGAAGACCTGCGTCTTGCCGGCCAGGCGACGAAAGGAACTGGAGTGCAAGATGCGGTCGCGGTCACGCTCAAAGCAGGTGCGGAACTCGTCGGGCTCTTCGGCCCGAGCTCGGTTGCCGGCGCCGCTTGAGCGCGTGGCGCCCGGGGCCAGCAGTGCGTCGAGGCGATCTTCGCGGGCCTCGCGTGAGACATCGAGAAAACCACCGGCCTCAGCCAGTCCAATCTTGGCCGTTGAGTCCTTGTGCGCCACGGTGACGGCCGCGCCGTCCCCGTCATAGCCCTCCATCGTGGCGGCCCAGCGTCGATTGCGTTCAGTGATCTGTTCGTTTCCCACGCCGTAAGTCTGCCCTAGCCCCATAACATGAGGACGTACCAGCTTTAAAGGAGCAGTCGTGGACGTACGAATCGGCATTATTCAGTCAATGAAGGAACTCGAAATCGAGCTCGACGACACCGTGCAGCGCGACACCCTCGAGGCCGAATTCGCCGCCGCACTGGCCGCCGACCAGATCGTCTGGCTAACCGACCGCAAGGGCCGCCGCGTCGGCGTCCCGGCCGCCCGCGTGGCCTACGTCGAGTTCGGACCCAACACCGCTGAGCGCCGGGTGGGCTTCGGCGCCTAACCAGTGTCCTTCCCCTCCCTCGGTAGCCACCGCCTTCTCTTCGTCACGGGCAAAGGTGGCGTCGGCAAGACCACCATCGCCGCCGGTCTCGCTCAAGCCCTCGCCTCGCAGGGCAAGTCCGTGTTGTTGGTGGCCCTCGATCAACGAAGTGAAATCGGCGACGCCTTTGGCGTGAGCAATCTCGGCTTTGACCCTGTCCGCGTGAGCGACGGACTGTCGGTCATGGTCTTAAATACTGAAGCGGCCCTCCAGGAGTATCTGAAACTGAATCTCAAGGTCCCGATTGTGACCAAGCTCGGTCCATTAGCGAACGCCTTTGACTTCCTGGCCAATGCCGCTCCCGGGGTCCGTGAGATTTTGACCATCGGCAAGCTTTGTCACGAAGTACGGCAGCGTCACTACGACGTCATTGTCGCCGACTCACCCGCCACGGGCCACATCGTGGGGTACCTGGCCGCGCCTGAGGCCATTAACTCCTTTGTTCGGGTGGGTCTCATTCGCAGCCAGACCGACTGGATGGTGGAGATCTTGCACGACCCGGCTCAGTGTGGCGTCGTCGCGGTGACGACCCCCGAAGAGATGCCGGTCGTCGAAACCCAGCAACTCCTCACCACGCTGGCGGCCGAGACGAGTGTTCGTGTGGCCGCCGCCATTGTGAACCGGATGCCCGAGCCAGTGCTTCGCGGTCCGGCGTTAGCGCTGGCCGAAACTCTCGTAGCCGAACGTCCCGGCATCTTTGAGACCGAAGCCCTCGAAGGAATCGTGACGGCGACTCGACTGGCCATATCCCGCCGGGCCGAGGCCGAGCGCCAGTTCGACGTCTTGGCTTCAGTGGTGAACGGTTCGTTCCCAATCATCACGCAGCCGAACGTCATTAATGCCGCCGACTCGGTGGCGATGACGGCGATTATTTCTGAATCGCTGGCCGAGGAGATCTCGTGACGACGTTGCGCGAATCCTTCGACGGATGCCGAATCATCATCACGTGCGGACCCGGAGGCATTGGCAAGACCACGTCGGCCGCGGCTATGGCCACGGCGATTGCGGCCAGCGAGGCACTCCGAGTTCTCGTCTTAACGGTGGACCCGGCTCGACGGCTAGCTGACGCCCTCGGAATTTCCGGCATCGGGAATGAACCTCAAGTCGTGCCGCTCGATGGACCGGGGGAGCTGAGCGTGGCGATGCTCGACCCGCAGTCGAGTTGGGATGCCCTCATTCGCCGCCAGGCCGCTGACGAAGAAACGGCCGAGCGCATTTTGCGAAACGTGCTGTATCAAAACCTGACGCGACGTTTTGTGCAAAGTCACGACTACATCGCCATGGAACGTCTCCACGAACTCGTAACGCGCGATGCGTGGGATCTCATCATTGTGGACACGCCACCGACGCGCAACGCCCTCGACTTTCTCGATGCGGCGTCGCGCATGGCCGACTTCTTTAGTTCCCGCTTCTTGAAGTGGATCATTGCGCCGACTCGCTCTGGTGTGGCAGGCCTAGCGACCAAACCGTTGACCTACATCGCCGACCGGATCCTCGGAAATCAATTCCTCACCGACATCACCGAGTTCTTCGTACTCCTCAACAGCATGTACGACGGATTTGTCGAGCGGGCACGCGAGGTCGAGTCGTTGTTGCAAGACGACACCACCAAGTTCTTGGTCGTGTCCACCCCCGAAGCCATCCCGACTCGAGAGGCCGCATTCTTTGACGGTGAGCTCCGCAAGCGGAATTTGCGTGTCGGTGGTTGGCTCGTCAATCGCATGCTTCCCCAGTCGCTGGGCAGTGAGTCCGTGACGACCGGGGTGGCCGTCTTGGCTCAGGCCGATCTCAATGCGCTGGCCACACAACTGGCCGCCGACCCGTCAATGCTGAGCGAGGTCCGCGACCGCATGGTCACCCTCGCCGAACAGTTCGCCATTCTGGCCGACAACGAGCAACGTATGGCCCGCGACCTCGCGACCGGTCCGACGCCCGTCTTTGCGGCCTACACCGCTGAGGGAGAAATCGATACGTTGACTGGTGTCACGAACTTTGGTCGTCGTCTGCTGCTCGCGGAGCGTGTTCTAAAGTTCGATTAGGGCGAAGGAGTCACCGTGATCGATTACCACCTCCACTTGTGGCCCCACAGCGACTCGTCCGTCTACTACCAACTGGACCAGATTGCCGACTACGTCGATCAGGCGGCGCAGCGCGGCGTGACCGAGCTGGCCCTCACCGAACACGCCCACCGCTTTCGCGAAGTGATGGCCACCGTCGGCAACTTCTGGGAACGGCACGGTCACGAACCGACGACGCCGGCCATGGTCAACTACTTCGACTGGCACGCTCGTAACTCCATCGAGGAGTACGTCACGTTGGCCCAACGGGCCAAGGATGAGGGGCTGCCCGTCAAAATCGGCCTCGAGGTCGACTACTTCCGCGATCAGATGGACATCGTTAGTGAGCTGTTGGCTCAGTATCCCTTCGACGTTTTGATTGGCAGTGTCCACTGGCTCGGTACGTGGCAGTTCGACGATCTCGATAACCCCTTGCACCAAGCGGAGTGGACCTCGCGAGACTTGGAGAGTTGCTGGCGTGACTACGCCCGGGCCTTTGAAGAGTTGGCGGCAACAAAGTCAGTCGACGTGATGGCCCACCCCGATCTCATCAAGGTGGCCGGACGCGTCGTTGACGATCCGTCACCGTGGTGGGATGTCATGGCCCGCGCGGCTCTGGATGCTGACGTTTCCATTGAGTGCTCGTCGGCCGGCTGGTTCAAGCCGGTGGGGGAGCAGTACCCGGCCGAGGGACTCTTGGAGCGGCTGGTGCATGGTGGGGCCACTTTCACCATGGCCTCCGATGCCCACCAGGCCGAACGAGTCGGCGCCCGGGCCAGCGACATCGCCGCAATGCTCGAAGCCCAAGGTGTCAACGAGCTCGCCACCTACGAAGGCCGACGTCGCGTGATGCGACCCTTGCGGAGTCTCTAATGGCCACCCTCGCCGAAATTGCTTCACTACGCACCAATCTCTCCGAAGCGTCGGTGAATCACCTGCATCGATTGGTCGCCGCGTGGTCGCTGCTGGCCGACCTCTCGTTTTCCGACATGCTGCTGTTTGCCCCGGCGCGTGAATCCAGTTCGGCCGGCAAAACCGACTTTGTGGTGCTCGGGCAGGTTCGACCGAACAACCGCGCCACCATGATCATGGACGACCTCGTGGGTACGACGCAGCGCTCCACCCACTGGCCCCTCGTGACTGACGCCCTCGAGACTGGTTCACTCTCAATTGGCACCGTAGCCCTCGAAGGCATCGACGAGCCGCTCCCGCACTGGGTGATTCCAATCAAGTTCAACGGCGAGTTCATTGCTGCCCTGGTTCGGGTGCAGGGTCCACTCCGCGGACCGGCCTCGGCGTATGAAACCGTCTATCTCGACACTTTCGGCCGACTCTGTCAGATGGTGACCGACGCGACGTTCCCCTACCGAGAGTCCGACGTGGCCGGACCTGGGTTCCCCCGCGTTGGCGACGGCATTATTTTGCTCGACGGTCGGGGCCTAATTGAGTTCGCAACACCAAATGCCACCAACGCTCTGCACCGACTCGGGCTCTACGCCTCGACGGAAGGTCGATCGCTGCGGGAACTGGGACTTCACGTTCGCGAGCTAGAGCGGGCGCGCGAGTTTGGAATTCCCCGCCGAGAAGATGTCGCCCGCGGTTCGGAAGTTGCAATCGACTTTCTCTGCCTACCACTCATCAAAGATGGTGAGGTCACCGGCGTCATCGTGTTGATGCGCGACGTCTCTGAGCTCAAGCGCCTTGACCGTCAGATCACGTCGAAGGACGCCGCCATTCGCGAGGTCCACCACCGAGTGAAGAACAATCTTCAAACCATCTCTTCACTCCTGCGCCTTCAGGCCCGACGAAGTGATGTGGCCGACGTCAGCACTGCGCTGCTCGAAGCCGAGCGACGAATTCGCTCCATTGCCGTGGTTCACGAAGTGCTCTCACGCGAACCGGGCGACGTCGTGGACTTCAACGACATTGTCCAGTCGCTCCTGGTAATGGTGGAAGAGTCGGTGCTGTCGTCACACGAGGTTGATTTTGTCGTGAGCGGTGAACTCGGTAGTCTGCCGACCGATATCGCCACGCCACTGGCCATTGTGATTGCCGAGATCATGATGAACGCCGTCGAGCACGCCTTCACCGACTTCACGGCCAGCGACGTCGGCATCGTGTCACTCGACCTGCGTCACGAAGGCGGCAACGCCGTGGCTGAAGTTCGCGACAACGGCAAGGGTCTCGGGGAGAAATTTTCTCTCGAAGTGCCCACGAGCCTCGGACTTTCGATCGTTCGTGACCTCGTGCGCAATCAGCTACGGGGCACTATTCAGATGACAACTGTCAGCCCCGAAGAGGGTGGTGGTTCGTTAGTGCTGATCCGCGTCCCGCTGGACGTCGGCGCGCTGCGTTAGTTCGCGAGCGACTTGCGGCGAGCGGCCAGCCACTGCTTGCGCAGCTTCTTACGCTCGTCTTCAGTCGTGCCACCCCAGACGCCCGACTCCTGGTTGGTCGCCAGGGCGAACTCGAGGCAGGCCTTGTTGGCGTCACACGAGTCGCAGAGGCGCTTGGCCGACTCAATCTGGTCGATAGCGGCGCCCGTCGTGCCGACCGGAAAGAACAGCTCCGGGGCGGTGTCGCGACAGGCAGCGTCGATACGCCAGTTGGCTTCGTCCCAATCATGGGTGCGGTTCCAAGTGAGTGACATAGGGAAAATCCTTGATCTAGCGGGGGGTTTTCTTGCTCGTCACCGGGTTTTCTTGGTTCCGTGCGGGCAGGACGAAAAAGGATAGTGAGGGAAAAAGCAAAAAACAAGGGGTAGTTGCAAATTCTTGCAGTCTCGGAAAACCCCAAAATAACGGTTGATACGGCAAAGATGGGCTTATGACTACTGAAATCTTCGCTCATCGCGGCCTGCACATCACTGAAGTTGAAAACTCGATTCCGGCCTTTCTCGAGGCCAAAGCGCTGGGGGTTCACGGCGTTGAGCTGGACGTGCGCCGTACTAAGGATGGGGCGCTGGTGGTGCATCACGACGCCGATATTGAAGGGATCGGGAACATTGCCGACGTCGAGCTTCGCGAGTTACCGGCCGGAGTGGCGACCTTGGGTGACGTGATGACGGCCTGCGCCGGGATGAAAGTCAACGTCGAAATTAAGAACTGGCACGAAGATGCGGGCTATGACCCGAGTGGTTCTTTGGCCACGCAGACCATGGATCTCCTGGCGCACATGGGCTGGCTCGAAGACATCATCGTCTCATCGTTTGATCTCGATACGTGCCGTGCAGTCAAGTCCATTGCCCCGAGCGTTCCTGTTGGGTGGCTCCTGCACTGGAACGAACCACCCCTCGAGAACGCTCGTCGGGCCCATGAGCTCGGACTTCAGGCCGTTCACCCGCACTTCTTAACCATTGACGACTCTTTTGTGGCCCAATGTCACCAGTGGGGTCTTGACGTCAATGTCTGGACGGTTAATAAGGAGGCCGACATGCGGAGCATGCTCGCCCTGGGAGTCGACACCATCATCTCGGATGACCCGGGACTGGGGCTGAGGCTTGTCGGCGAGGCCTAGGGCGATGTCGTAGGTCGGGGCTAGCGTCGCCGATATCTAGAGGAGGCCAGATGGGCGTTTACTTTCGAAAGAGCATCAAGCTTGGTCCAATGCGACTCAATCTCTCCAAGCGTGGCGTCGGCATGAGTGTCGGCGTGAAGGGACTGCGTATCGGAACCCGGGCCGGCGGCCGAGGGACCTACATCTCGGGTGGGCGCAAGGGTGTTTACTTCCGCGAGCGGATTAAGTAATGGGCTTCTTCGCCAACCGTCGCGCACGCAAACTCGCTGCCGAGTATGCCCTGTACGCGAACTACGAGGATCAGATTCGTTGGCAGCCAGCAGAATCAGTGGGGCCGGCCGACAAGGAGCCCGTCTGGGAATACGCCTACTTCGCGAGTGAAGTAGCTCGAGGCATCGCGGCCCTCGAAGCGGATTACCAAGAGCTGATTCACCAGCGGACGATGTCTTCCAAGGGGCCGGCGCAAGACGTGCAAGAGAGCATTCAGCACATCAAGGATGCCGCGGCTTCGATCGGCATCTCAGCCCAACTTTTGGAGAAGATTCTCAACCCGGCGCGACTCGAAGTGGCGATGGGGCCCGAGGGTCAATCAGGAAACGAGCAAGAGATTGCGAAACTGGCCCACGGCATCGTGGGCGCCTACGCCAACATGATTCACATTGCCCACGATTTACGATCGTCTCATCCCGACCGGCGAATCCAAGCGCTGACTAAAGACACGTCGGACATGGTCTTGTTGCCACTCGATCAAATTCGCGCCTGGTCGGCAGAGCTGACTCGACAGATCGGCGACTTGGCATCCAAGGTGCGCTCGAACACACCAGTGACGGACCCGCTGCGGATAGTGCTCACAATTACGATGGACCCATCGGTGACCGCCAGGTTTAATCGCGATATTGCGGCCGCCCAACGCTTGTCATAGGGGTGGCTCGGTTGCGCGCAACATCCACCGGTGGGACGCCGTACGCGGGTACATTTTTGCTATGAACTTTTTGTCTACTTCCGTACGTCGTTTCGGCCCCTCGCGCCGACTAGTCCTTGGCCTCGCCGGCGCCTTCGCGCTGACGATGTCGATGCGATTCGCCACACCAGCCATGGCCGCCCCGAGTGGCTCGTGCCTCGCACTTGGCACAGTGACGAGTTCGACTACTTGCACGCTTGACGCAGGTGAAGCTGTCACCATCACTCTGAAGGGCGGCAACGGCGGCGCGGGCGGCAACGGCGGCGCGGGTGGTGATGGTGGCCAGGGCTTGACGCCCGGTTCGACCTACGTAAGCGGTGGACAAGGTGGCGCGGGTGGACTCGCTGGCGTGGGTGGTCCCGGTACCAAGATCACCGGTACGTACGTCAACACCACTAACGGCACGGTCACGTTGACGGTGGTCGTGGGTCAAAATGGTGGACCTGGAAGCATGGGTCAACCCGGCTTGAACGGTCTTGATGCTGCCGTCGTAGGGACCAACGGGACCAATGGTCAAGTCGGAGGCAATGGTTCGAACGGTGCCGCCGGAGACGCAACATCAGTCAATGATGGTTTGACGTTCATGGCAGCTGCCGGTGGAGGACTCGGAGGACTCGGAGGACTCGGCGGTAACGGCGGTCAGACCGGTCACGGTGGTTCCGGTACTGAGGGCGCCAACGGCGCTCCCGGCGCAGTCGGTCTCGCGGGTGGTGTTGGCACCGGAACGACGTTTCCTCAGGCCTGGACGACGCAGACTTCTAACTGGCTCGAAGCACCCTTTGCGACCTTCTCGCCAGCGACGGTGGTCTTGCCGCACACTGGTAGCAACTCGGGCACCATGGTCCTAGGTGCCATTGCGCTG
>CANGMP010000007.1 GCA_947455165.1 Acidimicrobiaceae bacterium | reverse complement strand
TTCGGTACCTCATTCTGGGCCCTGACACTGTCGGCAACCTCTTAGAGATTGTGGTCCTGGATCGACCAAACGGTCCTTGTGTGATTCATGCCATGAAGATGCGTGAGAAGTATCGATCCTTATTACCAAGAGCAGGAGAATGATGATGAGCAAACGAAAGAGTTCAGTAGAAGAGATGGCCAAGCAGGCCGAAGAGGGCTATGACGTCGATGAAATTCTTCGTCGTCGTGGGGGTCGACCTGCCATGGGCTCGGCGCCATCGAGCGTCGAATCGGTGAGACTCAGCCCCGAGCTGAAGCGGGATCTGCTCGAGCGTGCCGCCCAGCAGGGAGTCAGCCTGTCAGAAGCGATTCGAGCTGCGCTCCAGGAGTATGTGAAGGCCGGTTAGTCGGGCTGGTGGTCAGGTTTCTCAATCAGTAGTTGAGGTATGGACTGGTGGTAGTCCAGTCAGCATTTTTAAGGAATCGATCAGAGATTCAAAAATCGGTTTTCGTCTGAATTATGGCGACAGAACTGCGAGTCGTGCAGCTGAGGTTGCAGGTCTCAGGACAAGCGATGCCCAGGCCGAGGGAGTAAAATACTCGTGATGGTTACTCCCGTTGTGTCGATTGGTCCGCTGCATGAGCAGCAGAGCGACTTGCAGTACTGGCTAGCAAAGAGCCCGTCAGAGCGCATCGCCGCCGTAGAAATCCTTCGACGTCAAATGCACGGAGAGCCCAGTGGAACTGGATCAAGACTTCAACGAGTTTGTTCAATTACTACTCGTTAGCGACGCCCGATTTCTCATCATCGGGGACTACGCCCTCGCCGCACAAGGCGCCCCTGCAGCTCGGCGACTTTGACCTCGACGCGACTCTTGCGAAAGCCCAGTGAATCTTCTCTGACCTACGAAGCGGTTGGAATCGCCGAAAGGCTAGATGAGATAAGGGGAATCCTCGCTTACGAGGAGGAAAAATTGCAATTGGTACGCCGCTCGGATTCTTCCTGGAACCGATTGGCACGCTGGCATCGCATAATTTCCTCGCTTCCGGCATAGGCCGATGCCTGTGAGGCGATGGTACGAGTTCTCAGAGGCAGTCGGTCCTGAGCCCGTCCTTCCGATCCCGAGGGTGCACGGATATCTGTGTAATTAGGTAAAAGAAACAGATACTCAAATATCCGTGCAAGTGTCACTTTTGCTATACTATACGGATATGAGTGCAAATCACACAACGGACAAGAGACAGCCATTCCGGGTCTACAGCGCTTCGACTCTGGGGGCGGCGATCCGCCACTATCGCAATGCGTTGGGTATCTCCCAGCAAGAACTGGCCGCCCGTGCCGGCATGCCTCGGAACTACGTCAACGCCCTTGAGAATGGGCTTGAAACCGAGCAACTCAAGCGCACGCTCGCCGTTCTTCGGGAACTGGGCGTCCGAATGACCGTGGATCGTGAGGATTGGTAATGGCGGACCAGCTGGCCATCTGGCTGTACGGCGACCGGGTCGCCACAGTCTCGCGGGAGGCAAACAATCGCCTTCGACTTCGGTACACGCCGGACGCACTTGAGAAGTACGAGCTCGGCACGCCGCTACTTTCGATTGCCCTTCCCCTCACTGACGTTCCCTACCCCAATGCGAAGACTCGATCTTTCATCGACGGACTGCTTCCGGAGGGAGATCAGCGGCGGGCCGTTGCAGAACAGCTCGACCTCAATTCCAATGACACCTTTGGGTTGATACGCGCCCTGGGACTCGATTGCGCTGGTGCGATCGTCGTCCAACCGGCCGAAGACTCTGCACCGCGGCAAGCCACGACGTTGACGGCACTGCCTCTTACCGATGACGAGATCATCGAGAGGGTCGCGAACTTAAGGAGCGCTCCTCTTGGCGTCACAGATCGGGTGAGGATCTCTCTAGCCGGTGTTCAAGAGAAACTCCTTCTCACACGCATGCCCGACGGTCGTTGGGGTGAGCCAGTCGATGGAACGCCGTCGACACACATTCTCAAGCCCGAAATTCGAGACTTCCCTGAGACCGTCGAAAACGAGGCATTCTGCATGCGAGTTGCGCGCAACCTCGGGCTTCGGGCGGCATCAATCGAAACCACGGAGTACGGCGGGAGAAAGCTCATAGTCGTTGAGCGATATGACCGAGTCGTCACGGGCGTAGGCGACGTGGAGCGCGTGCATCAAGAGGACTTTTGCCAGGTTCTTTCCCTCTCCCCGAAGACTAAGTACCAGAAGGAGGGTGGCCCATCGCTCAAGCAGATTGCGGCCGTGTTGCGACAGTTTGCTCGCCCCGACTCCCTCAGCAGGCTCTTGCAAGCAACGTACGTCAATGTGCTCGTTGGAAACAGTGATGCACACGGCAAGAACTTCTCGCTCTTGCATCACCGTGACGGATCTATTGAGCTATCCCCCGTATATGACGTTGTGTCGACGTTGTATTACGTCGACGGTGAACTCTCCATGTACATAGATGATGTCCGCAAGACGTCGAAGGTCACCCGCGACAGGCTGATCAGGGAGGCCGTCTCGTGGGGAATGCGGGAGGAGTCAGCCAAGCTAATCGTCAGCGAATTGAGCGAGCGCGCTCCGGAGGCGATCAAGGCAGCGAGTGAGGCAACTCCGGAGCTCCGAGTGAAGATACCCGCGATCGTTGGTTCGCAACTGAAACTGCTCGCCCCGTAAGAAGGGTCCGCCTCGAGGGTCTTAGCGTGGGACGGGGACCGCTACCGCCGGGTCGGGCCCGCCACGGTTGGATTCCCATTGGTCCGTTGGAATGGGGAAACGTCCTTGCTTCTTAGCTAGACCCAAAGGAACTGCTCAGACTTTAGGTGACACCTCTATTGCTCGGCACCGCGGGGCTGAAATCTCAGCGCGTACATTTCTTAGGAGGAATTAGCAAATGACAACGAATACAAGATTCATACCAAGTGAAGAATTAGACATTCTTTGTCATCTAATCGGCAGCACCTTGAAATCCTACGGAACGATCAATTTGTTGAACGGAACTCGAACCGCAATCGGTGAGGCATTCATCGAAGTTGGTGAGGGGCTTGTGGTATCGGTTCGGTCACGATTGGACAGTTATGCCATAAATGGAGTGACTGATGATTTTGCAACGGTTTCCATTGAGTACGGCGACACGTCTTTAGTCGATGTTGCTGCAAAAGAAGGAAGTTTGTTCTATGACTTCTCGAATTCCGTGATTACGAATTCGGGAGTCATTCGCGTTGAATTCATTCGCGATGCAGCGAGTAGCCCGACGCAGTCGTGTGCGATCGACCTTGGGGTGATGATTGAGACCGAAAAGGGAAGAATCGCAATCTTTAACGGCTCAATTTGGGTAAACGAATTGGATTTCGAGGTCCTTCGAGGTGACACGCAGTTAGACGAGCCAGAGGCATTCGAGTCCGAGCTCTGTGATATGTGGGAAACCCGAACGACTGTCATCAAACTCGGCGAGTAGTCGTCCAAGTTCTGCATGAGGGCTGGTCTTCGAAGTCTCGCTACTTAGAAGCATGACCCTCAGGAGGGCAAGCTTGCAAAGTCAAAGACTTCAAAGGAGTTGCGAGTGATGCCAATTCTCGACCTTTGGCAAATGAGCACTCCCAGCGGGATTCGAACCCGCGCTGCCGCCGTGAAAGGGCGGTGTCCTAGGCCGCTAGACGATGGGAGCTAGAACTTGTACTTCTGTAATGCTCCAAGGCTCTCACCTTGGTGGTCGGGCTGAGAGGATTCGAACCTCCGACCTCTGCGTCCCGAACGCAGCGCGCTAACCAAACTGCGCTACAGCCCGCAGGGGCAAATCCCTACAGCCGTCTAATCTTACTCCTCTTCGCGGAGGGACTCTTCAGCTGCCTTCAAGACGGCCTCGGGGAAGCCATCGGGGTGTCGTTCGACGATAACTTCCAGGATTCTCCGCTTTTCGACTCGGTAGACGCGGAGCGCCCAGTCTTCGAAGAGAACGACTGTATTTTCCTTGGGAAAGCGGCCCAACTGGGTGATTATGAAACCGCCGATGGTGACGTATTCGCCCTCGGGAACGCGCAGTCCGGCGACCTCTTCGACCTTGTCGGTGTGTGCCTGGCCCTGAACGAGCCATCGCCGTTCGCTGATCTTGGCGACCTCTTCTTCCTCGTCTTCGTCGAACTCGTCGCCGAGATCGCCCACCAGGGGTTCGAGGAGGTCTCGGGTGGAGACGACTCCGGCGACTCCACCGTGCTCGTCCATGACCAGCGCAAAAGTACGGTGCTTTTGGCGCATCTCCTCGAGGGCCTCGAGAACGGCCAGCGACTCTGGCAAGAGAAGCGGTTCGCGGATCTTGCGTTCGATTTCATTCTCGTCAGGGAGTGAAACGCCAAGGCCACGTCGACGATTCGAACTGCGGAACAGGTCGTTGACGAACAGTACGCCGTCGACATTGTCGAGGTCGTCGGTGGCTACCGGGAAGCACGAGTGTCCAGAGTCACGAACGGCCTCGGCCACCTGTTCGGGAGTCACGGGGTGGGTGAGGAAGGTGACGTCTCCGCGAGGGGTCATGACGTCGCGCAGGTCGAGCTCGGCTAGGTCGTGGACACGGCGAATAATGGCCTGTTCGAACTCAGAGACGACCCGTTCTTGCTGACGGGGGCGAAACCTGGCAAGCAGACCTGACGGCTTCGCGTCGGAATGGTGACTGTCGCTCATTGAGGCGTCGTCGCGGCGACGCGGACTGTGGCTGGGAGCCACGAGTCATCCTCATACCCTTCGCCGCGCAGCAGGGCGCGGACGGCGCGGCGGACGCGCAGGGGGTCTAGAGGCTTGACGACAAAACCCTCAGCACCGCTACGGCGGGCCAAGAAGACGTCGGGGCGACGGTCGAGCAGCATGAGAACCGGCACGTGGGGTGCGGCTCCGTAGGACTCTTCATGTCGCAGGTCGAGGCAGATGGCCATTGCTCCCATCGAGCCAATCTGGAGATCCAGAATTGCGAGGTCGATTGTTTGAGTTGTTACCAGCGCTCGAACCTCGGGGCCGCTGGCGACCTCGATGATTTGGGTGTCTGGTGCTTCGAGCATGCTGCGAAGTTCCGCGCGCAGGGCCGGAAGATCGCTCGCAATTAGGACGTTTGCCACGACGGTAAGCGTAGCGGAACTTGCGAAATATCCGGTTTTTGGTTCAGCGGGCCAGATGGCGAAATCTTTCACATGATTTCATTTGCACCCCTCGAGCTGAACTCGTTAGTCTGCCTTGCCTTGAGAGAACTGGGGGGTTTTCAATGGCTATGCCGAATGCTGACTGGATGGACCAAGCCGCGTGTCGCAACGAGAATGCGCGCCTCTTCTTTACGCCCGAAGACAAGGAGCCGCGCGAGGACCGTTCGATACGCGAGCAGCTCGCCAAGGCCGTGTGTGAGCGCTGTGACGTCTCAACGGAATGCCTGCGTTACGCGCTGACGAATCGAGAGCGCCAGGGCATCTGGGGCGGCCGCACTGAGGCGGAGCGCTTGACGCTGATCTAGCGAGAACGGCGAAAGAGCTCGCCGGTCCAGGTGCGCGACACGACGAGCAGTAGCGCAAAGGTCACGATGTGCACGCCGGTGCACCACAGGCAGATGTGATCAATGATGAGCAGCTCGGCCGCTACGAGCCACAGTACAAAGCCCATGCCCGAGAGCAGACCCAGCGCGCGGAGTTGGGCAATCCAGCGATCGGAACGTCGCCACATCCAGGGATTGTTAAGTCCCAGCATCCCAAGGAAGAAGGCGAGGCCGAGGTCAGAGACGGGCATGCCGAGGAAACGACTCTGGGCCGAGGTCGTGACCGTGGCACAGTTCACGAGCCCGTGTTCGGAGCACGCGAGAAAAGATGTTCCCTTGTAGTGGGCAATGGTGAGGTAGGTCGAAATAGCGACGCCGAGAATGGTCAGTACGAAGCTGGCCCACACCGTGAAGCGCGAGACCGTGGGAGTCGCGTCGCTCATTTAGAGCTTCAACGCCTTCTTCGCGGCCAGTACACCCTTGGAGTTGCAGACCTTGCCGGGCTGCTGACCAGTCTGCGAGCAGATGGCGGCCGTGATGTAGTTGGCCGAAGCGATGACACCCTGGGTGATGGGGTTTGTGGTGTCGGTCAGGTTCTTAGCGATGTCGTCGCGCACCTGGCCTTGGAAGGCGCTGGGCGAGATGGAGGCTCCGGCCCACATGATGCGGTTACCAATAGAGAAAAATGGAATCGATCCGGCGTATTGAGCATTCATCGTGGGGAAGTAGGTCGGGGTGTCGTACTTCTTGATGATGGCCGACTCTTCGGCCGTGGGCTTGTGGAGCAAGACGTAGCCCTGTCCGTTGGCGCTCGGGACGTTGGAGTACTCCTCAATCGTGTGCAGCGCAATGTAGGGAGAGGAGTAGCTCACCTTGGTGAAGGTGAACGACGGCGTACTGGGGTAGACGTCGGTGCTTGACGACGACGTGTTGCCAAGTGACGCAAAGGTGCCGAAGCGGGCGAGGGCCACGATTGTCGGCCAGCGCTGGGCCGCGCAGAATGGGCAGTACTCCGAACCGAAGTAGTAGACGCCAGGCAGCTTGGTGCCGGTCTTGGCGTCGGTGTAGGTCAGCTGGGGTTCGCTGAGGTGAACCTCGGGGGTGGTGACGGACTCAATGGGTGAGGTGATGCCGATCTTGTCGAAGACCGACTGGGGAACCGTTGTCAGCGCCGTGACCGTTTCGGCCGAGGTGGCCTGCCAGCCCTGGGTCGGCGACGCGACGCCACCCTTGGAAATCTTGACGATAACCAGGGCACCAACAATGAGTACCACCACTCCAACGGCGATCCAGGTCACGAGCCCAGCGGGGCGACCGGTGTTCTGACGCTGTAGTGCCACGTTCTTCTTGGCGTTTTTAGGGGCGGGCTTAGCCACGAGGGACCTCCGAGATAATGTGCCCAAAGCGTACCGTGCTTTCCCAATTTCTTCGGTCGTACTTCATAAGGTCTTCCTAAAGTTGAGTACGGTTGTCGGCGTGTCCGTCCCGCTCGTTCCCCGTCCCGCAGCCACGGTGATGCTGGTCCGAGACGGTGCGGCTGGCTTTGAAGTTCTCATGCTCAAGCGCAACCTCAACAGTGACTTCGTTGGCGGGGCCTACGTCTTTCCCGGCGGCGGTGTTGACGAACTCGACGCCTCGCCCGACAGCGAGCTGCTCGTGGCCGGTCTCCGTGACTTGGACGCCTCTCGCCGGCTTAACCTGCCCGATGGCGGCCTCGCCTACTACGTGGCTTGCTTGCGAGAACTGTTCGAAGAGGCCGGTCTCTTGCTGGCGCGGACCCCCGACGGCGAACTTGTTCGATTTGATGACCCCGCCGTTCACGACCGGTTCGCGAGTCACCGTCGTGCCGTTAACGGCAGTGAGCGGCGCTTTCTCGATATCGTCGCCGAAGAACAACTACAGCTCGACCTCAGTGCCCTCGAATACTTTGCACACTGGGTGACGCCCGTGGGGCCGCCCCGGCGCTACGACACACGGTTCTTCGTGGCCCTGGCGCCCGAGTATCAAGTCGCAGCTCACGATGCCGGCGAGACGATTGCCGACGAGTGGGTTCGCCCCCACGAAGCTCTCAGGCGTCAACGGTCCGGCGAGTTAGAGATGATCTTTCCCACCATCCGCAACCTCGAAGCAATTGCCGACTTGTCCCACGCGGCGGCCGTCTTAGAGCACGCCAAGACCCTGCGTGACATTCCACGAATCGAACCGAAGTTTGTCACCATCGATGGGCAAGTCGCCATTGTGATGCCCGGGGATCCGGAGTGGACTGACTAAGCCGATTCGACGGCGTCGTTCAGTGCGGCGACCAGTCGAGCCGTGCAGCCACTCATACCGGCCGGCGGGGCGATATCGTCCATCAGTTGATGGGCCAGCGCGGCAAAGAGTTCGGCCGTCCCGTTGTCACCGAGCGCAGCCGGCGTTCCTTCGTCGCCGCCTCGGGAGACGTGAGCGCGCAGCGGAATGGTGGCGAGCAGAGGGGAACCCAGCTCCTCGGCCAGTGAGCTACCACCACCAGAGCCGAAAATCTCGTGTATTTCGCCGCAACTGCAGACGAGGGGGCTCATGTTTTCAATGACGCCGAGTACCCGGACGTTGCTGCGCCGGGCAAAGTCAGCCATCCGCGCCGCCACGCGCTGAGCGGCCATGGCTGGGGTCGTCACGATGATGTGGCCCATTTGGGGCAAGACGCGGGCGAGGGTCATGGCGATGTCGCCGGTGCCCGGCGGGGTGTCAATAAGGAGATAGTCAACGCCATCCCAGTTGGCGTCTTCAATGAACTGCTGAACGGCACGTTGAACAATGAGACCCCGCCACAGGAGGGCCCGCTCCTCTTCGGCGAGAAAGCCCATCGAGAGCAACTTGATCGAACCGGCGCCGATGGCTCGCTCGAGGGGCTGCATCTTGCCGCCTTCGGCCGAGACCTCGCCCGAGATGCCGAGAAGTCGCGGTAGTGAAAAGCCCCAGATATCGGCGTCGAGCACGCCCACGCACAGACCCTGCGCGGCCAGCGCCACCGCGAGGTTTGCCGTGACTGACGACTTGCCGACGCCGCCCTTGCCCGAGGAGATGGCAATCACCGGCGTGGTCCGCCCGATGGTGGTGCTCGGCGCAGTCTCTTGCGCCAGGCGGCGAGCCGTGTCCATCAGGACCGCCTTTTGCTCGGGGGTCATTTGGGTCATGGTGAGCGCCACCGTTTCGACGCCCGGAACGACCCGTGCCGCTTCGGTGACGGCCCGCTCGATCTGGGCTCGCATGGGGCAGCGCCCCGTGGTGAGGGCCACTTCGATGATGGCGTGGCCGTTATTGACCTCGATGTCGCCGACCATGCCGAGCTCCACAATGGAGGCCCCGAGTTCGGGGTCCAAGACGTGAGCCAGCCGCTCGCGCAGGTCCTCAATGACGCTCTTCATACCTCGGACGCTACCGGTCGACGTCCAGGGCCTTCGGGTTGGACGTCGCGACCCGAAGTCCGGCCTTGAATGGCCCGGGGGAGGGGTAGACCAAACCTCTCGAGGTCGCTACGCTAGACAGCAGTTCTCTGGCTACTAAGGAGCATTATGACTACTGCCACTTCCGTCAACTTGTCCAACAAGTCGGCCGCCCCGATCACGTTGACTGACACCGCTATTAGCAAGGTCGCCGAGCTCATCGCCGCCGAAGGTGTCGAAGAGACCCTCGCCCTGCGCGTCGCCGTCAAGCCCGGTGGTTGCTCGGGCTTTAACTACGACATGTTCTTTGACTCGGAGTTCGCCGCTGACGACATCGTCAACAGCTTCGGCGCCGTCAAGGTGGTCGTGGACCCCTCGAGTGGCCAGTTGCTCACCGGTTCGACCCTCGACTACGCCGACGGTCTCCAGGGCGCTGGCTTTCACATCACCAACCCCAACGCCACCAAGACCTGTGGCTGCGGCAACTCCTTTAGCTAACTAGTTACTGGCAGTTCCAATTCGCCGCGCCGGCGAACCATCACCATTCGCAGAATTTTGACTCGTCACGCCTATCAGCACACTGCTGAGTGCGCTGACGTTGGTGCAGTCCTGCGCCCCGCCGTATGGTTATGGGAGTGGCACGTGATGCCCACCTGTCGAAAGGACGTTTCATGAGCACTCCCGTTGGCCCCTACTCCGCCTGGCGTCGCGCCGGTGACTTCGTCATTCTCTCGGGTCAGATTGGCCTGGTGCCCGGTGCCGAAACGCCCACGATGATCGACGACACGGCCCCCGGTCAGTTGCGTCAAGCGCTCACCAACGCTCAGACATTGCTCACCGAGGCCGGCACGGACTTTGACCACGTCGTCAAGGCGACGCTCTTTTTGCTCGACATGGCCGACTTCCCGGCCTGCAACGAGGTCTGGCTCGAGTTCTTTAACGCCCCGCGTCCAACACGTTCGACGATTGGAATTGCCCAACTGCCCTTCGGCGCCCGCGCCGAAGCCGAGCTCTGGGCCTACGCCCCGGAGGCTTAGTCCTCCGCAGTGCGTGAGTTGTTCGCGCCGAACTTGTAGCCGACACTGCGCACTGTTTGAATCAAGTACGCGTGCTCTTCACCGAGCTTGGCTCGCAGACGACGCACGTGAACGTCCACTGTGCGAGCACCGCCGTAGTACTCATAGCCCCACACTCGGTTGAGCAAGGTTTCGCGCGAGAAGACGCGCTGGGGATTCGTGGCCAAGAACTTCAAGAGTTCGTACTCCATGTAGGTGAGGTCCATGACTCGACCCGCGATGGTGGCTTGGTAGGTCTCGAGGTTCAAGACGAGGCCACCCTGTTCGACCAACGAGGTTGATCCCTCGTGGCCGGCCCGCCGGAGTCGGTGGTGCAGTCGGGCCGCGAGTTCGGAGGCATCGACCGGCGCGACGACAAAGTCGTCGAAGAGGTCTTCGCGAAACGTGAGCTCATCGAGCTGGTAGCGATCGAGGACCAAGATGATGGGGCTGATTGATCGTTCCCGCTGCCGGAGCTGACGGCAAAAACTCATGGCATCGTTAAAGGCCAGGGCCGTTGCATCGACGAGCGCGCCCGCGTATCCCGTCGGTGGCTCGACCCGCGCGATGTCGTTGAGGTGCGTCGAGGCGACGATCTCCGTGTTGACACCAGCCATGTCGAAGGCCTTACGAACCGGACCCTCGCAGAGAGGCACGACGAGAACGAGGTCTTGCATTAGAGCAGTGGCAAGTAACGGGCCCATTCAAAGGGCGTAACTTCGGCGCGGTAGGAGGCCCACTCTTCGCGCTTGTTGCGCAAGAACCACTCGACGAGGTGATCGCCGAGTGTCGCATTCAGCAGCTCGGACTTTTCCATCAACTCCACGGCCTCGGCCAGGGAGCGGGGCAGTGGCTGCGAGGTCTCCCCTTCGGCCGGGAGCGAGTAGTTGCCCTCGACGCCCTTCAGACCGGCGGCCAAGATCACCGCAAAGGCCAGGTAGGGGTTGGCGGCTGGGTCCGGTGCGCGGTACTCAATACGGGTCGACTCGAGACGACCGGTCTTGACGGTGGGAACGCGCACCAGCGTCGAAGGAATGTAGCGGGCCCACGCCGCGTTGACTGGAGCTTCGTGACCCGGCACCAGTCGCTTGTAGGAGTTGACCCACTGGTTGGTCACGGCCGTGATTTCGGGAGCGTGAGCCACGAGGCCGGCGATGAAGCTCTGGGCCACGCCACTCAGTCCGTAGGGGCCTTCGCCAACGAAAGCGTTTTGGTCGTCCTTCCAGAGTGAGAGGTGGGTGTGCATGCCCGATCCCTGCTCGGCCGAGAGTGGCTTAGGCATAAAGCTCGCGACGAGGTTGGACTGGCGAGCCAGTTCCTTGACGACGTGGCGCACCGTCATCACGGTGTCGGCCATCGTGAGTGCGTCGGTGTAGCGCAGGTCGATTTCGTGCTGCCCCGGAGCATCTTCGTGCTGGGCATGTTCGACGCCGATTCCCATCTCTTCGAGGGTGAGGACAGTGCGACGACGCAGTTGACTGGCCGGGTCGTCCGGGAGCAGGTCAAAGTAGGAGCCACCATCGGCCGGCACGGGACCCTGTCCGTTGCCGAGGTCCTTGAAGTAGAAGTACTCCATCTCGGGGGCGACATAGAAGGTGTAGCCCGAACCGTGCGCGTCGCTCAGGACGCGTCGAAGCTGCTGGCGGGGGCAACCCTCAAACACGGTGCCGTCGATGTTGAAGATGTCACAAAAGACTCGCGCCACGCCTGAGCCCTCTTCATGCCAGGGGAGGAGTTGAAACGTGTTCAGGTCCGGGCGGGCCAAGACGTCTGACTCTTGGACGCGTGAAAAGCCGTCGATGGCCGAGCCGTCAAAGGTCATGCCGTCATCTAGGGCGTCTTCGAGTTCGGCCGGTGTGACGTGAAAGGCCTTGTGTCGACCGAGGACATCGGTGAACCACAGCTGGACGAAGCGAACGCCCCGTTCCTCAACGGTTCGCAGTACGTACTGGACCTGATTTTGCATAGTGACAGTCTCGCAGAACTCCAACGGGGCCGACTCTTCGTCGACCGGCCAAGAAACACAAAACCCCCGCCACCAAGCGGTGGCGGGGGTTTTGTCTACATCGAACTACTTATGGGCAGCCTTATTCGCGGGTGCCTTCTTCGCGGGGGCCTTCTTCGCAACGGCCTTCTTCGCCGGGGCTGAAGCAGCACCGCAAACGGTCTCGACCATTACGGCCGCGACGGCGTAGGGGTCCATGTTGGCGTTAGGACGACGGTCTTCCAACCAGCCCTTGCCATCACGAGCGGTCTGCAGGGGGATGCGGATCGAGGCACCACGGTCCGAGGTGCCGTAGGAGAACTTGTTCCACGGAGCGGTCTCGTGCTTACCGGTGAGGCGCTCTTCGATGCCGTGGCCGTAGACCGCGATGTGCTCCATGACCTTCTTGCCGATGGCTTCGCACGCGGCGTGGATGGCCTTGAGGCCACCCGCTTCACGCATGGCCTTGGTCGAGAAGTTGGTGTGTGCACCAGCGCCGTTCCAGTCACCCTTCATTGGCTTGGCGTCCCAGTTCACGTCAACGCCGTAGTCCTCGGCGATGCGCTCGAGCAACCAGCGAGCGACCCAGAGCTGGTCGCTAACGGCGACCGGGCTCAGGATGCCGATCTGGAACTCCCACTGACTCATCATCACTTCGGCGTTAGTGCCTTCGATGGAGAGGCCGGCACGGATGCAGGCCAGCGTGTGGGCTTCGACGATGTCGCGTCCGGCCATCTTCGCGCCACCGACGCCGCAGTAGTAAGGACCCTGCGGGGCGGGGAAGCCAACTTCGGGCCAGCCGTAAGGACGGCCGTCCTGGTAGAAGGTGTACTCCTGCTCGATGCCGAACCAGGGCTCGAACTTGCCGTACTTCTTCTCGGCGGCCACGGTCGCGGCGCGAGTGTTGGTTGAGTGGGGCGTGAAGTCGGGGTTCAAGACTTCGCACATCACGAGGATGTCCTTCGGACCGCGCAGTGGGTCCGGGCAGGTGAAGACTGGGTTCAAAACACAGTCGGATGAGTGGCCATCGGCCTGGTTGGTGCTCGAACCGTCAAAGCCCCAGACTGTGGGCTTCTTGCCGTCGGCAATGATGCGCGTCTTGCTGCGCAGCTTGGCGGTGGGCTGGGTTCCGTCGAGCCAGATGTATTCGGCCTGGAAGGGCATACTCTCTCCTTGATTCACGATGGCACGACATCGTTGTGTCGTACGGGAACAGTCTGGTCGCTCCGAGCCCAGTGCGGTCTCGGGTTTTGTTAACCACGTGTGAAGTTCGACCGGAGCCCCTCGCTGGTCGCCGGTAGGCTCGTTTCGTGGCCGGACTGCGCGTGGCGCTCCTTCAGATCAATCCCACCGTTGGGGACCTCGAAGGCAATGTCGCCCTCCTCCGCGAGGCCTACCAAACGGCGCTCGGTCAAGAACCGGACCTCGTCGTTGCCCCCGAAATGGCCCTGACTGGCTATCCACCCGAAGATCTCGTCCTCAAAGAGGGTTTCGTGGCCGACGTTGCTCGCCAGCTCGATGGCCTGGCTGCCGATATTGGCCCGGTTCCGCTCATCGTGGGCGCCCCGCTCGCCGAAGGACCCCTTGTTCACCTAGCTCCCCCGGGTGACAGTCGCCGCTCGGCCCAACCGGTGGCCCACACCAGAACTCACGCCCTCGGCAACGCCCTGGCCGTCTTGGCCAACGGCGCGATTTCGGCCGTGGCGACCAAGCGGCTCCTCCCGAACTACGACGTCTTTGACGAGCAGCGCTACTTCCAACCCGGTGTCGGAGCGCCGACCGTCATTGAGGTCAAGGGTCAACGAGTGGGACTCGTGGTCTGCGAAGACGCGTGGCTCGCCGAAGGCCCGATTGCCGAGTTCGGCGACGTCGATGTCATCGTGTCGTCCAACGCCTCGCCTTTCGCGAAGGGTCGTCCCGTGAAGCGTGAGCTCATGGCCGCGCAACGGGCCCAGGAAAAAAACGCTGCCTTTGTCTACGTGAACTTGGTCGGTGGTCAAGACGAGCTCGTCTTTGATGGGCAGAGTTTCGTCACCAACGCCCAGGGCAAAGTGATTGGGCGTGCGGCCGCCTTTGCGTCAGAGATCGTGACGGTCGATCTAGCGAGCGACGCCATCGTCGGAGGCGGAGCCCAGCGACTCGATCCCCTCGCCGAGATTTACCAGGCGCTCGTCCTTGGCACTGGTGACTACATCCGCAAAAACGGCTTTCGCTCCGTGATCGTCGCGCTGTCAGGCGGCGTGGACTCGGCCATCGTCGCGACCATTGCCGTTGACGCCCTCGGCGCCTCGGCCGTGCAGGGCTTCGCCCTGCCGAGTCGGTACTCCAGTGATCACAGCAAGAGTGACGCCGTGGCACTGGCCGAGCGACTCGGTGTCACACTCGCCGAGATTGCTATTGAACCGGCCCACGTCGCCCTGAGCTCGTCACTCGCCATCGTCCTCGGGGGAGACCCCGTCGGATTAACCGACGAAAATCTCCAGTCCCGGATTCGAGGCGTATTGATGATGGGCATCAGCAACGCCACTGGAGCCGTCGTTCTCACGACGGGTAACAAGTCGGAGATGGCCGTTGGGTACTCCACGCTCTACGGCGACTCGGCCGGAGGCTTTGCCGTCATTAAGGACGTCGCCAAGACCCTCGTCTATGACCTGTGTCACTGGCGGAATGCCCAAGCAAGCCAGCGTGGGGACGTTGAACCGATCCCACTCAACATTTTGACTAAAGCCCCCTCGGCCGAACTTCGTCCCGACCAGCGCGACGACCAGTCGCTGCCGCCCTACGAGGAACTCGACCCCATTCTCGAGCTCTACGTCGAGCAAGACGCCACCGCGGCCCAGATTGTCCAGGCCGGGTACGACCCCGCGTTGGTCGCTCGCATCACGCGACTCGTTGATACGGCTGAATACAAGCGTCGTCAGTCGCCCCCCGGTGTTCGTATTTCCGACAAGGCCTTCGGAAAAGATCGCCGTATGCCAATTACGAACCGCTACCGCGGAATGGAGTAGTCGTGACCACGATTAACGCAACTGAAGCGGCCGCCCACCACCTCGAGGAACTCTTTAACGACCTCTACGCCGTGCTCGGCACCCGGGCCGGCGGGGTTCGCGACGATGCGGTGACGATTGCCCTGCACGTGATGGCTCGCGAGTTTGGGGAAGTGGCCGCCACATTTCGTGACCTCGGGCCCCACCGCGCCGGGGTCGAGGCTTCGCCACTGACATCCGGGGTAATTGCCAAAGTATTGAACGACGCACTCGACACCGATGATTCGGGCGTAATTGCGCTTTATGCCATCTGTGTAGAGATCTTGCCCCGTCTCTTAATTTCGCTTCGCGACGTGGCCGAGCTTCTCGACCATCAGCAGGGTGGGCGGGTTATCGACCGCGCGCGTCGCGCATCAGCCGTCGTTATGGCTCAACTCCACGCCTCCTCTGATCTCCTAAGAAGTCGGGGTTCTGAGGAGATTCTCGGGGCTCCGGCCGCCCGGTACGCAGACTGGTTACGCGAGGCCGGCGCCGACGAGCGGTTCTAGAAAATCTTCGAACGAATCTGCACCACTGGCGACATTGCCCGTTACAGTGATGGTCCACTTAGGGGGGCTTAGGTGCAATGAGTTCAACGTCTTGACGTACTTAACGTCGATGTTTGAATACCGCTTTACTGAGAATTATTTCAGTTTTTGAAGTGATGTCATAGCCCATCTCTACTGTGGAGATGGAGAGAAACTGCCTTCGCTACGAAGTCGACAGATCCTCCATCGGCAGTTCAACCGCATTGTTATGAGCCGCAGCCTGGATGCTCCCCTAACCGGGATCGCGAGCCCCGACCGCTCAGATCAGCGGGAAGCGAAACCATCGCCAAAGGCGAGTGCTTCGACCTCCCCATCACGTAGTTCACGAGTGCAGTACCGACGTCAGGAGATAGAGATGAAATTCAACCAATACGACTCATTCGGCGACTTGAGCCGCTTTCCCGTTCTCACCCGAGAGCAGGAGCACACGCTGGGCACGGCCATGGTGGCCGGCCGCATTGCCAAAGAGCAGCTCGCCACGGCGACCAAGTTCAGCGCTCGTGAGCGCAAGAGTTTGGAACTCGCGGTCAAGCGTGGTGCCGAGGCGCGCCAGCAGTTCATCACCTGCAACGTCAAGTTGGCCATCAAGATTGCCTCGCCGCGTCGCCCGGTGGGCATGACCCGCGACGACTTAATCCAAGAAGCCATCCTCGGGATGCAGCACGCCGTCGACAAGTTCGACCCCGAGAAGGGTTTCAAGTTTTCGACCTACGCCACGTGGTGGATTAAGCAGGCCCTGCAGCGCGCGACGCAAAAGTACTCGCGAACCATTGCCCTGCCCGAGGACGTCTTCCAGGAAGTCAACGCGCTGTGGCGAGCCGAGAACGAGCTGCTCGCTCAGTTTGGTGAGCCACCGAGCGAGGCGATGCTGGCCGACGAGATGAACATCTCGATTGATCGTGTTCGCCAACTGCGGCGTTGGAGCATGGACACCTACTCGCTCGACGCTCCGCTCGACAGCGCCGACGGAGCGGTCACACTGCAGGACATCTACGTTGACAGCGACGCCGAAGACTTCACTGAGCTGCATGTGACCTCCTTTGAGGCCCAGATGGTGGCCGACGAGTTGGCCAAAGCGCTCAGCGTGACTGAACGGGAAGTCGTTATGGAACACCTGGGACTGGAGTCGGGACAAGGCGCCTCGCTCGAGAGCGTGGCCAAGCGCAAGGGCATGACCCGCAACCAGGCTCGCTGGGTCGAGCAGAAGGGCTTTAACGCGGTGCGCAACGCACCGCAGATTCGTGAATTGGGCGAGGTCTTCTAACGCTGACTCGCCGTACCAAAGGTGCACTACCCATCCAACGAAAGGAACCCCGTGACCGTTTCAACCGCCCTTCACCCCGATGACCTTCGACTCCTCACCTCGCGTTTTGGCCTCGCTGGTGCCACGCCGATGACCCTCGAACAGCTGGCCGCCGAGCTCGGCATCTCCCGCGAACAGGTGCGTTGGCGAGAGACTCGAGCGCTCCGCGCCGCCCGTTCGATCCCCAGCTTGGCGAGTCGCCTCAGCGGTGATGAGTCTGCGTCGCCGAGGACACCGCACGATGCATCTAAAATGACGCGTCTGGTTTTTTAAACCATCGCACCCGACCACGAACTGTTCGTGCGGAGGCGTAAAAAGGGAACTTTCCGAGGTATCGGACAAAACCGGTCCGAAAACCGGTAGAACATCTACTGATTATTTGCTTGAGGGGAACAGCGAGTTGGTTAAAGACCGCATCGATCGCGACGACGAAGACGGCGTACGTACTTATTTGACCGGCATCGGTCAGTACACGCTGTTGACCAAGGAAGGCGAAGTACGACTCGCAAAGATTCACGGGTACGGCAAGTTGGCCAACGAACTCCTCGTCTTGAACGCCGACAAGGGCTCTATTGACGCCCTGACCGCTGACGCCCTGATCACGCTGCGCGAGATTATTGAGGACCTCGACCTCAGTGAGTCGGCCGACGGCAAGAGCAATGTCAGCACCTTTGACTACGCCGTCTACGAAATCCCCAGCGTCTTGCACCCCCTCTTTCGCACGATGCTCTCCAAGCTCGAACTCATCAAAAAGGGCAAGGCCGTCTCCAAGGAAGCTCGCGGCGTCAAGCTGGCCCCCCGCGAACTCCAGGCCATGAAGTTGATGGCCCGCCGTGGTGAGCACGCTCAGGAAGAGTTTGTTACTTCAAACCTTCGACTCGTTGTTTCGATCGCCAAGAAGTACCAGGCCTCGGGACTGCCACTGCAGGACCTCATCCAGGAGGGCAACTTCGGCCTGATGCACGCGGTCGAGAAGTTCGACTATCGCAAGGGCTTTAAGTTTTCGACATACGCCACGTGGTGGATTCGCCAGTCGATCACCCGCGGTATTGCCAACACTGGTCGCACCATCCGCCTCCCCGTGCACGCCGGCGACACCCTCGCCCGCGTGCAAAAGGCCAAGACTCGTCTCGAAATCCACTTCGGTCGCCCGCCGACCATGGTGGAGCTCTGCTGGGACACTGACATGGTCGAGTGGACGCCCGAAAAGGCGAAGCAGGCCGAAGAGAAGTCCCGCACCGAGCGTGCCGAAAAGGCCTCCAAGCGGCCCAAGGGCAGCGACGACGAACTGAACTTTGACGACGAAGAGCTCGCGCCAATTCGCGGAGCCGCTCGCGCCTTTTGCCCCAAGGCCCCCAAGGCCGGCGAAAAGGGCGAGGAGTGTCCGAACCGCTGCCAGAAGTTGCGTGAAGCACTGCGCTTTAGCAACGACCCGGTCTCGCTCTCGGAGCCACTGCGTGAAGACGGCGACGCCGAACTCGGCGACGTTATTGAAGACCGTTCGGTTTCTTCACCGTACGAAGTGGCCGCCGAGTCCTTGATTCCTCAAGAAATCGAGCGTGGTTTGCAGGTGCTCGATGACCGTGAGCGTCAGATTCTTCGCATGCGTTACGGACTCGGGGGAATGCCTCAGCGCACGCTCGAAGACGTCGGTCTGGAACTGGGACTCACTCGTGAGCGCATTCGCCAGATTGAGTCACGCGCGATGAGCAAGCTGCGTCACCCCGCCGTTGACATGGGCTGGCGCGACCTGCTCGGTTAAACCTTCGGGGTCCGTCCTCGGCCCCTGGAACGACCCAACATGGCCATAACGGCCACGACGCCAACACCGACAATGAACGGGGTGCTGGGTGCCCGACGGCTACTAGCTCGCACGGGGTGATCAAAGACCAGGGTCGGCCATTCGCGATCGTGGGCAATTTTGGCCAGTGGTCGATCGGGGTTGACGGCGTAGGGGTGGCCGACCACCTCGAGCATCGGGACGTCGGTCTCAGAGTCTGAATAGGCCGACGATTCGGCGAGATCAATACCCCGTGCCGCGGCCAGTTCGCGAATTGCGGTGGCCTTGTTCGGTCCCTGGCAGAAGAATTCGAGTTCGCCGGTGTAGCGGTCGAGGTCGTCAACTTGGGCCCGTGAGGCGATAGCCCCATTTGCCCCAATGATGTCGGCAAAGGGTTCGACAATCTCAATTGGCGAACTACTGACAATCCAGACTTCATCGCCTTGGGCCCGGTGATAGTCGATGAGCTCCAGTGCTTCGCGATAAATCAGTGGCTCGATCACGTCGTGCAAGGTCTCTTGAACGAGCGACCGGACTTCTCCGCGATTCCAGCCCTTGCCGACCTTCAGCATGTCCCGACGAATCTTTTCCATCTTGTTCTGGTCGGCGCCGAACCAGAGAAACATCACTTGGGCGAAGACGGCGCGGGCCAGAGTGCGACGACGTATGAAGCCTCGAGCGTGGAGTTGTGGTCCGAGGGCCACCACGGAGGCCTTGGCAATAACGGTCTTATCGAGATCGAAGAAGGCCGCGCGCATAGTCGAATCGTAGGCGTCAGCGCCCGCGATTAGTGGGCGGTGAAGATTCCGTTCAGGCAACCGTGCTCGCCCTTCTTCACCAAGAGCAAGACGTGGTCGTGCTCTTGAAAGGAAGTGGTGGGCTGCGGCGAGAGGGGCATTTCGTCACGAACAATGGCGACGACCTTGGCGACGTCGGGCAGCGAGATTTCGCCGAGGGTCTGCTGGTTCACGATGACCGGAGCGTCGTCGTTTAGGGTGACTTCAACCATCTCCATGGAACCCTGGGCCACGTCCATGATCGGCACCACGGCACCGACTTCGACGAACTCATCGACCAACGAGGTGATCAACGTGGGGATGGAGACTTTGACGTCAACACCCCAGTTCTCGTCGAAGAGCCACTCGTTGCGTGAATTGTTCACGCGAGCGATTACTCGGGTGATGCCGAGGTGGGTGCGGGCGAGCCAACTCACAACCAGGTTGTCTTCATCGTCGCCAGTGGCGGCAATCATGACGTCCGCCCCGGCGATATTGGCTCGGTTCAACGACTTAACTTCGCACGCGTCACCGTGTTCGACACGCACATTGGGTGACTGGAGCTGGTCGCGGAGCTTGGAGATGGCATCGAGGCGCTGCTCAATCAGGACGATTTCGTGGTTGCGTTCAGCGAGGTCGGTCGCAATGGCCGTTCCGACGCTGCCACCACCGGCAATGACAATCTTCATGATCGACCAATCCCCAGAACTTCGTTCAACTGACGACCGCCCTCAGGGGTGACGAGGAAGAGGACCTTGTCGTCCTCTTGGCCGTAGAGGCCTTCGACGTCGAGTCGGCCCTGGCTGCCGCGAACGACACCAATAACTCGAATGTCGCTGCCGACATTGAGATCCTTGAGCGGCTGACCGGCCAGGTTGTCGGGCAAGAATCGCTCGAGGACCTGGAGTGTGGCCGAGTCGTCTGTCCACGCGATCGTGGCGTCTTCGTTCAACAACCACCGCTTGACTTGGCTGGTTGTCCACGTGACCGTGGCCACCGTGGGGATGCCGAGACGTTGGTAGATCGTGGCGCGCTGGGGGTCGTAAATACGAGCCACCACGTCCTTGATGCCGTACGTGCTTTGGGCAATACGGGCGCAGAGAATGTTGGTGTTGTCGCCGTTGGTGACGGCAGCGAAAGCCTGAGCTTCACCGGCGCCGGCCTGACTCAAAACGTTGCGGTCAAAGCCCGATCCGACGATTCGCTTGCCGTTGAAGCTTTCTCCGAGTCGGCGAAACGAGTCCGCACTCTTATCAATAATGGCGACGCTGTGGCCATCTTCAGATAATTGGGTGGCGAGGTCACTGCCAACTCGGCCACAACCTACGACGACGATATGCACGTTGCCTATCTGACCACTTTGCGATATAAAACGCAAGTTTCTCTAGAAAGTAATTGTGCAGTCGTAGGATGACCTCCGTGGATAACGCCGGTGAACAGATTCGTCACAACTCTCCGGTCCTGACCTCGCACGCTGACACTCGCACGTTTTACCCCGAGACTTTGGGTTACCGCCTTAAGCGCATCTTCCTCGGTAAGCCGTACGTCTCAGAGCAGTTGCACGGTGAGCGACTGAATAACCCCATTGCCCTCGGAGTGCTCGCACCCGACTGCATCTCGTCCTCGTCCTACGGTGCCGAGCAGATCTTGACCCAGCTCACCCCGGCGATCGGCATCGCGGCCTTTTCGCTGCTCGTGCCAATCATGTTCGTCATCCTCGGCGTGTTGGTACTCGTCACGCTGAGCTACCTCGACGTCATCGGCGCCTACTCCATCAAGGGCGGTAGTTACATCGTCACCCGTGACAACTTCGGCCCCAAGACGGCCCAAGTCACGGCGGTAGCCCTCCTCATCGACTACATCGTGACTGTCGCGGTACAGAGTTCGGCCGGTACGGCTGCGATGACGAGTGCCTTCCCCAATCTGCTTCCGTACACGCTGTGGATCACGGTCGGTGTGGTGCTCTTTCTTATTTACGGAAACTTGCGAGGTCTGAAGGAAGCCGGTGCCTACTTCGCTTTCCCGTCGTACTTCTTTATCGCCATGATGTCGCTCACGATCATCGTTGGTATTTACAAGCACTTCGCCGGTGCGCTCCACTTCGTCAAGCAGCCCGCGGCCGAACTCCTCGTTGGCGGTCACCTCGGTTCACCGGGACACGGCTTCTTAATGGGCGTGGCGTTCCTGACACTGCTGCGTGCCTACGCCAACGGTGGATCCTCGCTCACGGGTCTTGAGGCGATTTCTGACTCGGTTTCGGGTTTCGCCCGCCCCGAAGCCCGCAACGCCCGCAAGGTCATGCTCATCATGGCCGGCATCCTGAGTTTCTTGCTTATTGGTACGACCATGCTCGCTACATGGACGCACGCGCTGCCCTACCAGGCCGGTTCGCCGACCGTGGTCTCGCAGGAAGTCTCGGCCGTCTTTGGCGCCCACGGGTTTGGCCACGTCATCTATCTCTTGGTCCAGCTCGCCACGGTGGCCATCCTCTACACGGGTGCCAACACGGCCTTCAACGGCTTTCCGTTCTTGGCCAACTTCGTCGCCACCGACAAGTACCTGCCTCGACAACTCACCAAGCGTGGGCACCGCCTCGCCTTTTCGACTGGCATCATCTGGCTCGGAGCGATGGCTCTGATTTTGATCTTCGTCTTTAATGCCAGCGTGAACGGACTGATCTCGCTCTACGCCATTGGCGTTTTCACGGCATTCACAATGGCCGGCGCCGGCATGGCCAAACGCCACTGGATCAAGCGTGAAAAGCACTGGAAGCTCGGCGCCATCGTTAACGGTGGCTCGGCCTTCACCTGTCTGATCGTGGCGCTCATCTTCGGTGTTGTGAAGTTTGGCGAAGGTGCCTGGATGGTGGTCACCATTGCACCATTCATGTTCTTCGGGCTCATTCGTCTTCACCGTGCCTACTCGCGCGAAGAAGAGGCCTTCGAGGCCGAGAGTGGCGCGACGGCACTGACCACGTCGCACAACCGCATTGTCGTCTTTGTCGACCAGTACGACCTGGCGACCGAGCGGGCTCTCGCATACTGCAAGACCCTCAGCGCCTCGACGGTTCGCGCCATTCACTTTGACATCGACCCGGCCGTCACCAAGGAGCTCGAAGAGCGTTGGGGTCGTAAGGACTCGGCCTCGGCCACGATCCCACTCGAAATCATGGAGTGTGAGGACCGTCGCGTCGATCGCGCCGCACTCGAGGTCGTTTCCGACATGGTGCGAGACCCCAAGGTCTTTGCCATGGTGATCTTGCCTCGACGAGGCTTCACGTCACGCCTCCAGCGACTCCTCCACGACCGCACGGCTGACTCCATTGCGTCAGCCGTCATGCACGTACCGCGCACTGCCGCGACCATCGTGCCCTTCCGGATGGCCCGCGACACCGGTACCGTCCAGGAGATCCCGAGCGACGTTGTGGCCCGTGGCGGCCTGCGTGAAGACGCTCACCTCGAGGCTGACACCCTGCTTGAAACCCGTGCTAACGAGGCCCACGCCGGCGAAATTGGTGCCGTCACCCTGCGCGAACGGGCCAAGTTGGCCGGTCGAGTGAAGTCGATAACCGTCGAAAAGGGCAACAACGGTCAGTCGTTGTCGTGCCTTCTTACCGACAGCACCGGTTCGATCAAGCTTGTCTTCCAGGGCCGCGATGCGGTTCCGGGAGTCGAACGAGGCGTTCGCCTGCTGGTTTCAGGCACAGTCACGTCGTTTAATCGTGAAGCCGTGATTATGAATCCCGAATACGAAATTGTGGCCGGCGCCAGCTCCGACGACCACTAAATCCCTAACGGGCAAGGCAATCCCGACTAGATTTTTCACGGCTTGGCCCGCCTTTGGGCCGACGAGGACCAATTCGTGGTCCCCCAATCAAGGAGTAACGACCCAGTATGAAACCAATGATTCGTCTGGCAGAGGGCGGGTATCAAAACTTCGTCCTTTCCAGCACTGACAAGAACTGGTTGTACCTAGTCCTCGCCGCAGGCGTGATCGGCATTCTCGTCGGTCTCATCCTCATGAAGGGCGTTTTGGCCGCCGAGCAGGGCTCGGAGAAGATGCGTGAGATTGCCCGTGCAATCCAGGAAGGCGCTGAAGCCTTCCTTTCGCGTCAGTTCAAGACCATCGCCGTCATCGTGATTCCACTCGCTTTGCTTATCTACTTCACCGGTACCGAGGTCGTTGGACCTGACGGCATGGTGGAGATGACCAAGGGTGCCAACGGTCTCTACCGCGTGCTCTGCTTCCTGGTCGGCGCCATCTTCTCGGGCCTCGTTGGTCTGATTGGTATGTCGACTGCCGTACGAGGCAACGTCCGCACCGCGGCCGCTGCTGTTCGTACCGGCAAGACCGACGAAGCACTCAAGGTCGCGTTCCGCACCGGTGCCGTTACTGGTCTGCTCTGCGTGGGCCTCGGCCTCGTCGGCGCCGCCGGTATCTTCCTCATTTTCCAGAACTCCGCTACGACCGTCCTCGTGGGCTTTGCCTTCGGTGCGTCGCTCCTCGCACTGTTCATGCGCGTCGGTGGAGGAATCTTCACCAAGGCCGCTGACGTTGGCGCCGACCTCGTCGGCAAGGTTGAAGCCGGAATCCCCGAAGACGACCCCCGCAACGCCGCCACGATCGCTGACAACGTTGGTGACAACGTTGGTGACTGCGCCGGTATGGCCGCGGACCTCTTCGAGTCGTACGTCATCACCATCATCGCGGCCCTCATCTTGGGCTTCGCGGCGACTGGCAAGTCGACGAGCGTGCTCTTCCCGCTGATCATTCCCGCAATTGGTGTCATCGCCTCAATCGTCGGTGTCTACTTCGTGAAGTCACGCCCGAAAGACCGCAACGCCCTCCAGCCCATTAACCGTGGCGTCTGGCTGAGCTCGATCCTCACCATCATTGCGAGCTACTTCATTGCGCAGTACTACGTCCACTCGATGAAGGTCTTCTTGGCCATCGTGGCTGGTGTTGGTCTCTCGCTGCTCGCTTCCTACATCACCGAGTACTTCACCTCAACGGAGAAGACCCCAGTGAAGGAAATCGCCGAGTCCGCGAAGACTGGTCCCGCGACCACCGTTTTGAGTGGTATCGCCTTCGGTCTCGAGTCGTCCTTCTGGGCCGCTCTGGCCATCGTCGCAGCCCTCGCCGTGGCCATTGGCCTCGGTGGTAGCGACGTCAAGCAGGTTCTCTACTACGTCTCGCTGATCGGTATCGGTCTCTTGTCGACCGCCGGAATGATCGTGTCCGAAGACTCCTTCGGTCCCGTCTCGGACAACTCGGCCGGTGTGGCTGAAATGGCCGGTGAGTTCCAGGGTGACGTTGAGAAGGTTCTCGTGAGCCTCGACGCAGTCGGTAACACGACCAAGGCCATCACTAAGGGTGTGGCTATCGGTTCAGCCGTTATCGCCGCCGTGGCACTCTTCGCTTCGTTCATTGAGACCATCGGTCAGCAGACCGGTGTTGTCGGTGACGTCTTCAAGAAGATTCCGATCAACATTGCCGACCCCAAGACCTTCATCGCTGCCCTTATCGGTGGTTCGGTGGCCTTCTTGTTCTCGGCCCTGGCCATTCGCGCCGTAGGCCGCACGGCCGGAACCGTGGTGGAGGAAGTGCGTCGCCAGTTCCGTGAGCACCCCGGCATCATGGACTACACCGAAAAGCCTGAGTACGGCAAGGTCATCGCGATCTGCACCGCTGCTTCGCAGCGCGAGCTCGCTACGCCAGCCCTCCTCGCCATCTTGACCCCCGTTGCCGTCGGCTTCGGCCTGGGTTACATGGCACTCGGTGGCTTCTTGGCGGTTGCCATCATCACCGGTCAGCTCATGGCCAACACCCTCAGCAACTCGGGTGGCGCATGGGACAACGCCAAGAAGTTCGTCGAAGACGGCTTCGGTGGCGGTAAGGGTTCGGAAGTCCACAAGGCCGCCGTTATCGGTGACACCGTTGGTGACCCCTTCAAGGACACCGCTGGTCCGGCGCTCAACCCGCTGATCAAGGTGATGAACCTGGTCTCCCTGCTGATTCTGCCTGTCGTAATCACCAACAGCACCGGCCACGAGGGTCTTCGTTACTCGATCGCCATCGCCTCCACCGTTGCTGTGATTGCCGCCATTCTCTTCTCGAAGCGTGGCGCTGAAGCAATGGCTAACTAAGTAGTCCTGAGAAATAGGGGCGGGCGCGAGCCCGCCCCTATTTTTTTGTATCCCCCACGGTCATCATGCGCCCGTTGTAAGTTCAGGCAGTCTGAGAAAGGAGGTGGCCGTGCCACGAGCACTCGTAATTGTTGAATCCGTCGCGAAGGCCACCCGTATTCAGGGAATGCTCGGCAAGGACTTCATCGTGAAGCCTTCCGTCGGTCACATCCGTGATCTGCCTGAGAGCGCCGCCGACATTCCGGCATCGGTCAAGGGTGAGAAGTGGGCCCGACTGGGCATCAACGTCAATGACCACTTCAAGCCCGTCTACGTCGTTTCCTCCGACCGCAAGAAGGTCGTCTCCGAACTCAAGGCCGCCTTGAAGGAAGTTGACGAGCTCTACCTCGCCACCGACGAAGACCGCGAAGGCGAAGCGATTGCCTGGCACCTCATCGAGGTCTTGAACCCCAAGGTTCCGGTCAAGCGCATGGTCTTCCACGAGATCACTCCCGCCGCCATTGAACGTGCCGTCAGTGAGACGCGCGAACTCGACACCCACTTAGTCGACGCCCAGGAAGGTCGCCGTTTCTTGGACCGCCTCGTTGGCTACGAAGTCTCACCAGTTCTCTGGCGTGCCGTCGACAAGGCCCGTTCGGCCGGACGCGTCCAGTCCGTGGCTGTTCGATTGGTCTGCGAGCGTGAACTTGAGCGCATGAAGTTCACGTCGGCCTCCTGGTTCGATGTGGAGACCAAGGTTCTCTCGGCGACCGGCGACACCTTTGACGCCACGGTTGACACCGTCGGTGGAAGTTCCCTAGCCACGGGTAAGAACTTTGACGCCAACGGTTCGCTCGACGCTGCAGCTTCGGTCGTGGTGCTCGGTGAGCTCGACGCCACGGCGCTCGGCGAGAAGTTGACTGGCGCCACGGTCAATGTCGTCTCGATCACGTCGTCGCCTCGAACGCAGCGGCCCCAGGCCCCGTTCATGACTTCGTCGCTCCAGATCGAGGCCTCGCGCAAACTGCGCATGGACCCCGAGCGCACGATGCGGGCAGCCCAGCGCCTCTACGAGCAGGGTTGGATTACCTACATGCGTACTGACTCGACGACGCTGTCAAAAGAGGCCCTCACGGCCGCGCGCCGCCACGCCAGCGAGATGTTCGGTGACGACTACGTCGCTGATGTTCCTCGCACCTATGACCGCAAGGTCAAGAACGCCCAAGAGGCCCACGAAGCAATCCGTCCGGCCGGCGATACGTTCCGTTCCCTCGACGAGGCCTCGACGCAACTCTCCGGTGACGAGTACGCGGTCTATGACCTCATTTGGAAGCGCACCATTGCCTCGCAGATGGTTGACGCTCGACTCACCAGTGACCGCGTGCGCCTCTCAGCCACCGTGACCGACTTGCCCAACCGACCCGGCAGCACTGAAGTCGGTCTGTCGGCGAACGGGCTTCGCATCGAGTTCGCCGGTTTCCGTCGGGCTTATGTCGAAGGTAGTGACGACCCCGAAAGCGAGCTGGCCGACCAGGAGCGCATCTTGCCCCCGCTGAGCGAAGGCACCACGGCCACGATTAGCTCGGCCGACGCCAAGGGTCACGACACGAAGCCACCGGACCGCTTCAGTGAAGCCACGTTGATCAAGAAGCTCGAAGACCTCGGCATTGGTCGCCCGTCAACGTACGCCTCGGTGATGAAGACAATCGACCGACGCGGCTACGTGTGGAAGAAGGGCAAGGCGCTCGTGCCGGCCTTTAAGGCCTTTGCGGTCGTCAACCTACTTTCGACCTACTTCGCCGACCTCGTTGACTACCAGTTCACGGCCGCGATGGAAGACTCGCTCGACGCCATCGCCTCCGGTGACCGTGAGCTCGAGCCCTGGCTCAAGTCCTTCTACTTCGGTGACGCCACCGCGCCAACCGAGTTCGCCAAGCGTGGACTCCACGCCATGGTCACCGAACAGCTCGACTTTGACTACGCCGCTATTAACTCGCTGCCCCTGGGTGTGGCCCCCGACGGCGAATCGGTCTCAGTTCGCTCCGGTCGCTACGGCCCGTACTTAGTGCACGGAGAGCGTCGCGTCTCAATTCCCGAGGCAACCGAGCCGGACTCCTTAACGGTGACTCGCGCGCTCGAGTTGCTCGACGCTCCGAGCTCGGACCGCGAACTCGGCACCGACCCCGCTTCGGGTCAGACGATTTATCTCAAGGCCGGTCGCTACGGCCCCTACGTCCAGCTGGGTGAGTTGGTCGACGGCGAAAAGCCCCGCACGGCATCGCTCTTTTCGACGATGAGCATCGAGTCGATCACCTTCGACGATGCCCTCAAGCTCTTGTCGCTGCCGCGCGAAGTCGGACGTCACCCCCAAGACGCCGAACCCATCTACGCCACCAATGGTCGCTACGGCCCCTACGTGATGTGGGGCAAGGACTCACGTTCGCTCGAGAGTGAAGACGAGATCTTCACCGTCGATCTCGACAAGGCCCTCCACTTGTTGGCGCAGCCCAAGTTGCGAGGCCGCCGCGCCGCCGCCGGTCCGCTTCGCGAACTTGGTGCCGACCCCATCACCGGCAAGGAAGTCGTCGTCAAGACCGGCAAGTTCGGCCCCTACGTCACTGACGGTGAGGTCAATGCCACGCTGCGCATTGGCGACACCCCCGAGACGGTGACGCTGGACCGGGCCTGTGAACTGTTGGCCGAGCGCCGCAACGCTGATCCCTCGGCCCGTCGCACTCCGGCGAAGAAGGCCGCGAAGAAGACGGTGAAGAAGGCACCGGCGAAGAAGGCTCCGGCGAAGAAGGCCACGGCCGCGAAGAAGGCCACCAAGAAGACGACCGGTGGCACGGGTCGTGGGGCCAAGGGTCAGGGCGCTGACCTCAGCGCCACCAATGCCGACCTGCTCAACCGTCTCTCCGGCGAGTGAGCACGAACCGACCTCTCTTTGTTGCCTTCGAGGGCATCGACGGCTGCGGCAAGAGCACGCACGCCAAGCGCACGGCCACCGGGGCCAATGCTCGTCTGACCTTTGAGCCGGGCGGCACGCCGCTCGGACAGGTCTTGCGGCAGCGACTCCTCGCCGCCGACGAACCGATGACCAGTGAGACTGAAGCCCTCTTGATGCTGGCCGATCGAAGTCACCACGTGGTCTCGGTCATTACGCCGACGTTGGCCTCGGGTCAATCAGTCGTGACCGATCGTTTCTTTGGTTCCACGCTCGCGTACCAGGGCTACGGCCGAGGACTCGACCTCACCTCGCTGCGCGCGGCCACCCGTCTCGCGATTGGGGAGTGCCGACCTGATCTGACCATCGTGATTGACCTACCCGTTGCCACGGCGCACGCTCGTCGCTCGCCCTCCAAGGCCGACCGATTCGAGTCGGCCACTCTGGACTTTCACGAGCGCGTACGGGCCGGCTTCTTGGACCTCGCCACCACAGAGACCGGCTGGGTCGTCATCAATGGTGAGCAGTCGCTGGACGCCGTTGCTCGCGACGTCGACGCCGCGCTGGCGGCAATTGGCTGGGCCTCGTGAGTGATGTCTTTGATTCGCTCGTAGGTCAAGACGAAGTCGTCGCCGTACTCCGTCGTTACGTTGGACTGCCCTCGCACGCGTATCTCTTCACCGGTCCACCCGGCGCAGGCAAGGTCGAAGCGGCGCGGGCCTTTGCCGCAGCTCTTGAGTGCCCGCAAAACGGCTGTGGCACCTGTGATGAGTGCACCCGAGTCCTGCGAGGTTCTCACCCCGACGTCACTATCGTGGCGCGAGCCGGCGTGCAGTGGAGTGTCGATGAGATTCGAGAGGCCGAGCGAATTGCGCGCCGTCGACCGATGCACGACGGCTACCAGGTGTTGATCTTGCCGAATATCGAACTTTCAACTAACGCCGCCCCGGCGCTGCTTAAGACGCTCGAGGAGCCTCCGAAGCGCACCGTGTTTTTGCTGTTGGCCGACGAACTTCCCGAGCATCTCGTCACCATCGAGTCTCGATGCGTGGAGGTCGGCTTTCACCAACTGAGTACCGAGAGCATTCTCGAGGTCCTCGAACGTGAAGGCGTCTCGTCGGTGCAGGCTCGTTCCAGCGCCGAAGCCGCCGCCGGCAACTTAGACCGTGCTCGCCTGCTCGCCACTGATCCTCACCTCACAGAGCGGCTCGCCATGTGGCGACGACTCCCCGAACTCTTGGCCGGTGAGTCACCAGCGGCTCTGGCGAGCACCCTGCTCGGGGCACTCGAAGCCGCTGTTGAACCGCTGAAGGCCCGCCACGCCGAAGAGCTGGAACAGATCAAGACCGAGGCCGAAGGGCCGGGACGACGTCGTGTGGGCGGTCTGAAGGAAGTCGAGCAGCGTCAGCAGCGCGAACAGCGCCGTTTTCGCACCGAGGAGCTGCGATTCGGACTCGCAGCCCTCGCTCGCGCCTATCGCGAACGGATGGTCTCGGCTCTCGAAGGCCTCGAAGAGGGAGACCTGCGAGGACGGGGTGACGCCCGCAGTGCGGCGGCCTGTGTGGACGCGATCACCGTGAGCGTCGGTGGTTTGTCACTGAACGCCAACGAAACACTGCTCCTCACCAATCTCTTCACCCAGCTCGCCCGTCTCTAAGTCGCCTTGGGGGAGTGGAGTAAAGTAGAAGTCCTGCCTGGGTAGCTCAGTCGGTAGAGCAACGCACTCGTAATGCGTAGGTCAGGGGTTCGAATCCCCTCTCAGGCTCCATTGGAGATGGCGGTTCCGGTTCCCGCCGAAACGAAAGTTGGTGGTCATGCGATTCTTTCTCGGCGTTATCGCCTCTTCCTCCACGCTGGCCACAGAGGGGGAGATGGAGGCCATCGACATCTTTAACGAGTCTCTGCAGGCCAACGGCCACTGGATTCTGGCCGCCGGCATCTGCGACCCATCGCACTCGGTGACCTTTGACAATCGTGATGGCGCCGGTATCGTCGTCGACGGCCCGGTCAATGACGTTCACGAATACGTCAGCGGCTTTTGGATTATTGAGGCCGACTCGCTCGAACAGGCTCGCGAACTCGCCGCCGAGGGATCTCGCAGCTGTCATCGCAAGGTCGAGTTGCGACCCTTTCTTCGCTAGGACTGTCATAGCGGGCCGTCACACTGGCCCCATGAGTAACACCTTTGATCCAGAGCAGTATGCCCTTGAAACGCGCGAGCGCCTCCGCACCGTGAGTGACGCCGAGCTCATCGGCAAAATTGAGCGAGAGCGTCACATCCGCGCCTACGTCAGCGCCCGGGGTATCTACCTCGCCGCCCTGCGTGATGAACTCCGGGCGCGCAACATCACGACGAACGCATTTGATGAGATCGGAGCAATCTTCCTCGACGAGGTTGGGAATTAGTAACGACGGGCGAGGGCGCTGAAGTGCGCGCTTCGCTCAGCCCAATTCTTGAACTGGTCAAAGCTGGCGGCCCCGGGCGAGAAGAGGACGACGCCACCGGTCTGCGCCGCATGTGACACGGCTCGGGCGACGGCGTCATCGAGATCGGCCGCTCGCTCCACATCGAGATTGAACTCTGAGTGGGCAACGGCGTCGGCAATCCGCTCACCGGCCGGTCCCATGACGACCACCGAAAGTTGATCACTGGCTTCCCGGAGTCCGTGAGCGAGGTGGGCGTAGCTCACGCCGCGGTCAAAACCCCCCATAATCAGCGTGACCGGTCGTCCCCGAAAGGCCGAGACGGCCGCGAGGACGGCCACCACGTTGGTGGCCAGACCGTCGTCGACAAAGTCAATGTGCGACGTGTCGATCTGAGCGCGGTGCACCAGCGTCAGTCGACCCGGCAGGGGTGAAAAGTTCGTGGCATTGCGCACCGTCGCGGCGCGAACGTCCTCGACGGGGCGACGGAGGGCCTTGGCCGTCGCGTGCAGCGCCAAGGCGACGTTTCGAGCGTTGTGTTGCCCAATGAGTCCCAGGAGCTCAGCCAGTTCGACGTCACTGGCGTGCTCAACAACAATCTCGCCACCCATGAGGTCGCGGTGGATAAGCACGACCACGTCGTCGGGTACGACGGTGAGGTGATGGCCCTCGGCTCGGGTCAATTGCAACTTGTCGTTGACGTACTGCTCCATATCCCCGTGCCAGTCGAGGTGGTCTTCGCCGAGCGAGGTAACGACCACGACGCCAGGGGCGTCGGTGACGTCGAGGGCCTGGTAGCTCGAGACTTCGAGAACGGTCCACGTAGCTTCGGGGCCCGCGGGGTCATAGGGCGGCAGGCCGATATTGCCGCAGCTGCGGGCCGATTCACCGCAGGCCTCGAGCATGAACTGAATCAGCGAGGTCGTCGTTGATTTGCCCTTGGTGCCGGTGACGGCAATCACGTTCGCTCGGTCAGTGCCGGCCAACCAGACCGCGAGGGCCGAGGTGCGCGGTACGCCGCGAGACTCCAGATCGAGCACGTCACGTCGGCGGGCGGGGATGCCGGGACTCTTGAGCACGATGTCGCACTCGAGGAGGGCGTCAAAGCCCCCGCTGGCCGTTAGTAAGACGTCCGGCTCTCCGAGGTCGTTATCGTCGACGGCCACGACCGTGGCGCCCACGGCCTGCAGTGCGGCAATGGTGGCCCGACCTTCGACGCCGATGCCCCAGACGCCGACGCGGTGACCGGCGAGGTCAGCGAAGCCACGAGGCCGGGACACGGCTTACTCCTAGGGGTTCGAGTAGTTCATCGAGACTCTGGTCCGAGCCGACTTCGCGAGCAATGTGGTGCAGGTGTTCCTCGTTGGCGTAGTCGGGCATCTCGATAATCGTGGTGAGGGCCACGGCACACTCGTCGGGATCGCCCACGCACTCAAACGGCTTCTTTTCGTCGCCGAGCCCGACCAGGGCCCGCAACTGTTCGCGCAGGTCGGGGTTGGTCAGCGGAGCGGCACCCTGAAAGATCTCGTCCAGTGAACGACGTGAGATGAACGGGGCGAGCACGAGGTTGATAAAGAGACACTTGTCGCACCGGCCGCACCAGGTAGCCAAGCGCTCGGTGGCCGACTGGTGAAAGGCCCGGTTGCAGCTGCGAAAGACGCCGTGCACGTCGGTGAAGCCGGCGAACTGTTGGGCGACCCAGAGTTCGCTGCGATCGCGCAGAAAGCTGGCGACCGTGAATTGGCTGCCGATGTAACTAGCGACGGCGTCGCCGAGGAGTTGTTCGGCGACCCAGGACTTACTCCACTGGTGGTTTACGGCGAGGCCCTCCCACTCCATGTTCGGAGCTGATGAGGAGTGTTCATTACTCATAACGACGCCGCCGCGATCATCGGCCAGTGCCGCGATGCAGGCCAACAGGGTCACCATCGCCGTGACGGGGACGTGGCCATTGAAAAAGTCGGGATTCTTAGCTGTGATCTGGGGGTCGAGATGGCGAGTGGCCCGCACGATCGGTAGATCCATAACGGCGGCCGTGGCTTCGAGTGGCGCGAAGGTGCCGCTCGGAGGGCTCATGACAAAGAGTGATTGGTTGAGGGCGGGGCTGAGGGAGCGAACGGTCACGACCGAGTCGATGCCGCCACCAAACGGGGTGAGGACGCGCAGGGGGTCGACTTCGTGATGACGAGTCGTGGCGGGAGTTCCCTCGATGATCTCTACGTCCCCGAGCCAAATCTGGTTGCGGAACGAGTATTCGCCGAGCCCCTCGAGGAGGGCGGCGCGCAAGAGTGCTCGTGCCTCGGGGGTGACCGGTGTATCGCCGAGGTCCACCAGTGCGGGTGCGCCGGCCTTGTAGTAGGAGAGGCCGGCGACGAGGTACCAGAGGGTCGCAATATCACGAGGGCCCGGTTCGCGAAGGTCGCCCGATACATCAAAGGTCACCGTTTCGGTGAAGGAGTACTCGTCGAGCTCGTAGTGACCAACGAGAGAAGTGGCCGTAATGTCGAGTCCGCTGTAGCGGAACTGCTTGGCGCGACTAGCCATTGAGACCCTCCACTCGTCGTCCCCTCAGCCTACGACTGCCACTTGGCCACGAGGGCAAAGCGCCCACATGGTCGCTGCGCCCGATCGGAGAAAAACAGTGCGGCACCGTCGGTCGTCTGCGACGAGACAATGATGTTGCTCGCGGTGACACCGTGGGCACAGAGAATGTCAACGGCCGCTCCTCGAGTGTTGAGCAGCGAACGGTCGCCGGTGTCGGCGACGGCGTTAGCGGCAAAGTAGGGCGAGGCCGCGACGACCTCGGGACCCACTTGATAGGTCTCGCCTGAAATACCGGGACCCACAAAGACGCGGAGCTGAGCGCGCTCACCATCGACCATGGCGAGCGTGTTCTCAACAACCCCACCGGCCAGCCCTCGCCCGCCGGCGTGGACGACGGCTAGTTGATGGCTGGCCGGGCTCACAATTAATAGGGGAGTGCAGTCGGCCACGATGATCGCCACGCCGTCGTCAACGTCACTCGTGATGATGGCGTCGGCTTCGACGTCGGCCGCGCACTCGCGGCTGCGTAGCGCAATTGACGAGTGGGTTTGACGTACGCGACGAAGGGTGGCGACGCCGAGGGCTTCGGCGACACGGGCTTCGTTCTCTCGCACGTTGGTCGCCTCGTCGCCCTGGGCGTAGCTGAGATTGAGGGTGGCGAACGGTCCATCGCTGACGCCACCGTGGCGGGTCGTGATGAAGGCGTCGACGCCGAGTTCGCTCACCCCGGGAAGTTCGAGAACTTCGAGAGGTCCCCGTTGCGCGAGGGGGAAGGGGATTAACTCGCGCACGTCGAACACAGCCCTACGAGCTCGATGGTGTGACGAATCTGATGAAAGCCGGCCGACTGGGCGACACCGATGATCCAGGTCTCGATTTCTTCCCCGGCTATTTCCCGCGTGAGTCCGCATCGTTCGCAGACGAGGTGGTGATGGTGGGCTTCGTCACAGTGGCGATAGCGCGCTTCACCGTCCAGGTCGTGGACGACGTCGACAATCTCTTCGCTGACCATGCGACGAAGCTCTCGGTAGACGGTGGCCAACCCCAGAGCGTCACCATTACCAACGGCCTGGGCGTGGAGTTCGCGGGCGCTGGCAAAGCCGTCGATGCCCCGAAAGGCCCGCAGGATGACGGGCCGGGTCTTATGCGCCATGGGCGGTGATGAGCCACATCAGCGCGATGCCGACCATTGAGGCGACGAGCGTCCAACGAGAGGGGTGGCTGGCGTGGGCTTCAGGGAGGATGTGGGACGTGGCGATGTAGATCACGACGCCGGTAAAGAGGGCGAGATAGAGAGCGATGCCGCTCTCACCAATCAACACGTAGGAACCGAGAACGGCTCCCGAGACGCGGGCGAGGGCGTCGAGGATGAGGAGCAACTTGGCCTTGGCCGACCAGCGGCCGTTCTTGATCAGAAACGAGACCGTGTTGAGGCCGTCACTGAAGGCGTGAATCAACAAGGCGAGAAAAACGGCGTACCCGAGTGAGTTGCTAATGCGAAAGGCGGCGCCAATGCCGACGCCGTCTAAAAAGACGTGGCCGGAGAAGGCCAGGGCGCTCAAGGCGCCGACGACGTGCTTGTGGTCGTGGTCGGCGTGATAGTCCGACTCGTGGGGTTCGTGGGTGGCGAAGAACTTCTCAATGAGATGCAACAGAAAGAATCCGCCCACGAGCGCAATCGAGACGGTGCGAGCACCGAGGGTCATGTGATGGTTGCGGCCGTAGACCTCTGGCAACAGGTCAAAGCCGACGAGGCCGAGCAAGAGGCCGGCCGAGAATCCAAGGACGAGGTGGAGGCGGTCACGCGTCCGCAGGGCGACAAAGCCTCCGACGGTGGTGGCGCCGGCCGTTATGAAGGCGAAGATGACGGCCGGGAACATGACGTCACTCTAGGACAAATGAGAACCGTTATCAAAATGGTGTGGTGACTCGGGGCGTATCGTGACCCCGTGTCCTCCGCCGCAGAACTGTTGAGCCTCTGCCGCTTTCCCGAACGCGGCACCGCGGTCGACCTCGCCGTCTCCGGGGGCCCTGACTCGGTCGGCCTGGCCCTGCTCGCTCACGAGCACGGGCTCGTGGCTCACCTCCACCACGTCAACCATCACCTCCGTGAGAGCAGCGACGTTGACGCCCACCTCGTGCTCGATCTCGGAGAACGACTCGGCCTCGAGGTAACGGTCCACGATGTCCACATCGAGCCGGGTGGCAACGTCGAGTCTCGTGCTCGGGCCGCCCGACGTTCCGTCGTGCCCGTCGGTGCGTTGACCGGCCACACGATGGATGACCTCGCTGAGACGATGGTGCTCAATCTGTTGTGGGGAGCCGGTCTCGACGGACTCTCCCCAATGGTGAATGATCCCGCCAAGCCACTCGTCCACGTTCGTCGAGCGGCACTGAGGTCCTTTGTCGAAGTTTGCGGCCAGCCCTTCATTGATGACCCCACCAATCTCGATGAGTCCTTTCGGCGTAACGCCGTGCGCCACCGACTGTTGCCTCAACTCAACGACATTGGCCAGCGTGACATGGTTCCTGTCCTGGCTCGCCAGGCCCATGTGGTGGCCGAGGATGCCGCGTGGCTGACCGAACTGGCTGGGGCGGACGCCACGCGCCGTCTCGACGAAATTGACTGTCGCGAGCTTCAAACGTGGGGACTGGCTCGTCTGCGCCGGTGGGTTCGCACGCAACTCACCACGACCGACGAGGCCGACGGAACCCACCCGCCCACGTTGGACGAAGTCACCAGGGTTATCGCGGTCATCCACGGCGAGCACATCGCCTGCGAAATCAGTGGTGGTCGGCGCATTGCCCGAAAAGACCAGTACCTTTCTCTCTCCTGAATTTCTGCCACTACCCTGTCAGGTCGTGAGCGCTCCAGAGGGAATCCCAAGTCATCTGGCGTGGACTGGAGACGACCTCGCTGGCGTGGTCTTGTCGGCCGAACAGATCCACGCCCGTATCGCCGAACTCGGTGACCAGATCGCCATTGACTACGCCGACAACCCACCACTGCTGGTGTGTGTTCTCAAGGGTGCGGTGACCTTCATGAGTGACCTCATGCGAGCCGTGCGCCTGCCCGTCGACATTGACTTCATGGCCGTCTCCTCCTACGGCGCCGCCACGAAGTCCAGCGGTGTTGTGCGCATCGTTAAGGACCTCGAGTCCGACATTGAGGGTCGTGATGTCCTCATCGTTGAGGACATTGTTGATTCGGGTCTGACGCTCAACTACCTGCGCAAGTACCTCGGTTCGCGTAAGCCTCGCAGTCTCGAAGTCTGCGCCCTCCTCTTAAAAGAAGGCGAGCAGAAGGTTGAACAGTCGCTCAAGTACGTCGGCTTTTCAATTCCCTCCACGTTCGTGGTGGGCTACGGCCTCGACGTCGCCGAGCGGTACCGCAACCTCGACGGCATCTACACCTACAAGGGAGTGGGTTCGTGATTGACCGCAGCCGTATTCAGGCGGCCGTCTCTGAGTTGCTCTCGGCCATCGGCGAGGACGTCAATCGTGACGGACTTCTCGAAACACCGCGCCGCGTCGCCGACATGTACGTCGAACTCTTCGAAGGCATTGAGGCCGACCCCGGAGCTCACCTGCGCACCACCTTTGAAGCGGGCCACGACGAAATGGTCATGGTTCGCGATATCCCCTTCACGTCGCTCTGCGAGCACCATCTGGTGCCCTTTGTGGGTCACGCCCACGTCGCCTACCTGCCCGGCAAGGACGGACGCATTACCGGCCTTTCGAAGTTGGCCCGTCTCGTCGAGGGCTACGCCCGTCGTCTTCAGGTTCAAGAGCGCATGACGACTCAGATTGTTGATGCTCTCGAGCGCGAGCTCGAACCCCGAGGTTCGATTGTGGTCATCGAGGCCGAACACTTCTGCATGTCGATGCGTGGCGTCAAGAAGCCCGGCGTGACGACCGTCACCTCGGCCGTCCGTGGCAGCTTCAAGACGGACCCCGCCTCGCGTGCCGAGGCCCTCAACTTCATCCACCAGCGCAGGTAGGCATCGTGACTCTCCCTCGTGTGATGGGAATTATCAACATCACCCCCGACTCGTTCTACCCCGGTGGCCGCAGCGCATCCATCGACGAGGCCATCGCCCAGGGTCGGGCGTTTTTCGCTCGGGGCGTTGACATTGTCGACATTGGTGGCGAGTCGACGCGTCCGGGCGCCGACAGCGTGAGCGAGGCCGACGAACTCGCTCGCGTCTTGCCCATTGTTGAAGCACTGGCCCCACTCGGTCCCGTATCGATCGACACGCAAAAAGAGTCGGTCGCCCGCGCCGCCGTCGCGGCCGGCGCTTCAATCATCAATGACGTGTCGGCGACGTTGGTCGACGTCGCGGGCGAGTTGCAGGTTGGCTACGTCGCCATGCACCGCCAAGGTGACAGTCGCACGATGCAGGACAATCCTCACTACGAAGATGTCGTGATTGAAGTGCGCGACTTTCTCGCCGGCGTGGCCGCTCGCGCTGCCGCCGCCAACGTTCCTGAACTTTGGCTAGATCCCGGAATTGGGTTTGGCAAGACGGTTGAGCACAATCTGTCGCTCCTGGCCCACCTCGATGTTTTCCGTGCACTGTGTGACCAAACCGCATCACAGTTGCTCATTGGCACCAGTCGTAAGCGTTTTCTCGGTACGCTCGCCCCTGAGTTTCTTGAAGTCCAAGACCGACTCGAAGGTTCCGTTGCTACGGAAGCGTGGTCGTTGCTTTATGGTGCTGATGTGATTCGCGTACATGACGTGGCAGTTGCGATGCAACTGCGTGAGCTGTTGGCAATGCCGACTGAAGAGGTGGTTGCGTGAGAGGTAAGTGGGCGGCGGGCATTGAACCGCGCAACTTTACGTGGGTCTTTAAGGACAAACTCGCCGTAGCCGAACGGCCCGGCGGCTCCACGCTGGTCCATCGTCGTGTTCGACGGGACGAAGAACTTCGGTGGTTGAAGAACCACAAGTTCACCCGGATGGTCTCCATCCTCGCGCTGCCGCTCAACCAAGAGGCCTACGACGAGCACCACTTCGCGGCGGCCACCTACCCCATCTTGGGCGAGGGCGACCAGACCGAAATCATGCGGGCCTGCTACACCGACCTGCAGGCCTCGATGAATCGCGGCGACGTGATCTTGCTCCACGGTGATGAAGTCTCCGACCGTTTGCTCGGACTCGTCGCGGGCTACCTGCTCTGGACGGGCCGCGTGGCCAGCGAGGCCATCGCCATTGCCTCGGTCGAGCGACTCTTCCGTCGCTCCATCGCCATTGAGGGTCGTGAGATCCTTAAGAACTTGCCGGCCGTCGAGGCCTAGAAAGAGCCGTGACGCGTCACGGTTGGGGGAGTGCTGATGACTGACACCATCGAGATTCGTGATCTTCGGTGCACCGTGATTGTGGGCGTGCTCCCCGAAGAGCGACTGCGCGAGCAGCCGCTGAGTTTTGACATCGACATTGAGCGGTCCTTTGCCGCCGCGGCCTTGAACGATGACATCCGGGCCACCTCGAACTACGCCGCCGTTATTGAGGTGGTCGAGAATGTGGCCGCCCAGGGTCAGTTTCAACTGCTCGAAACCCTCATCTATCGCGCGGCTCAGGAGATCTTGAACTTTGATCCCGAGATTGAGCGCGTCACTCTGGCGGTTCGCAAGCTGCGACCACCAGTGCCCCACGACGTCGCCACGACCGGCGTTCGCTGCTCACTCGCTCGCTAGATGACCCTCGCCTATTTGTCGCTCGGGAGCAACCTCGGTGACCGAGGGGCCCAACTGCGAGATGCCCTGCCGCTCGTTACGAACGGTGAACCATTCCGGATATCGAAGGTTTATGTAACCGAACCGGTCGGCGGCGTCGAGCAAGACGACTTTTGGAACGTGGTCGTCGAACTCGAGACGGCCGCCACGCCCCGTGAACTGTTAGAGCGGGCTCGGGCGGCCGAGACGGCGGCCCAGCGGGTTCGCGACGTGCGCTGGGGCCCCCGGACGCTCGACGTTGACATCTTGTTGGTCGGGGAGCAGACGAGTGAGGACCCCGAGATTCTGGTGCCACACCCGCGCATGTGGGAACGGCGCTTTGTCTTACTTCCACTCCGCGAACTCGCGCCGGCGCTCGTTTCTGACGTCCTGCTCGCGAAGGCCGAAGGCGGCGTGGTGCCGCTCGGTACACTTGACGAGTTGCGCTAACGACGAACGGCACTCACACGAGGCTGGAACGAAACGGGGCTGTATGAACATTGTCATTGTGGGAGCTGGCCGCGCCGGTACGTCCCTCGCCAAGGCTCTCTCGCTGGCTGGCCCGACCGTTCAGCTCGTTCACCACAACGAGATTCCGTCGCTCCACGAGGCCGACGCCGTGGTGCTCTGCGTCCCGGACGACGCGATTGCCACCGTCGCAGCCACGCTGCCCCCAACCTCGGCCGTCGTGATGCATGTCGCCGGATCGCGGACGCTTGAGGTCTTGACCCCTCACGCTCGCGTGGCCTCGATGCATCCACTCGTCGCCCTCCCGAATGAAGAGATTGGAACCGCCCGTCTCGCTGGGGCCACCTTTGCCGTGGCTGGTGACCCCTTGGCTCGGACGCTTGTCGAACTCGTTGGTGGCAAGGCCATTGACGTAGCCGACGAAGATCGCGCGGCGTATCACGCGGCCGCCTGTGTCGCGGCCAATCACCTCGTCACACTGCTGGCTTCGGTGGGCGAGATCGCCGCCAGTATTGGCATGGAGCTCGAAGACTTTCTACCCCTCGCCCAAAACGCTTTGAGCGACGTCATTGAACTGGGGCCACTGCGGGCGCTCACAGGACCGGCGGCCCGTGGCGACGTCGCCACGCTGGACGCCCACCTCGAGGCCATCCCCGAATCGACTAGGCCGCTCTACGTTGCGCTGGTCCGTGAGGCCCTCGCCCTCGGTGAGCAGCGTCGCGCCGGAAGTCCGGCCTAGCGGTGGAGCACCTCACCACGCTCGCGCAGTGGCGAGCCTTTACTGACGAGCAACGCCGAAGCGGTCGCACCGTCGGTTTTGTTCCCACCATGGGCGCACTGCACGACGGGCACGGATCACTCGTGCGTCGTGCCGTGGCCGATGGCACCGTTGCGCTCGTGAGCATCTTTGTGAACCCCCGACAGTTCAATGACGCTGCTGATCTCGCGGCCTATCCGCGCGACGAAGCTCGTGACCTCGCTCTCTGTGAGTCCTGGGGTGCGGCGGCCGTCGTGACGCCGTCGGTTGAAGAGATGTGGCCCGACTATCCCCGCACGACGGCCACCACCGTTTCGGTCGCTGGCATCACCGAGCGATTCGAAGGGGCCGGCCGACCGGGACACTTTGACGGGGTGGCCAGCGTCGTGACCAAGCTCTTTGCCATTACCGGCGTCGCGAACGCCTACTTCGGCGAAAAGGACTTTCAGCAGCTCGCTATGGTGCGCCAGCTCAACCGCGACCTCGCGCTCGGCATAACCATCGTCGGATGCCCGATTGCTCGCGACCACGATGGACTGGCACTTTCGAGCCGTAACGTTCGCCTCAGCGAGCCGGGTCGAGCGGTCGCGCTGGCCTTCTCCTCGGCACTGCGCGCTGTGGAGGGCTCGTCGCTCGACGCGACGCAGGCTCGCGCAACGATGCAGCAGATACTGAACGCCGCCGGCGTGGAGATTGCCTACGCCGACATTGTCCATTCCGACACCCTTGAACCGGTCGAGGCCGACTTCACGGGAATCGCGAGAGCACTGTTGGCGGGACTCGTCGACGGGGTGCGCCTGCTCGACAACGCCGAGGTAACAATCACTGCACGAAAGGGAGCCTGATGCTGCTCGCAATTGACACTGGAAATACCGAAACCGTTATTGGTCTCTTCGGCGACGAGCCGTTGCCGGCGGCCGATCACGGCCTCGGTATTGCGCGCGCCACGGGCGAGCACGGCCTCAAGTTTCACTGGCGCCTCTCCACCGTGCCAGAGCGCACGCCGGACGAACTGGCCGTCGTGCTGACGCAGCTCTTGCACCTCGAGGGACTCGATCTTCGTTCGACCGTCACGGCCATTGCGCTGTCATCCTCGGTGCCCGCGGTGATCACCCAGATTCGCCGCATGTCGAATCGCTGGTTTGCCGACATCCCGCTGACCATCCTCGGCCCCGGGGTCAAGTCCGGCATGCCGATTCTCTACGACAACCCTCGCGAAGTGGGCCCCGACCGCATTGCCAATTCGGTCGGTGCCTACGACCTCTACAAGACGGCCTGCATCGTCGTGGACCTCGGCACGGCGACAACTTTTGACGCCATTAGCGAGAAGGGTGAGTATCTCGGTGGGGCCATTACGCCCGGCGTGGCGATTTCGCTCGACGCGCTCTACTCGCACGCCGCAGCCCTGCGTTCGGTCGAGCTCGTTGAGCCCCGGTCTGTCATTGGCCGATCGACCGTTGAATCAATTCAGTCTGGTGTCCTCTACGGCTTCGCGGCCCAGGTCGACGGCATGGTGGAGCGAATCCGTGAACAGCTCGGCGAGTGCACCGTTTTGGCGACCGGCGGCCTCGCCGGCCTCGTCGCACCCCGTACCAAGCACGTGCAACACGTAGAACCATGGCTTACCCTCCACGGA
>CANGMP010000006.1 GCA_947455165.1 Acidimicrobiaceae bacterium | reverse complement strand
TGGGCACTGCAGATTGAAGGATCTGGATTGCCCGGGTCGCACGAATCGACGACGTCGTTGGCGGGAATCGGTACCGATACAAAGATGTTGCGCTGCGAGCCAGGGATTCCGCGGAGCGTGAAGGTGTGGCCGATGTGGTTGGGGTCGACATGAGTGACGACCTTGCCGTCAATCGTGGCCGTGCCGTCAAGAGTGCCAAAGATGTTGCCGAAGTACGTATTGTTCAGCGCACCGCCGCCGTCGTACTGCTTGATAGTGATGGTTACGACCGAGTTCTGCGGCACAACGAGGTTGTTATTGGAGTAGGCGACCCAGTCCGGGTGAGGACCGTGGTTCGCACCGAAGACGGTGCTGAACTGCGAGTCCGGGTACGTCCCCAAGGTGAGCGCTACGTGCTTTACGGTCTGCCGGTGGCCATCCACATTGACCGTGCTGTAACCGACGGGCGTTGCCACCAGAGGCTTTTGAACTCCCTGTGCGTGCGCGAGCGCCAATCCGGCGGCAGCGAGAATCACTGCGCCGATGACGACTGACGCCAACGACAAGGTCAGGGCTTTTACCCGAGTCATCAAATTTCCCCCTCATTGTCGACACCAAACACCCAGCGTGTACTTGACGTCTACGCCAACTCTACGACCTTGCTTGGCGTTGTCAAGGTTTAGCATTACCGCGTGTTCAAGCAGACCAAAACGGAGTGGCGCATTCACTTCGGCCTGGTCCTCGCTGAACTGATCTGCATTCCGGCTTTTGTAATCGAGACCAAGCGCGCGCTCGACGGGAACACGCTTTCATGGGCATACGTCTTTGAGTGGCCCATACTTGGCACGTATGCCGTCTACGTCTGGCGCAAACTCCTACGAGAAGAGCACGGAGTGGTCAAGGCCAGCTCTGTCAGCGAACCCGAACATGACCGTCAACTTGAGGAGTGGAACGCCTACCTCGACAAGGTGCACGGAAAGCGTCACGACGACGGCGAGGCATAACGGTCCAGCGAGGCAAAGAGTGAGCCGTCGCGACTAATGACCCGCCGCACCAAAATCACGAAGACCGGCACCGCCCAGATATCGCCGCAGATCCACAAAATGGCGGCCGCGAGTTGTTGGGAGCGAAAGTCTCCCGCCATCGCCATTCCTGGCATCGAAGCCATTGATGAGTACCAGGCGTGATCAGTGAAGATTGACATGGCCATCGCCAGAACAAACATGACCAGCGTGGTCGCCAGGACCGCAATGAACTGCCAACGGAGTTTGACGAGCCGGACTGCTGGGCTCACATTGAGGACGAAGGCAAAAAAGTACAGGCCGCTGGCGAAAAAGAGCGGTTCAACAACGAAGGCTCGAAGCGCTTCGTTGGCCATAGTGGCGTTAAAGATGCTCGGCAGGTGACTCGCCACCATGACTCCATTGAGCAGCACGATTGCGAGAAGCGGATGGCCAACCCTCGTTAACGGCGCAGTGCGACCACTCGCCGCCACAAAGAGTGGAGCTAAGAACATGATCACGATGTGGCTCACCATGTGGTTTGGCAGGGAATGTCCCGACCACGCCGCAAGCGGTGGAAGCTCCGATATCAAAAGAATAAGGGCGCCGAGTGCGAGGTGGGCATCTCGTGCTTGGAACCCTTGCCGCAACGATCGAGACGCGGTGAATGCTGCCCACATCCCGACCAAAACGAGCGGGATGCTCGGCATTATCGAAGTGTGACGATGGCGTCGCGCAGCACCTGAACAGTCGAGGCGCGACCGGCCGGACCCGGGACTGGATCGTCTTCGACGATGTAGCGAATCTCGCCGGCGGCATTGATGATGTAGACAACCATGCTGTGGATGCTCATGCCGTGCTCACCGCCGGTTGTGACTGTTATGCCGTACTGCTCAAAGACATCACGTAGCTGGTGAGTCGTGCCGTTGAGGAAGTACAGCGACGACACACCCGCGAGGTCGTATTGCTCCATGAAGTGCTCGACCTGACGCTTCGAATGGTCCTGCAGATTTGCCGCAACCATGACGACAGTCACCTTCACACCGGACGGCGGGTTTTTGACGACATCGAGGAGCTGGTGGCCAATCTGAGGGCACTCCTCGTAGCAAACGGGATCGATAAACGACAGCACAACAACTTCGTGAGCTGCGCGATGAGTCGAGAGGGAGAATGGCTGGCCGTTCTGATCGGTCAGCGTGAAGTCCGGAGCTGGCGTGCCCTCGACGGCCGCTACGTCACCGTTGTAGGCGCGATACAGCGTGGTCTCGGGCGAAGCGAAGATCCCCGTGGCACCGAGGTAGGTGCCGACAATAAGGGCGCCACCGGCCAGAGAGACTGCGGCATTACTAATGGCTCGCCGCGCCACGGCAGAGAGCTTGACGTTGAATGGAGCCGCCGTTCGCAGGCGTGGGCTCAGTGTTATTCCGAGCAGTGCGAGCGGCAGCATGGAGTTAGGGTCTGTCGCCACTCCCCCGAAGAGACCTGTGTCTTGAACAACGATCCAAACAATGACCGCACCCACCGCAAGTGAGCTTGCGGGCCAGCGGAATCCCGACACCGTGATTCGCCACAGACCGACACCCGCTGCCATCAGCCAGACGACAATGAGCATGTTGATGCCCGGACCGGCAGCTCGAACGACGCCGGCGCCGACGTGGCCGATGCCGGCGAGCCACGCTGGCTGGGGCACGCTGGTCATGTCTTGAATCATCTGATTCAGGGCATTGTCGTTACCGGTCGTCCAGAAGTGACTACCGGGGAGTGCCTGCAGCACGGCACCGAGAATCAAGATGAGGCCCACAATCTTGCTTACGACCGCCTGATAAACGTGGGGGAACTTTTCCGGGCGCAGGGCAAGGGCAAAGCCAGCAATCGCGTAGAACAAGGGTGCACCGGGCCATCCGAAGAGGACGGAGACACCGTGGCCAAACAGACCACCAAAACCTGAGACCAGCCAGATGAGCAGGGCCCAAATTGCCGACAGCAGACCGGCCACACGGCTCGCCATGCGTGTGGAACCTAAGAGGCCGAAGGCCAGTGCAATCTGAATCCAGACTGCTGCCTGTGCCAGAGCGAGGGGGTGTTGATTCCAAATCTGTACGGCCGTTCCGATGAAGCCGTGCCACCAGGTCGGAGCCGCCTCTTTGGTCGGGGCGAGAACCTGAGAACTGAGTCCGAGGGGCATTCCGGCCTGCAGCTGCAAGAGGCCGTCAAGGAGCCAGAGGAGACCAAACCCGACGCGGAGGGTCGTGCGGGGGCGCGCTTCGCTCAGCGGGGGCACTCCGTCAGGTGAGCGAAGCGCCACGAAGGCCAGACCTAGGGCAAAGAGCACTGCGAACGCGAGGACCCAAACAAAACTGACGTGGAGTCCCAACCGAAAGAGGTTCGTGACAACTGGGTTGTGAATATCAACCCCATGACCCATTCCCGGCATTTGAAGCTCCTATCAGGCTTGTTCGTACCACGCAGCAAGGCAAGACGACACTACGCCGTTGACAAATCCCGGACTGCCATCGGTTGAGTAGGTCTTGGCTAGCTCCACCGCTTCATCGAGAAGTACGGCCTTCGGCGGTGCATCGGCCATGCGGGCTTCACAGAGGGCCAAGGTCATCACGAGGCGATCAACGAGGGGCATCCGCTCAAACTGCCAGTCCATGGAGTGTTCGATAATCAACTCGCGCGCCCACTCACGGTGTTCGTCAAGCGAGGCCAGCAGGGCAATCGAATATGGGTCGGGTGCGAGAGGCAGCTCACCAACAACAGAATCGATTGAACGTTCCTTGATCGATGCCTCGTAGGCAACTTCCAGTGCCCGCTCGCGGGCGCGGTGGCGTTGGTCGCCGAGCTCGCTCACGCCTAGGCCCGGGTGATGTAGTCGCCCGTGCGCGTATCTACCTTGATGGTTTCGCCGGGTCCGACAAAGAGTGGCACCTGAACAACAAAGCCGGTTTCGAGGGTGGCCGGCTTACGGGCTCCCGACACGCGGTCGCCCTGAACGCCGGGCTCAGTCTCGGTGATAACGAGTTCGACCGAGGCGGGCATTTCGACTCCAATGACTTCTTCGTTGTGCAAGATAACGAGAGCCGTACCGGACTCCTTCAAGAAGTTCGATGCGTCACCGAGCGACTTTTCAGGAATCGAGATTTGGTCGTAGTTGGACTGGTCCATGAAGACGTAGTCCGTACCGTCGCGGTACAAGAACTGCATTTCACGCTTGTCGATGATGGCCTGCTCGAGGCGCTCGTCGGCGCGGTACGTGCGCTCAATGACCTGAGCGGTGCGGAGGTTGCGCAGCTTGGTGCGCACGAAGGCGCCACCCTTGCCGGGCTTAACGTGCTGGAACTCAATGATTGTAAATAGGCCACCTTCCACCTGAAGGGTGACGCCGTTCTTGATGTCGTTACTGGAAATTGCAGGCATGACTGACCTAACTCCTCATTTCGTGCGTAGTTAGTGTACGCCGAGCGGGTCGCTCACCTAGGCGTTCAAGAGAGCCACGATGGCCTGCGCGGCCAAAACGTAGCTAAGCCCACCGAATCCCGCAATGGAACCGGAGACGGCGCCGGCCACCGTCGAGAGATGACGGAAGGGCTCACGGGCGGCCGGATTCGAGAGGTGGATTTCAATCTTGGGTCCCGTGAAGATCTCGAGCGCGTCACGTAGAGCCCACGATCCGTGGGTTAAGGCGCCAGGGTTGAAGGCAATCGCCACGGCCGATGTGCGGGCGGCGTGCAGAGTTTCAATCAAGACCGCTTCGGAGTTGGACTGCACGGCGTGGACGGTGTAGCCGTGAGTCGCCACAACTGCCTCAAACGCTCGGACGTGGTCGGCCAGCGTGGCCGTGCCGTAGATCTCGGGACTCCGTTGGCCCAGGAGGTCAAGATTGGGACCCGACAGCAGCAAGATTTGTCCGCTCACGCGACACCTCCAAAGTTGACCAGTTCGCTCAGAACGACCTCGGGATTGAGGTCGCTCACAGTTTCGTATCCATTCTCACCGGCCAAGACGAAGGTGAGATTGTGGTGAGCCTTCTTATCGCGACCCATCGCCTCCAGGAGTCGAATGGCCGAAAGCCCAGCCGGCAGAGATCCGGAGAGGCCGAAGAACGCGAGGGCGTCGTCATGGCGCTGGACCCCGGCATTGTCGAGTCGACCGAGTCGCCGAGCCAGACGAGCCGCAAAGGCCAGACCAACGGCAACAGCCTCGCCGTGTCGAATGTCGAGATCTTCTCCGTCGAGCTGGAGGGCTTCAATAGCGTGAGCCAGCGTGTGGCCGTAGTTCAAGAGGGCCCGCAGGCCACCTTCGCGTTCGTCGGCACCGACAATTGAGCACTTATATGAAATCGCCATCGTGATGAGTTGATCGGATGTCGCTGCGTCAATGTCGCCGAGGCTCATACCGGTCAGGAGACAACACTTCACAATCTCGCCACGACCGTCTTGGATCTCACGGGGCGAGAGGGTTTCGAGCAGCTCCAGGTCGCACAGCACGGCGAGGGGCTGGTGGAAGGCGCCCATCAAGTTCTTGCCGGTCGCGAGGTTCACGCCAGTCTTGCCCCCGACCGCAGCATCGACTTGGGCGACGAGCGATGTGGCGACATGCACCACCGCAATACCGCGCAGGTACACCGCGGCAGCAAAGCCAGCCAGGTCGGTAACTGAACCGCCACCGAGGGAGACAATGACGTCGTGTCGAGAGAGCTCGAGACGACTGAACTCCGTGCAGAGTCGCTCGACCTGCGTTGCCACCTTGGCCGCTTCGCCGTCGGGGACGGTCAAGACCGTCGTCGACAGTCCCGTCTCGAGTTCCGCCCACGGCATCGAAACCAGCGCCTCGCTCGAGACGACCACGGCCCGGAGCGCCTTGGGCGCTCGGTCGCGAATCACTGACGCCAGTTCGCTACGAACGCCTCGTCCCACGATGACGTCGTAGGAACGTTCGCCGAGTTCGACCGGGATTCTCACGACACTCATGTTGTCACGCAGGCCACGACGTCACGAACCACGTCGTCGATTCCTCGTGATCCATCAATCGTGTCCGTTGCCAGTTCGGCATAGAAGCCAGAACGCTCCCGATCCAGTCGTTGGAGTCGGTCGTTGGCGTCGCCCTCCAGAAGTGGTCGATCGGTGGACCCAAGACGAGCGAGTAGGGCTTCGACCGGTGCTTGGAGCCACACGACGACCCGCTCGTCGCGTAACAGCGCTCGAGCCGCGGGTGTCGTAACGACTCCCCCACCCGGGGCGAGCACGACGTCACTCGCCATGACGCTGCGCAATTGTTCGTATTCGACTCGCCGAAACTCCGCTTCGCCGTGGAGGCGCAGATACTCACCGGCACTTACTCCGACGGCACGAGCAATTTCTTCATCAAGGTCAACAAACGCAACGCCTAGTTCGCGGGCCACTCGCTCGCCAATGGTTGACTTGCCGACACCCGGCAGACCAACCAGAACGAGGCGGGCCATGGCTAGGCCGGTCGAGCGGCGCTGGGCGTCTCGCCCAGGTGGGCCATGTAGCCCTCGTAGTTGCGAGTGAACTCCGCCACCGAGTCGCCGCCGAACTTGCGGAGCGCTTCGTTAGCCAGAACGAGGGCCGTCATTGCTTCGGCGATAACACCGAGGGCCGGCACGGCCGTGACGTCGGTGCGCTCCTTAAAGGAAACCGTCGACTCGCCCGTGACGACATCGACCGTCTCGAGAACGGGGCGATTAAGCGAGGCCAACGGCTTCATCGATACGCGAGCAATCAGCGGTGCGCCCGACGTCATGCCGCCCTCGAGTCCACCGGCGTGATCGGTGCGCCGCAGGTAGCCACCGCTCGAGGTGGCACTGTCGTCAATGGCAATCGCGTCATGAGCCACCGAGCCGCGCTGGGTGGCCTGAGCCATTCCATCGCCAATCTCTACAGCCTTAACGGCCTGAATACTCATGAGGGCGCCCGCGAGGAGTCCGTCCATCTTGCGATCCCAATGCACGTGACTTCCAAGTCCGGCCGGCACGCCATAGGCAATGACTTCGGCGACACCGCCGAGGGAGTCACCCTCCTTGGCCGCCGCCTTGATCTCGGTGATCATGTCCGCTTCGGCCTCGGAGCTCAGGCAACGCACTTCACTGTCGTCAACCTGGGAGAGGTCATCGGGACCGGGTCGGTCGTCGATATTGGTGGCTGCGGCGCCAATGCGCACAACGTGACTCACAATGGAAATACCGAGTTCGGCCAGCAGGGCCCGAGCGAGCGCACCGGCCGCCACGCGAGCCGTCGTCTCGCGGGCACTGGCGCGCTCCAGGACGTCACGCGCATCATCAAAGCCGTACTTCTGCATGCCAACGAGGTCGGCGTGACCAGGACGAGGGGCGGTCAGTTTGTCCGTAGGTGTCCCGGGGGCCGGCGACATCTCGATCTCCCACTTCGGCCACTCGGTGTTCAGAATTTCAATCGAGACTGGCGAACCCAATGTCCGACCGTGACGAATGCCACCGGTAAGTCGAATTTCGTCCCGCTCAAAGCGCATGCGGGGTCCGCGGCCGTAACCGAGGCGGCGGCGGGCGAGCTGGTCACCGATCTGCTCGGCGGTAATGGGTAGGCCCGCGGGCAGACCCTCCACGATGACGGTCAGCGATGGTCCGTGGCTTTCGCCGGCAGTGAGGAAGCGCAACATAGCGAGAGCCTAGTAAAGCGGTTCTCCCCTGCTCAATCGGCTTAACGCTCGTAGAAGGGGTTGGAGCCTGAGTCGTGGTCGGTGACGTCGACAACACCGACCAGCACCGGGATCTCTTCCTTCAACGTGGTCTCAATGCCCTGCGACAACGTCATACGGCTCATGGCGCAACCCTGGCAACCACCGGAGAGGCGAACGTAGGCGACTTTTTCATCGTCGTCGAGAGCCACGAGGTCAGCTCGGCCGCCGTGGGAGGCAATCGAGGGATTGATCGAAGCTTCGAGAACGGCGAGAGCCTTTAGCGCCAGCGAGCCACCGAGGCCCTTGGCCAGAATTTCGGCCGGCACGCCGGGGTTCATCTCTTCGCTGGTTGGCGAGTTTGGGTTGACGAGCACGAGGCCGCCACCGTTCTCTTCTGAGAACTCGAGGCGTGAGCCGCGCAGGCGCGAAGCACTCTTCGTGGGAACCACGATCGTGAGTTCGTCGTCGACCACGAGTTCGACCAGCTCTTCAATGCCGTCTTTGTCCTGGAAGAACAGGTCGTAGGAGTAGCCCGCACCACGCACGCCAGTAACTTCGACCCAGAGACCGAGCGTCGTGTGGTTCTCTTCATTGCGTAGGGCGTCGAGCACGATGGTGCGAGCCTGCGGCGTGAGGGTGATGAGGTCGGTATTGTCCGTGGTCATAGACCAAGTGTAAAGGTCACTCGCTGGGCAGACAGCGCGAACTAACTTGACGGCGTGAGTGAAGCACCCTTAAAAGCCCATGAATGGATCAGTTTCGAGGACGCCGACGAGGAGCGCACGTGGGTCTTTGACGTCACCTTTCTCGAGAGCAACTGGACGTGCATTTTCGGCAACGGCTGCCAGGGCGTGCTGACCGGCCCGGCGGCCGAGCTCGTCGAGGGCTGCTGTAGCTACGGCGCACACTTCATCGACAAAAAAGACGTGAAGCGTGTCGAAAAGGCCGCCAAGCGCCTGACCGAGGACCAGTGGCAGTTCAAAAAGAAGGGCAAGGACGGCATAACCAAGACCGACAAGGATGGTGAGACCACCACTCGTCTAGTAAAGGGCGCCTGCATCTTCCTCAATCGACCCGACTTTCACCGCGGACCGGGATGCGCCCTCCACGTGCTCTCTATGGATACCGGCGAGAGCTACATTCCGCTCAAGCCCGAAGTCTGCTGGCAGTTGCCGCTACGTCGCGAAGAAGAAGTGGCTGACAACGGACACATCACCAGCACGATTCGTCAGTGGGACCGTTCACACTGGGGTAAGGGTGGAGACGCTTTTCACTGGTGGTGCACCGAGGCTCCCGATGCTTTCGTTGGCAAGACCCGCGTGGTGGACTCAATGCGTGACGAACTAATTGCCATGGTCGGTCAAAAGACCTACGACACCTTGCTCAACTACTTGGCGGCCCGTCGTTCTACGCCGGTTCCGCACCCCGCACTGCGGCGGAATTAACCCTCAGCGGCGAGCGGGTCGTCTTCGTCAGTTCGCTGCGACTTAGGAAGGCTGCCCAAGATTTCGTCAAAACGATCCTCTTCGGCACGGCACCACTCAGCGTGAACATCCTCTGGCTCGGCTCCGCACTCATCGCAGGCGACAGCACGAGGACCGGTAGTGCGCTTTAGTTCACGCGCTTCGACGAAGCGACGGTGGCGACCCTTTTTCACGACAACTCCTCACTAGTCCGCGAATCGATGAAACGGAGACTGAGGAACAACGAAGTTCCGAACGGTCAGTCTACCGAATCTCACTCGGGCGTTGGCACCCCTAGCATGAGGCCGTGGCTCAAGCATTCGACCCCCAAGAGATGGTTAAGCGATTCCAGGACCGGGCTGACGCGGTACGCCGTCGCGGCCTGCCACCCGTTGAGGGGCCAGAACGCCAGCGCTTTATTGAGGCTGCCCGTATCGACTTTCAGGACTACGCCATGATTGGTGACGCCACTGCAACGCTCGAGGACGGCATTTTGCGCCTCGAAATCGACCTGCGACCGCCAGCGAACTAACTCACTTCGGGGAGCCGGGGCGCCCCAGCACCTTGTAGAGACGTAGAGTGCCGAAGTACAGCCCGCCAAAGCCCTTGCGGAAGGTGGCAATCGCCTTGGCCCGAGCCACGGGGTCGGCCCCGGCCACATCACACTGAGTGGTCGCGGTGGCTAACTGGTCATATCCATCGGCCAACAGGTTGGTGGCCTCACGATCTGGCGTGGGCAGGTGGTCGTTCGCAGCGTGAATTTCCAAATTGAGCACCGAGCACAACGTGTGGAGATCGGCTCTCGTCGAAGTCGGATCTTTGAGGTAGCGGACGGTCTTGGCGATGTCGTGGTGAAGAGACTTGTAGACGCGGTCGTGTTGGGCGTCTTTCATCCACGTCACCGTGAGTTCTTTTGTCGTTACCGTGCCACAGCCGCTCAGAACGAGGCTGCCTAGAACGACCAGTGTGACGAGACGCTTCACGACAGCACAAGCAGGTGCGTTTGGCGGCGACCACGTCGCACGACGACGTAGCGGTCGTGCAGGGCGCTCGAGAGATCAACTCGTTCATCAGTGAACTTGGCGTTGTTGATGTAGACACCGCCCTGATCAACGAAACGACGTGCTTCGCCTCGAGAAGCGGCCAACGAGCATCGAACGAGAAGGTCCACGATCTCGATACCTTCGCGAAGTTCATCACGGCCCATCGAAGAGGTCGGAGCGTCGGCGAGCACCTGAACGAGCGTCGCCTCATCCAGATCGCGAATCGTCTCCGAGAACAGCGCTCGACCGGCCTTTTCAGTTGCTTCGGCCACGTCCCTGCCGTGAGCAAACGCGACCACTTCATTGGCCAACCGTCGCTGGGCCTGACGCTCCTGAGGGCGCTCAGACGTGGAGGTGGCTAGTTCGTTGATCTCATCGTGGGAGAGAAACGAAAACGACTTGAGAAGGCTGATCACCAGGTCATCCTCAGTATTCAAGAGGAACTGGTGCATTGCGAAGGGCGACGTCATCTCAGGGTCGAGGTAGATGGCCCCACTCTCGGACTTGCCGAACTTGGTCCCATCGGACTTCACGAGCAAAGGCGAGGTCAGTCCCGCGGCATTACCACTGGCCACCTTGCGCACCAGTTCGGCGCCCATGGTGATGTTGCCCCACTGGTCCGAACCACCGAGCTGCAACGTGCAGTCATGGGTTTGGTAGAGGTGCAAAAAGTCGTACGCCTGCAAGAGCATGTACGTGAACTCGGTGTAAGAAATGCCGACATCGGGGCGATCGAGACGGCTCTTGACCGAGTCCTTGGCAATCATCTGATTAACCGTGAAGTGCTTACCGGTATCGCGAAGAAAGTCAGTCAACGTAATCGTCGTAAGCCAATCAGCATTGTTCAAGAGCAACGCCTGGCTCTTGCCGGCCGAAGGCGAGAAATCAAGGAACTTCTCCAGCTGCGAACGTATACCGGCCACGTTCTCCTGGAGAACATCCATTGTTAAGAGCTGACGCTCCGTGGCCTTGTGACTGGGGTCGCCAATGAGTCCCGTTCCCCCGCCGGCCAGCGCAATCGGACGATTCCCGGCCAATTGAAGGCGACGCATGTTGGTCAACTGCAGCAGATTGCCGAGATGGAGTGACTTGGCCGTTGGGTCGAACCCTACGTAGTAGGTAACCGTGCCGGCATCGAGACGATCAAATATCGATTCATCCGTGAACTGGTGAAGAATTCCTCGAAACAACCAGTCTTCACGAACTCCCATAGGTCAAGTGTAGAAGACCGACTTGTCGCCTTAGAGCGGAAGCGACGTGGTGGGCAGGAGATCTTGGACCCAATGAATAACCGTCGGCCACCAGCCCAGAACCTGAAGGAGACCGAGCAAGATGAGAAAGACTCCCCCGACCAGTCCAATTGCTCGAGCTCGGCGACGCAGCGCTGAAGAGACGCTGAGTGCCCACTCACTGGCCATGGCCGCGACGACAAACGGTATCCCGAGTCCGAGGCAGTAGACGAGCGCCAGGCCGGTGCCACGCCACGCCGTTGTGGAAGTGTCGGTTGCCGCGAGACCCATGATGGCCGCCAGCGTCGGGCCGATACAGGGCGTCCAACCAAGGGCGAACAGGAGGCCGAGCAAAAAGGCACCGAGGAGCGTGGCGCGAGGGAGAAAGTGGCTGCGTCGTTCGCGCTGGAGCCAACGCATCGGCACAACTCCGGAAAACATGAGACCCATCGCAATCGTCACCGACCCAAAGACCAGCTCGAGGATGCGGTGATGAGAGCGCAAGAGGTGACCAAAGCCCCCGAAGAGATAGCCGAGTGTCAGAAAGAAAACTGAAAAGCCGAGCACGAAGAACAGCGAGCCGAGTACCGCTCGCCCGCGGTGACGGTGGCCACTTTCTTGACCGAGCACACCACCGAGAAAGCCCAAGTAGCCCGGTAAGAGCGGCAAGACGCAGGGCGAAAGGAAGGAAATGAGTCCGGCCGCAAAGGCCACCGGCGCAGCCGCAAAGAAGCTGCTCGCCAGGCCAATCACTGGCTCTGCACCGTTTCATTAGCGATACGCGAGAGCGAACGTTCGAGCCAGGCGTGAAACTCCACGTTGGTCACCGGAGCGCTCGGCACGGCCTCAATCACGGTGACGTCAGCCTGGTTGGCACTGTCACGTAGTGCCGCACGCAGCTCACCGACTGTTTCCACCACGACGGCCTTCAATCCGAATCCTCGGGCCACGTCGCTCGGCCGGGGTGTTCGGGGCGTCGTAAAGAGTTCGGCAAACTCGTCCGTGGCGAGAGCGGCCTTTTGTGGGAGGAAGTCAAAGATGTGACCTCCATCGTTAGCCACCACGACAACAGCAACCGGCGCCTGCGGTGGATCAACGAGGGCCGACGCGTCGTGAAGGAAGGTGAGATCCCCGATAAGTCCAACCGCGCCGCGCACTGCACCAATACCAAAGACAGTCGAGGTCACGCCATCGATGCCATTAGCACCGCGGTTAGAAAAGACGTGTCCCTTGCGGGCGGGAGTAAACCACTCCACTTCTCGAATCGGCATCGAGCTACCCAGCACGAGCGGCCGATCGTACTCATTGGTCTCGCGGACAACTTCTCGCGCAATGACTGCTTCGGTCAACTTCGAAGATGACAGGGCGAGGCCGGCAAAGTTCTCCTCGGCCCGACGAGCGGCCGTGAGCCAAATGTCGCAGTACGTGGCGTCGGCCTGTCCAACCGGCGAGACGACGAGATCGGTGCCTCGCAACGTGGCCGTAACCACGCGATCTGGATCGGCAACGGGGCGGCTGAGCGCGAGGCCAATGACTGGAACATGCCACTCACGAATTCGTGACGCCAGCGTCTTGCTGGCCACGAGGCCACCCAGCCTCACCACCACATCGGGTCGGACGAGTTTGGCAAAGTCGTCGTTGCGCAAGAGACCGTCGAAGTACGAAATCGTGTTGGTGGCCGTGGCGTCACCCAGCACGGCCCAGTTCATGGCCCGTGCCCGTTCGAAGTCACGACGCTGGGCCCCTGGACCAAAAATGGCCAGTACCCGCAGACCAGCCACGTCCGGGGTTACCTCAATACTTGCGGGCAGAGATCGATCGATCGGCAGCGTGGCCGTTGCCTCCAGTGTGCACGGTTGGCCGAGAAGTGGCTCGATAAAGGCCGCATTGAGATGGACGGGTCCAGCGGGTGCCAACGTCCCGATGGCGGCGTGCCACAGGTCGCTGGCGAGCGAGCGCCATGTGCCCGCGGCCGACTCGGTAGCGACGCCGGGGTCGGCCGCCAGTCGCACCATGGGCCCAAAGAGATCGTGCTGGGGAATCGTCTGCGGTGCGCCGACGCCGTGGAGTTCGGGTGGGCGATCGGCCGTGACGACGAGCAATGGGACATAGGCCTGGTCGGCCTCGGCCACGGCCGCGTGCAGTTCCGCTGCCGCGGTGCCGCTCGTAACGATGATCAGGGCCGGCCGAGTGGTCTCCAGAGAACGCCCGAGGGCGTAAAAGGCGGCTCCGCGCTCATCGAGACGGACCGAGATGCGCAACTCCTTTCGACGGGCCAACTCGAGGGTCATCGGCGTCGACCGGGAACCGGGGCAGATTACGACGTCGCTCAGACCGCAGCGAATCCACTCATCGACGAGCGTGGCGACGTAGGTCGCCTGCACATCGCTGGGGTTCGGTACGCTCATCACTAATGCCTTCCTTGCCTGTCGAACGCCAGGGCCAGGGTGAACCGTTCGTGTGGCTCCACGGCTTCACCCAGACTCGTCATTCAGCCCAGAACTTCCTCTCCATTGTTGCAGGAAGTCATGAAGTGCTGAGCATGGACCTTCCGGGTCACGGCGAGGCTGCCGACGTGCAGGCCGACTTAGTGGAGACTGCATCACTAGTCGCCGATTCTCTACCCGTAGAGCAGATTGTGCTCGGCGGCTATTCGATGGGCGGACGGGTAGCCCTCCACGTGGCCCTTGCGTTCCCATATCGCATCAATAAGCTCGTTCTCTTAGGCGCCACTCGAGGCATTGCCTCGCCGAGCCAACAGCGTCAACGCCGAGAAGAAGACGAACTACGGGCTGATAGAATCGCGACGGTGGGTGTTGAAGCCTTTCTCGATGAGTGGCTGGCTGGCCCGCTCTTTGCCACACTCCCTCACGATCCAAACGAACGCGCTCGACGCTCTCGCGACGCCACCGGCCTCGCCAGTTCCCTTCGTCTTTGTGGCACTGGGACGCAACGGTTCCTCGGGGAGGACATGGAACGCTTGACCATGCCCGTCCTGCTCATTGCTGGTGCGCTCGACGAGAAGTTCGCTGGGGAGGCGATCGACATGGCCCTCTCGCTACCAGACGCCACCGTGGCGCTCATTCCCGACGCCGGTCACGCCGCGCACCTCGAACAACCCGATGCCGTGGCGGCAGTGGTGAACGAGTTCTTAGCTAAGTAGCAACAAGATGGTCATGAGACCACCGATAGTCAGCTGAATGTGCGACGAGATCTTGAGGAGCGGCAGCAAGGCGCGACCCTGAAAGTCCGTAAAGACGAATCGATGCAGCGGTATGAAGTAGAGAACCGCAATCAAGAACGCGAAGCGCACGGCACCACCAGCCCCGATAGCCACTCCGAGCACGCAGGCCACGTACAGCCACGACGCACGATGGCGTCCGAGTCGAGCCGCCAGTGTTCGCTTGCCGGCCTCTACATCACCGGCCACGTCGCGGAGATTGTTCGCCTCCAACAGTGCGCAGGCCATGGAGCCGCTCAGCAAGCCAAGCCACCACGCTCGCGTGGAAATGTGGCCGTGCTGGACGAAGGCCGTACCCACGGTGGCGACAAAACCGAAGTAGATCATGACGAACAGTTCGCCAAAGCCGTAATAACCGTAGGGGCGTGGCCCTCCGGTATAGAACCATCCAGCCAAGACGGCGCTCACGCCGATTGGTACTAGCCACCAACTCGTCGTGGCCGCAACACTCAGGCCGACGAGGCCGGCCAACCCAAACCAGGTAAAGGCCATGGTGCGGACCAGCTTTTGGTGGACGAGGCCAGATGCGGTCAGGCGAAACGGCCCCACGCGATTTTCATCCGTGCCCTTTATGCCGTCGGAGTAGTCGTTGGCAAAGTTCGTGCCAATCTGCAACGCCAAGGCGACAAAGGCCGCGCCGAGCGTCGATGACCAGTTGAGCCTCTGAGGCCGAACCGACAAGGCGCCGAGGACGACCGGCACGATGGCCGCCGGCAACGTACGCAGGCGGGCGGCCAGCACCCACCGGCGAATCGGGCCGGGCGCAGGCGTCACGGGCGCTTCGGGAAACGTGAGAAGTCGGGACGACGGTGCTCGACGAAGGCGTTTCGGCCCTCTTGTCCTTCTTCGGACATGTAAAAGAGCATGGTGGCGTCACCGGCCAACTGCTGAACGCCGGCGAGGCCGTCGTCGGCCGCGTTGAATCCGGCCTTCAGCATGCGCAGCGCAATTGGTGAGAGCTGGAGCATCTGGCGGCACCAGGCCACCGTCTCGCGCTCGAGGTCAGCCAGGGGCACCACGGCATTCACCAGACCCCAGTCATACGCGGTGGCGGCGTCGTACTGGCGGCAGAGGAACCAGACTTCCTTGGCGCGCTTAAGACCGATAGTGCGGGCCAAGAGCGAGGAGCCGTAGCCGCCGTCGAAAGATCCGACCATCGGGCCGGTCTGACCAAAGCGGGCGTTGTCGGCCGCGATCGAAAGATCACACACCAAGTGCAGGATGTGGCCACCGCCAATGGCGTACCCGGCGATGCTGGCAATGACCGGCTTAGGCAGGCGACGAATCTGAACCTGGAGGTCCAAGACGTTCAGTCGGCCCACGCCATGGCGAGCCACTTCGTCGTCACCGATGTACCCATCGTTGCCACGGATTTTTTGGTCACCGCCGGAGCAGAAGGCGTCCGGACCGGCGCCGGTCAGGATGATGGCGCCGACCGAGATGTCGTCGCGGGCGCGCTCAAAGGCGTCCGAGAGTTCAAAGAGGGTCTGAGGGCGAAACGCGTTACGACGTTCGGGTCGGTTAATCGTGATCTTGGCGATGCCTTCGGCCACGTCGTAGAAGATGTCTTCGTACTCCCCGATTCGGTTCCACGCGGGGAGATCGACTGAACGAAAAGCTTCTACGGGGTCGACTGGCGAGCCCTTGATGACGGTTTCTTCCATGGGCGCCACGCTACCGGCGCGGCGACTCAAACCGGTGCGACCAAGACTCCGTCATTTTCGCCAACACCAGGACGTGCTTCGTGGGTGTCAAGGCGCGCCTGGAGTTCTTCGCGAACAGCGGCCAGCGAGGGGTCGGCGAAGCGATTCACGCGCTGGAGCGGGTCATCACCAAGGCTGTAGAGCTCACCCTCGGTGCCGTCGTGGGCATAGCCCTCGCCGTACCGGGTAAAGAGCCACTGGTCTGTAACGACCGAGCGAACATGGACGTCAACACCAAAGAGTGCCGAGTCCCATTCGGTTACGGTTGCGTCAAACTTTCGAGCCGCGGCGTCTTCATTCGAGACGGGCAGCGCGGGCGCTTCGGCCCATTCGGGCTGCGCAGCGCCAGCCACTGACATGAAGGTAGCGGCCAGCGAGACGAGGCTCACCGGTGCGTCAACCACGGCCGGCGTCACACCACTCGAGGGTGCCGGTCGCCAAATCAGTGGCAGGCGCATGAGGGAGTCGACGTGGTAAGGCCCCTTGAAGAGCAGGCCAAAATCGCCCTGAAACTCACCGTGGTCAGTCGTAAAGATGATGTCGACGTCGTCATCCCAACCACGGGCCTCGATGGTCTTGAGCACTCTTCCGATGGCTTCGTCGATGAGTTCAATCTCGATGGCGTTGAGGGCGTTGACCTCGCGAATCTGATCGGCCGTCAACGTCGCCGGCACCCACTTGGCCGGCGCTTCGTAGTTCGAAACCAGCTCACCGTCGTACCACATGCGCCAGTGGCGGGCCTTTTGATCAAGGAGGGTTTCGCGCTTTTCGCGGTCCGGCTCGTACCCAGCCGGCAGGTCAACGTCGCGCCAGTTAACTCGACCGAGCTCGGACTGTGGCGGGTCCCAAGGGTGGTGGGGGTCAGGAAAGCTCATCCAGCAGAACCAGTCGGCGTCGGCCTCGAGTGAATCCAGCCAAGCAATCGTGCGATCGGCCACCCAGTCAGTGTGGTACCACTCCTTAGGAATGGGGTTGTGCTTGACCTGCGGTGCATCGGTGTCGCCGCCACCGAGGGCGTTCACATTGAGATCGCCGTCGAGGACTTGGTAGAACGCGCCGAGCATCTCGGGATGGTTCTGAGAAATCCAGCGGGCGTAGTGGAGCATGCCGGCCGCTCCGTGGGTGGCCATCTCCAGGTGGTCAAAGCCACGGTGCACGCCGCGACGTCCGTCGTACCAGGGCTGCTCCACCGTCGGTACGCCCAGTGACGAGAGTGAGTTCTCCGTAAAGCGACCAAAGACGTCGAGGAATGGTTCGAAGTGGGCCTTTCCAATAATCGACGTCTTGTATCCCTCATCGTGGAGGGCGGCGGCGACACTGGGGGCATCGACGCGCAGTGGCACGCCATTCATCCAGGCCCCGTGCCGGGTTGGGAACTGACCCGTGAGCATCGAAGAACGCGATGGCATGCAGACCACCGACGCCGGCTGGGCGCGGGTGTAGCGAATTCCGTCGTTGGCCAACTTGTCGACGACCGGGGTGCGCGAGTACACGCCGCCGTTGACGCCGATGGTGTCGAAACGCTGTTGGTCTGTTGTGATGAAGAGGATTTTGCGACCCATGACTACTTTCCTTCCTGTTCTTCGGCCAGGCGCTGAATTTCATCCAAGGCGCCGGCCGATCCGCCACCAATAACGAGCGCCAGGACGTCGGGCTCCGCCGTGGTGGAGTAAATACAGAGCGAGTCCTTCGGCCCAATCTCAATGACGTCAATGGTGCCGAGGTGCGAACGATAGAGCGGTGAGGTCACGCGATATGCGAATCGTCGTAGGAGGTCGTCGCTGATGATGATCTCCTCTGGCATCGAGATGCCGTTCGCGAGGTGAATAGTTCGCACCTTGCCCTCTACGTCGCACGAGGTGATGCCGGGAAACCACTCGGGGATCGACCGCGGATCGCGCACCAGGTTCCACACCGTGTCAGGCGATGCCTTGATGCGTCGTTCGTATCGCACTGTTGCCACGGGGCCCCCTCACTGGTGTTCTCACAAGAACTCGTAGTCTCACAGTATGGCGAACTTTGTGGCTCTCGAGATGCCTCTCGGTAAACCTCTAGTCCAAGCCATTCGCCGATGCCTCGACGCCGAGTGGGCCTTTTGCGTACTCGACCCCAACCAGAGCATCCTTCGCCGAACCGAGGCGCTCGCCGCCCTGCGCCCCACGCACATTTGGAGTGACGAAGCGACGCCCACGCCACTCGCGAATGGCCGTACGCTTCGCGAAGGCGATGGGGCCGTCGTTTTCACATCGGGATCGTCCGGAGCGCCGAAGGCTGCCGTATTGACCTGGGAGGCGCTTCGCCAGAGCGCCACGTTGACAAGTACCGCACTGGCCCGCGAGAGTCAGCCGACGTGGTTGGCCGCATTGCCACCGACCCACATTGGTGGGCTCGCCGTCTTGCTTCGGTGTGTACTGGGGCCGGCCGAGCTCCTCTTTGATCATGACGTCGCTGACGGCGCAGAGTTCGGCGCCACTCACGTCGCCGTTGTTCGAACCCAGCTCGCCCGCTACGACACCTCGGCCTACGAATGCGTCCTACTCGGTGGCGGACCAGCGCCCAACTCGGTCGCATCCAACGTGGTGACGACCTGGGGCATGACCGAGACTGGATCGGGCGTGCTCTACGACGGTACACCGCTCCCGGGTGTGCGCGTCGCCGTTCTCGATGGCGAGCTGCTCATCGCGAGTCCCACGCTCTTTAGTCGATACCTCGACAGCGACCGGCCGAGCGTCACCCACGAGGGTTATCTCGATTGGTTCCCCACCGGCGACGGTGCTTCGCTGCACGACGGCGTCGTTTCAATTCACGGACGACTGGGCTACGTCATAAACACCGGCGGTGAAAAGGTGTGGCCCGAAGACTTAGAACGACTCTTTACCGAGGTTGAAGGAGTCAATGACGTGGCCGTCGTGGGTCGAGATGACGATGAGTGGGGTCAGCGAATCGTGGCGTGCGTCGTCACCGATGAAGACGACGCGACTATTCTCGATCGACTTCGCGCAGTCGCCAAGGAACACGTCGGCCGATGGGCTCAGCCCAAGAGCATCGAACGGGTGGCCGTCATTCCCCGGACGGCCAACGGAAAAATCAACCGATCGGCTCTTTAACCCACGCCGCCCGTGGGCTGATTAATGGTGCCACCGTCGACGACGATGGTCTGACCGGTCATCCAGCTACTGGCGTCAGAAACCAGCGTCAACGCCACGGTCGCTATGTCGTCTGGCTCTCCGAGGCGGCGAAGCGGAATGTGTGTACTAATTACCGACTCTCCGGTCTCCCACAGGCCACGGGCCAGTTCGGTCCGCACCAAACCAGGGGCAAGTGCGTTGACCCGAACCGTTGGGGCCAGCTCGAAGGAGAGTTGCTTGGTGATGTGAATGACCGCAGCCTTCGTGACGTTGTACCAACCAATACCCGGTTCCACCCCCATTCCACCGATGCTGGCCACGTTGAGCATGACGCCACCGTTTTGCTTCATGTAGGCATTCCAGGCGGCCCGAGAGTGATAGATGATGCTCGCCTGGTTGATCTCGAACGTCTTTTGGAGACGAACGTCGTCAATCTCCAACAGCGGCCCGAAGTAGGGGTTCGTTGCGGCATTATTCACGAGAATGTCGACGCGGCCGAATCGGGCCATAGTGGCCGCCACGACGCCGTCAGCGTCTTCGGCACGCCCCACATGACCCGTGGCCGTAGCGACGCGTTCTAGACCGTTGGTGAACGTCGCGAGCGCCTCGTCAAGGTTCTCTTGCTTTCGGGACGTCAGCATCACCGAGGCGCCGGCCTCGTGAATTCGATGGGCGATAGCCAGGCCAATACCGCGGCTGGCTCCAGTCACTATGGCCACGCGGCCTTCCAGGGAAATCTGCACACCGGAACTTTAGAACTCCCCCGCGCCCGAGAGCGATGTCATAGTCATTTTGGATACTGGTTCCTCACCCGAACCGAAAGGAAACGCTGTGCACACAGTTAAGAAGTTGACCCTGATTGACCACGAAAACGCCACCATGGGCCCCGGCGCAGCGCCCCATCTCTACGGCGTCCTCCACGATGTATTGATTTCGCTACTACCCGAGGGACTCGGACACATCGTGGTCGGTTCGAGTTGTGGCGGATCCCCCGTCATGTTCGCCGCTTCGGGATTCCAAGGCGCCCGCCACGTCTTTCAAGCGGGTCGCGACGGGGCCGAGCTCGCACTGGTGAAGTTTGTGAATGACCACTACGCCGATCTGGACGTCGTTGAACTCGTCATCGCTTCAGGTGACGAAGCATTCCTCGAACTGGCCGTAGCCATGCAGCGGCGTGGCACCAAGATCACCGTGGTCGCCAATCGTGGCACGTTGGCCAAGTATCTCGAACTCATCGCTGACGAGGTGCACTACCTCCCCCGCGACTGGCAGATGACTTTTGCCGCTTAGTCGTTGGGGTTGCGCTTAACGAGCTTCCAGGCCGCCGGCAGCAAGACGCCAGCAAGTACCGCCTTGATTGCATCGCCAGCCAGGAAAGGAATCAGGCCGAGCGAGATTGCCGTTTCGGTCGAGACGTTCAGATTGAAGCCGAGCCAGGTGACACCGAAGGCGTAGATGATCACGGTGCTGAGAACCATGGAGGCAATGTTGGTCTCGACACGACGGTCCGTCGAGAGCGACGCCAACCATCCACCAGCGGCGCCGGCGACGATGAATCCGATCAGGTAACCGAAGGTCGGGCCATGCACAATGTGCCAACCGCCGCTGTGGCCGGAGAACCACGGCACGCCGAGCAGGCCAACGACCGTGTAGAGCGACATGGAGAGCGTGGAACGAAGCCAGCCAAACGAGGTTCCCACCACCAGCACGGCCAACGTCTGACCCGTGAGCGGCACGGGGGTGAAGCCCAGCGGAATTGAGATCTGGGCCATCAACCCCACAAAGAGTGCGCCGGCGATGATGAGCGAGATGTCGTGAAGACGCGACTTCGAGACGACGTCGGCCAAGACGCGGGGCTGGGCTACGGGTAGGGCTACGGTCGACATCTGGTCCTCCTGAGAATTGGAATAAGACTAGAACCTCGCACGGTCCTGCCAAGCGTGGAATGTTCTCACAGGTCTGTACGCTTCTGCCGTGACGGCCAATCGACTCAGCCATGCCCACAGTGCCTACTTACGTCAGCACGCCGAGAATCCCGTGGACTGGTGGGAGTGGAGTGACGAGGCCTTCGCCGAAGCTCGCCGGCGCGACGTCCCAGTCTTCTTGAGCGTCGGCTACGCCGCCTGTCACTGGTGCCACGTCATGGCCCACGAGTCCTTTGAAGACGAGCGCGTGGCGGACTACCTCAACCAAAACTTTGTGGCCATCAAGGTCGACCGCGAGGAGCGACCCGACGTTGACGCGATTTATATGGCGGCAACCCAGTCCATCAGCGGCCACGGCGGCTGGCCCATGTCCGTCTTTTTGCGCCCCGACGGCAAGGCCTTCATGGCCGGGACCTACTATCCACCCGAAGACCGACACGGACAACCAGGCTTCCTGCGACTCCTCAGCGCCATCCAAGACGGGTGGACGAACCAGCGTCACCTGATTGACCAGCAGACCGACGAAGTGTCGCGAGCCATTGAGCACGAGATTGCCGTCGTCGACCGCCTCGCCCCCGCGACGAGCAACGCTCTTGAGGGCGTCGCTCAAAACTTGCGCACCAAACTGGTGGCTTCCTTTCACCCGGCCGGTGGATTCTCTCGAGCCCCCAAGTTTCCGCGACCGAGCTACGTCAACGCGCTTCTCCCCTTTCTCGACGAACCAGACGTTCACCACGTCGTCACCGTCACGCTTGACCAAATGTCACGCCGTGGTCTCTATGACCACATTGAAGGAGGCTTCGCGCGCTACAGCGTGGACGACTCATGGCACGTTCCCCACTTCGAGAAGATGCTCTCCGATCAAGCACTGCTCGCTCGGGTCTACCTCCGAGCCGATCGGGCCGCGGGCGGGCAAACACCGTGGCGCGACGTGGCGCGCGACACGTTGCGCTTTGTCGTCCGAGACCTTGCCCTGCCTCACGGATACGCTTCGAGCCTCGACGCCGACAGTAACGGCCACGAAGGGGCTCACGCCACGTGGACCCGCGAGCAGCTCGTCGAGGCTCTCACGGCCGCTAACTGCCTCGACTTGCTGGGCGAGGTAATGCGGCGCTGGGAGCTCGACGGCACCGTGCTCTTTGAGGGAACATCCATCCCCCAACTGGCCCCCGATGAGCCGTTTGTAACGCCACTCAATCTGCAACCGGCGCTGACGGCGCTTCGAGCGGCCCGCCGCCAACGCATTCAACCGGGCCGAGACGAGAAGGTCATCTTGGAGTGGAACGCCATGCTGGCCGTGGCGCTTCTCGAGAGCGACGAGGTCGAATTCTTCGAGCCCGCACTTCTCCTCTTGGACGCACTGCCTAAGACCCACTTCACCAATGGTCGGTGGTGGCGCACGGACGGTCGTCAGGCTCTGGCCAGCGCGGCCGATCTCGGGTGGTGGGCTCAAGCGCTCCTGGCCGCCTACCAGCGAACCGGTGTCGACGCCTACCTCGACCAGGCCGGTGAAGTCATTGCCTATCTCGAGAATCACTACGTCGATGGCGACCTCGTCTCGGGTGGCGGGGTGTTTTCGACGAGCGATCTCGCCACTGATTTGCCGTGGCGTCCAAAGGACCTCTTTGACGGAGCCACCCCCTCGGGGCACGCCGTCGTGACGATGGCCTTGGCTCAGTACGCCACATTGGCCGGTGACGCGCGTATGAGCCAGGCTGCCGAACACTTCGTCGCCCTCGCCCACACCGTGGTGACCGAACACCCCACGGCCGTACCTGATCTTGTCGAGGCTGCACTCCAGCTCAGCGAGGGCGTCGAACTCGTGACCCCCGGACCCCGCAACGAACTGACCTTGATCGCTCGGGAGCTCTATGTTCCGGGCGCACTGCTGGTCTGCGGTGAAGGTCGGAGCGAACTACTCGCGGGCCGCACCGCTGGTCTCGCCTACCTCTGTCGCCATCAGACGTGCGAACGCCCGACTGATTCCCCCGAAACGTGGCGAGCCCAGTTAGCGTCTGTGGTGAAAGAAAGGGCCCAGTGAAGTTTCGTCGCGACTCAGAACGGCTAGAGACCAAGCGTTTCGTGCAGTCGATTCCCCCACGAGCCAATGCCGACTTCACCCCCGGCGCGACCGTCCACGGTCTGGTCCTCGGCTCGACCCGTGAGGACACCACCGTCATCGATCTCGCCTCGGGCGCACTAGTGCGCTGGCGAATTGGCTGGCCCGAGGGAATCGATAGCGACCTTCGTCTCTTTGGTGTCGTTGAGGCCATCGTGGCGGACGAGCCGGCCGACGACGATCTCGCCCAACCCGAGGCCGTCACCATTGAAGGCCTGCCTCGCCAGGTCGGAACCTACAGCGGTCGTTCGATTCGCAAGCTCCTAGCCCGCATCGTGGCACCGAGTGACGGACCCCTCTTTGGTTTTCGAGGACCGAGCGCCCCCTACTGGGAGTTCCGAGGTGATCGCCCGTCGGCCGCTTTGTTGGTCGCCGACCGCGGCCCCCAGCTGCTGCGTCGACCCGAAGATGGTTCAACGTGGGTCCGCTTTGGTTTTGAACTCGATGACGTTTGGCTCCTCTGTGAGGACCAGCACGCCATTCGGGCCATCGACGCCGCACGTCGCATGTCACTGGCCGGGAAAGAGTTGGCTATCGCGCTCGGCTTCAAACCGACGTACGTGTTGGCGAGCTTGAGTCAGCCGATTGACGGACACTGCTACAAGATCTGCACGGGGATTCTCCCCCGCTACTAACTACTTAGGCAGTTTGCCGGAGGCCAAGTCTTCGGCCATCGCCCAACCAAAAACAATCAGGCGCTGACCCTTGGCGGGCTTGACGCCCTTGAAAAAGGTTTCGCTGCCTTCGGGCAAGACACCCTTGGACGAGATGTAGTCGAGTCCACCAACGGGCAACTCGGTCAGCGAGTGAACAAAGGACTTGTCGTCAAAGGCCCGCTCGCCGCCAAAGCGCTTCGCCAGACGGCGACCCCACGCGCGGTCTTCGCCGGTGGGCTTGTAACCCTGGCGGGGCACGATGTCCTGGAGGCCACCGAAGGCACGGAACCCGTCGGCCGAGGCGAGGCGGGTGCCGAGCAAGACGTCTTCGTCGGGGAATGCGAGCAGGGCGCGACGGAACTGATCGTGAATGAGCGCCTTGAGCGTCTGGTCACTCTTGGTATTGCGGTCCACGAGGGCGACACCAATCAAAAGTGCCGGGGTGCCACCAATGCGCTCGAGCGTACAGAAGGAGTAGCCACGGAGCTTGTTGCCTTCGCGAGCGTGAGTAACGAGCACCCACTCTTCACGGACCTTCGAGAGAAAGCCAATGTCAAAGCCCGGGTCTCGGTCGGCACAGAGGTCCGCCATTTCCACGAGGTCGCTATCGGTAAGCGCCGTTGAGTCCTTGGTAGTCACCGTCATCGCCATAGGGAGACCATTCTACGACTGTTGAGAAAGGCCCTCGTTTGGGAGGCTGGAGCGGAAGACATTGCCCCCAAAAGTCGTCAAAAGCTCGCCCGCGGCGTCGCTGACATTGATTTTGACGTCGGCGCCGAGACGGAAGCTCTTTGAGGACTGTGGGGCCACCAAATAGACCTCGGTCGGCCCGGGATACTTCTTCAAAATCTCCTTCAGCCGGGCTACGCCGTCGGCGGTGGCCAAGGGTCCGTCCAGGTTGAGCTGCACGATGTCGTTGCCGATGGTCTTCAGCCGGGGAGCCGTGACGTCGAGGGCCGTCATGCGGACGGTGTCATCCCGCTTTTCGGCCCGGACCTTGATCGAAACAATGTTGTCCTTAAAGAGCAGGGACGACTTTTCGCCATAGAGCTTGCCGAAGGCCATGACCTGGGCGGCACCACTCAAGTCTTCGAGGGTCATCTGGGCAAAGATCGCGCCACTTCGGGCTGTCTTGACGATGACTTCGGTGAGCACGCCGGCGATGCGCGTAACTACCTGACCTTCGCCTTCATCGAACGAGTTGCGCAAGTCATCAATCATGGCATCGGCATAGAGCGACAAACTCTTCTCGATGCCCAAGAGGGGGTGGTCAGAAACGTAGAGGCCGAGCATCTCGCGCTCAAAGTTCAATCGGTCTTCCTTGGTGAACTCGGTCTTGGGGATCGGAATATCGGTTCCGGTCCAGTCCCCCGAATCATCGAGGGACGCGAACAGCGTTGAGATTCCGTGCGTGATGTCCTTGCGTCGCTCCAGCGTGCGATCGACCAGCTGGTCGACCACCAGCGTGAGACCCTGGCGAGAGATGCCGAGGGAGTCAAAGGCGCCACCCTTGGCGAGTGACTCCATCGTTCGTTTGTTCAAGACCACGGGGTCAACGCGACGAACAAAGTCGTAGATATCGGCGAAGGGTCCGTTCTCGTTTCGCTCCTGCACGATGCGGTCAACGAGCGCGGCACCAACGTTTCGAACCGCACTGAGCCCGAAGTTGATGGTTCGCTCGCGCGTCTTGCTCGGCGCAAAGTCGACCAACGATTCATTCACGTCGGGCACACTCACGCTGATACCCATAGTCCGACACTCAGTGAGATACGGAGCGAGCTTGTCCTTGTCGTCCTTGGATGACGTCAGAACGGCCGACATGTACTCGAGTGGGTAGTGAACTTTCAGATACCCGTTCTGGTAGGCCAGCAGTGCGTACCCGTACGCGTGCGATTTGTTGAAGGCGTAGTCGGCGAACGGTTCGATCTTGTCAAAGAGCAACGTGCCCAGGTCGCGTCCGTAGCCCTCGGTGTCGGCACCTCCCACGAAGCGCTCTCGCTCGGCCTGAATCATCTCGCGAATCTTCTTACCGGTCGCCTTGCGAAGGTTGTCGGCTTCGGTCATCGAGTAGCCGGCGATCTTGGTCGCGACGCGCATCATGTCCTCTTGGTACACCATGAGGCCGTACGTTTCGGTGAGCACGTCTTCGAGGTCAGGGTGGTCGAACAGCACCTTCTTGCGGCCGTTCTTGCGGTCGGCGTATTCGTGGTGCGTCTTTTCACCCATGGGGCCCGGGCGATAGAGCGCCACGAGCGCGGCAATGTCCTCAAACGATGTGGGCGCCAAACGACGCATTAGGTCGCGCATGTTGGGACTCTCGAGTTGAAAGAGGCCCATGGACGAACCGCGCTGGAGCATGGTGTACACACCCGGATCGTCCAGGGGTACGTGGTCGATGTCGGGGCGGACCCCCGTGTTCATCTCGACGAGATCCAAGCACCGCTCAATGATGGCGAGGTTCTTGAGACCTAGAAAGTCCATCTTCAACAGACCCAGGTCTTCGACGCCGTGCATTTCAAACTGCGTGACAACCGGGGCGTCATCGATGTTGCCGTTCGGACCGGGTTTGCGCTGAATCGGCACGTACTCGGTGACGGGCTCCTTGGTGATGACAACGGCGGCGGCGTGAATACCGTCCTGGCGACGCTTTCCTTCGAGACCCAGTGCCGTGTCGACGGTCTTTTTCACTTCGGGGTCCGAGTCGTACATGTCGCGCAGACCCTGGGCTTCAGAGAAACGATCCTCGTAGCCCGGCTTGGGCTCCAGGCATGCGGCAAGCGGGACGTCCTTGCCCATCAAGAGCGGAGGCATGGCCTTGGCGACCTTGTCGCCAACGGCCGGCGGGAAGCCCAACACGCGAGCCGCGTCTCGGACGGCGGCTCGGGCCTTAATGGTTGAAAACGTGACGATCTGCGCGACGTGATCACTGCCATATCGCTCGGCCGCGTACTTGATCATTTCACCGCGGAATCGTTCGTCAAAGTCCATGTCGATATCGGGCATCTGCTTACGGCCGGGGTTGAGGAACCGTTCAAAAATCAACCCGTACTTGATCGGGTCAAGCTCCACAATGCTCAGGCAGTAGGCCACGCAACATCCGGCCGCCGAACCACGGCCAGGACCGACGCGGATCTTGGACTCCTTCGCAAAGCGAATGAGGTCCCAGACGACCAAGAAGTAGTCAGAAAAGCCCATGTTGGCAATGACGCCAAGTTCGTAATCGATGCGCTCGGTCACCTCGGCGCTCAGCGGAACGCCGTAGCGCTCGCGGGCTCCGGCGTAGGTCAGTTCGCGAAGGTAGTTATTGGCCGATTCGGCCTCAGTCTCCTTTTGGAACTCCGGCGGCACGGGAAACTGCGGCAGGGCGTCATTGTCCTTTGAGATGGTTACGTTGGCTCGCTCGGCAATCCACAACGTGTTGTTGCAGGCGTCCGGTAGCTCACGGAAGAGATACCGCATCTCGGCGGCCGTCTTGAGGTAGTTCTCGTGGGAGTCGAACTTGAAGCGATTGGCATCAGACATCAAGGAACCGGTCTGCACGCACAGCAGGGCATCTTGCATGTCGGCATCTTCACGGTGGACGTAGTGAATGTCGTTGGTCGCGAGCAGCGGTGCGTCGAGACGCTTGGCAATCTCAATCAGCGAGGGGTTCGTGCGGATCTGATCGGCAATGCCGTGGTCCTGCAGCTCAATAAAAAAATTGTCGCGTCCAAAGATGTCCTGAAGGCGGGCGGCCATGGCCAGACCCTCGTCGAACTGGTCCTTCACGAGTGCCTCGAGGACAACGCCACTCAGGCAACTACTGGTGGCGATCAAGCCCTCATGGTGCTGTTCGAGCAGTTCCCAGTCGACACGGGGCTTGTAGTAGTAGCCCTCGAGGAAGGCGCGCGACGAGAGCTGAATGAGGTTGCGGTAGCCGACCGTTGATTCGGCAACCAGCGTGAGGTGGTTGTAGAGGCGGTGTCCACCGTCAACCTCACCGCCGGAGTCGTCGACCTTGCCACGGCGCGGTGGGCGGTCGTGGCGCGAGTTTCGAGCCATGTAGGCCTCAAGACCAATGATGGGATTGACATCGTGCTTGCGACAGGTGTCGTAGAAGTCCAAGACGCCGTAGAGGTTGCCGTGATCGGTGATGCCGATGGCCGGTTGGCCGTCGGCCTTCGCTGCCAACACCAAGTCCTCGACACGGGCCGCACCGTCGAGCATCGAGTACTCGGTGTGGTTGTGAAGATGGACGAAACTGTCAGCGCTCATTGGAATCCTTGACCAACTTCACGATGAAGCGGTGCGACGAGACGCTAGCGGGTGGTCGAGACATCGGCAAAGAATCCCGACTTAGAGGTACGTTCCGGCCCGTGGTTCGCCGCTCGGGGTGGTGGAGCTCAGTTCGCGACTGCGCATCTGTTCGAGCTGGGCCTGGGCGGCCGCCTGCTGGGCGAAGAGGGAGGCCTGAATGCCGTGGAAGAGGCCTTCGAGCCACCCGACCAGCTGGGCTTGAGCGACGCGCAACTCCGACTCGCTCGGGACGTCGCCCGTAAACGGGGTGGCCATACGCGCCAACTCAGCCGAGAGGTCGCTCGAGAGCGCTTCGGAAAGCTCGCGGACCGACTGCTCGTAGATCTCACGAAGGCGTCGTCGACCAGCCTCGTCGAGCGGCGCGTTGCGAGCTTCGTCGAGCAACGTCTTGACCATCGATCCGATCCGCATGACCTTGGCCGGCTGAGAAATGAAGTCGGTAGGTTCTCCCATTTCGGGGGTTTCACTCGACGGCGGCAGTACCTCGTCGGGCCCTACGGCCACGTTCGTCGTTTCGTCACTTTGCATGAGTGCAGTGTGCCACCGAAAAGCCACGATTGGTGCATTTCTTCCGGACCACCAGAACTCGTAGGGGTATTCTGACCCCGTGAGAGTGTCAACCCGAGGTGACTACGCCAGCCGTGCGCTGCTCAGCCTCGCCCTCCACGAAGAAGAGAGTGGCCCGACCTCGGTCCGAGACATCGCGGAGCGCACCGGACTCCCCCAGCCCTACCTGGAACAGATCTTGCTCTCGCTCAAGGGCGCCGGAATCGTTACCAGTAAGCGCGGCGTTGGCGGGGGTTACGTCCTGACCCGCCCACCCGAGGAGCTGACCCTCGGTGAGATTGTCGCTGCCGTCGATGGGCCAATCGTGGCGGGTGACTTTGGCGAGCCCCACAAAGACGGGGCCTGCGACCACGAGGGCCAGTGCGCCCTGCTCGCGGTATGGGCCGAAGTGGGCCACCACATGGCTGATCATCTCGCGAGCTACACCCTGGCCGATATGGTCGACCGAGCCCGTGGTATTCCACCAATTAACTAGTAATTACAAGAAAAACCTTCTAAAACGGAGTGTCTTGCAATCTGGTTACCGAGTGGTAACTTACTCACATATCGGTATGGAAATTACCGATATGTCAGTCCCCCCGACTGTCGAAGTGTTGTCAGCTGTTCCGATAGGAGACCAGAAATGAGCACCACCAACCGACGAGCCGCCAGCGCATCTAACGACATGCTGGCTCTTTTCATGCGAGACCTAGACAAGTACCCGATGCCGAACTACGACGAACAAGTCGAGCTCGCCAAGCGCGTACAAGACGGTGACGCCGAAGCCAAGAAGCAAATGATCGCAGGCAACCTCCGCCTTGTGATCCACTGGGCCCGCCGCTACCAGGACCGTGGCGTCGACATGGCCGACTTGTTGCAGGAAGGCACCTTTGGCCTAATGCGCGCCGTAGAGAAGTTTGAACCCGAGCGTGGATTCAAGTTCTCGACGTACGCCACCTGGTGGATTCGCCAGTCGTTGCAGCGCGCCGTTCAGCAGCACGGTCGCACCATTCGCATCCCCCTCGAAGTTGGCGAGCAGCTCCAGAGACTCGAAGCCGCTACGTCGGAACTGACCTCCATCTACGGACGCCGCCCCACCGACGAAGAGATCTTCGAAGCGACCGGCATTACCCGTGCGCAGCGCCTTCAGCTTGAGAACCTGCCCGCCGTCACGGCCAGCTTGGACCAGCCCGCCTCGTCCGACTCGACCACCACGCTGGGTGAGCTCGTAGGCAGCAACGACGACTCGTGGCTCGAGGGTATCGAGCGCAACATGATGCACGACCAGCTGAAGGGTGCGCTCGACAAGCTCACCGAACTGCAGCGCGACGTGCTCAACCTGCGCTACGGCCTCAACGGTGGATCGCCACTCTCACTTCAGGCCACGGCCCAAAAGATGGACATCGGTGTTCGCCGCGTTCGTCGTGCCGAGGAAGAGGCGTTGGAGATTCTGCGCGAAGACCCCGAAGTGGTCTCGCAGCACGAAAACGCCTAGCAGTCTGGAGCATCGGGCGTTAATGCCCGCAGATCCTCTGGTAGAGGTGCCAAGTTAGAAACAGTCTCACCCGTTGTGGGGTGGAGAAATGTCAACGAAGCCGAGTGCAGGTAGAAACGGTCCTGTTCGAGACGCTTGTCTCGTCGCTGGCCGTACCGGGCATCATTCACGACCGGGTGGCCGATTGTGGCTAAGTGGACTCGGATTTGGTGCGTTCGACCAGTTTCCAGACGCAGTCTCATTAAGGTCTGCGGACGTGGCTTCTCGAGGCGCTGTATGACCTCGTAACCGGTCCGGGCCGGTCGACCGTCGCTGCGGACAGTCATCATGGTTGGGGTGCGCGTGCTGCGTCCTAGGGGCGCGTCAACGACGCCAAAGGTCTCGACCACGTGGCCTTCCACCAATCCGAGATAGGTTCGTCCCATCGTGCGGTCGGCGAGCTGGTCCGACAGCGAGTCAAAGGCATCCACGGTTCGAGCTACGACCAAGAGTCCCGACGTTCCCTTGTCGAGCCGGTGGACAACACCGGGACGACGAGCCTCGCAGACTCCGTCAATCGAGAGTTGGGCGATCTCGGGATAACGAGCCAGAACGCCGGCAATCAATGTGCCTTCACTGCGTCCGGCACCCGGGTGGACGACCTGGTCGGCTCGCTTATTGATGACGACAAAGCCTGGATCTTCAAAGATCACATCGACTGGCACATCGTGGTCCGGGGTTACAAAGCCGTCGTCCGCCTCAGGTAGCAATGCCACCAACGCCTGGCCCTCTTCAATGTGGAACGAGGCTTTGGTGATGACCTTCGAGTCCACGTGGACCCGACCTTCATCAAGCATGGCCTGCGCTTCAGAACGGGAGAGGCCGGTCAGCATCGACAGCGCGCGGTCAATTCGCATGCCGTTGAGGGTCGCCGGAACGGTCACCTCCAGACTCTCGCCACCGACACTCTCAACTAGTTCATCACTCATCAACGCAACACTTTCCGACCAGTACACACTTGCACAATCACAACGAGGACACCAATGCTGATGGCGATATCGGCCACATTGCACACAAAGAGAGAGCCAACTTGGAGAAAGTCAGTAACACTCCCCTGGTGCGTCATCCGATCAATCGCATTCGCGAGACCTCCGGCCGCAACCAGCATGAATCCCCCTGCGACGAGCGAACTACCCGATCGGGCAACCAGGACTCCACAGAGCACGACAAAGGCCAGCGACAAAAAGACCGTGAGGAGTGCGTGGCCACCGAACTGCCCGAAACTAATGCCGGTGTTCGATGATGGCGTCAGACGGAACGGCCCAGGCAGGGCAACTGAATGCTTGAGGCGAGCATGAACGAGTGCTTTGACTTCTAGATCCAGCGCCACAACCGTGGCGCCGACCAACCAAATCGACCGTGATCGACCTAGAAAAAGACGCGGCAAGAGGTGCAGAGGAAGGCCGGAATCTGGAAACGGAGACGGTCCTTGGGAATACGCTCGTAGCAGTTGTCGCAACGGCCGTAGGAGCCGGCCTCAACAAACTGCAACGCCGTACCAATCTGCTCCGCCTTGTCTCGAAGACGCTCGGCGTGTTCTTTGACCTGTTCGCGGTCAAAGTCAGTTCCAAAGTCCATGTTGGACTCGCCGTCAAACTCGACGTGCTCTCGGTCTACCAACAGTTCGTCGGCCTGTGAGTCGAGGGCCACAATCTGCTGGTTCGTAATGTCGAGCTCGGCGAGAAGCAACGCACGGATCTCATCGAGGAAGGCCTTGTCGTCGGCGTACGGCTTAGAGGATCGCTTACGTTGAAGCTCCTGTTCGGCCTTGAGACGAAGAGCCTCTTCACGCTCACGACGCTTTCGCTCTTCGAGTTCGCGGCGTTCCATCTCCTTTTGACGACGGAGGCGTTCCTTCTCGTTGGCCTGCTGCTTGGCTTCAGCCTCTTTACGCTTGGCAGCTTCCGCAGCTTCCTTCTCGCGAATCTTGCGAGCTACTTCAGCTTCGCGTTCCTTCTGCTTGCGAATTGTCTCTTGCTCGCGAGCCTTCTTTGCTGCTTCTTTGGCACGCAACTTGTCGGCAGCGGCTTTTTCGCGGGCCTTCTTGGCGGCCAGGGCGTCAGCTTCGCGCTGCTTCTTAGCCTTTTGGGCGGCATTTTCGCGGGCCCGCTTCTCATCGATCTTCTTCTTGGCAGCCTGTGCCGCATGCTTAGCCTTCGCTTCGGCCTCACGCTTCTTCTTCGTGTCGAGCGCTGCCTTTTCGCGAGCCTTCTGCGCAGCTGAAGCCGTGGCCTTGGTCGCAGCCGACGAGGCCTTCTTCGCCGGAGCAGCCTTCTTTACGGGTGGCTTGGTCGCTGCCGGCGCCGCCTTCTTCGTGGGTGGCTTGGTCGCTGCCGGCGCCGCCTTCTTCGCGGGCGCCGCCTTCTTTGCCGGCGCCGACTTCGTGGTCGCGGGCTTCTTAGTAGGTGCAGCCGCCTTCGTCGGCACGGCCTTCTTTGCCGGCGTCGCCTTCTTTGATGTGCTCTTTGAAGCAGGCATTATTTCTCCTCGACCAGGGTAGAGACCAGTGTGACGGCGGGCAAACTAATGCCCGCCAGTGACAACTCAGTCAAGATTGATTTTGAACTGCGTCGCTTCACCAATGGTGGTGACGCGATTTGGCTCGCTCGGTGTCGTTGGAGCGGGCGCTTGGGCGATCGGAGCGGCCGGTGCCGGCGTCGCAGCGGGAGTCTCGGGCGCCGAGGACTCGCGGATGGCCAGCGATGAGTCGAGCCAGGTACCGAATTCACCCAAGAGAGACTTCAGGCGAGCACGCTCACTGGCCACGAATCGAGCCAACGTCGTGACCTCTTCAGTGAGTCGAGCCTTGCGTCCTTCGAGCTGGGTTACTTCGTCGAGGGCGTTGGACTTGGCCTCTTGGAGAATGACACGGGCCTGCTCTTGGGCGGCCGTCGTCAAAGCGGTGGCCTTGGCGACCGCCTCTTCCTTGGCCTTGCTCACAAACTCTTCGGCCATAGCAATCATCTCGGAAACCTGCTGTGTCGCCATCGGGGCCGAGGCGACTGGGGCTGGGGCTGGTGCCGGGGCTGGAGTTGCCGCGGGTGCAGGTGGCGATACCTTGGGCGTCTGAGCGGTGTCGTTCTTTGATTCGGCCTCAAGCTGCTTGATGCGGTCCGATGCCCATCGGAGCTGTGCTTGCGCCTGACGGTACTGATCTTTCAGCGCGTCAAGCTCTTCGGCGGCCTTGTCGAGGAAGTTATCGACCTCGTCCACGTTGTATCCCCGAAAAGCATTGGGGAAATCAACAGTACGGAGAGTGTCGAGCGATGGCGTCGAAAGGCTGGAATCCATGCGGTCACGATACCCGCAAATGTCCACAAATGCCGGTAAATCAGAGGAAGAAATTCCTCAGATACACCAGAACCAGCATGACCACCATGATTGAGAAATCAAAAGAGGTTCCACCGAGTCGGATGGGCGACATCAAGCGACGTACCGGTGCCAACACCGGCTCGGTGATCTGAAACGCAAAAGCGGCGATCTGGCGAACCGTCGGGTTTTGAATATTTGGAAACCAGCTCAGAATCGCCCGAAAGAACAGGACGTAGATGTAGAGCTGGATAAGGGTGGCGAGAAGGCGCACGACTTAGAATTCGAAGTTGTTTCGACGGTAACGCTCAATCGCCTCGGGGGCGGTGTGCAGCGTACGGACGGGTTCGGCAATGATGACCTGCCCCTTGACGACGGACTGAATACGGCCGTTTACGGCGTAGATGTAGCCGCAGACAAAGGCTTGAATCCGTCGTCCCGTTTCAACGTCACAGTTACCAGTGTTGAGAACCACGGCGCGACGGGACTTGAGGATGTCGCAGATTGCCTTGCAGTCGTTGTACGAGCGGGCAACGAAGAGCTCAACATCCTTGGTTTCGGCGACCCCGGAGGAGAATGTGGAGATGCCCGAGGGGGGCGTAATGTCACGAGCGATTGTCTGGGCGGCGGCGCGGGGTCCACTGCCGCCACCAACTACTTGAACCGAAGACGAGCGCTCAACAACTGGGCGTAAAGGTTCGGGAGCGGCGGGGGTGGTCATGCGAGGGCTGGCAAACGACGGGGCTTCGTACTCGGGCGTCGACGACTCAAACATGCGGTCGGAGAACTCTTCTTCCTTTATTCCGAAGAAGACCAGACCTCGGTCCAAAAGGCCGCCGATTCGTGTTTGTGATCTTGCCATTGGGTACTCCCGACTTCATTCCACCCGTGCCTCAGTCTAGGACGTCCCTACCTCACGGGTTTCTGGCGCCAAAGAGGGCTCGACCGAGCCGAATCTCAGTGGTGCCAGCGGCTAAGGCTAATTCGAGGTCGTCGCTCATACCCATGGACCGAACCGGAAGCTCCAGGCTGTCCGCGAGCGCCGCGGTGCCCGCAAAGGCCCGGCGGGCGCCTTCACCATCGGGCGGCGCCACGGTCATGAGCCCAGTCACGCTCAGTCCGGCCTCACGCGCAAAATCCACGAGGCGAGGAACCTCGCTCGGAGCAGCGCCGTTCCTCGCTTCGGCATTGGTGAAGTCGACTTGGACGTAAAACGTCGGCTGCCGCTCCTGTCGAGTAAAGAAGGTGACCTCTTTTTCTCGAGCGAGCGAGGTCACGACGTCGGCGACTTGCGCTATTCGGGCAATCTTGTTCGTTTGCAGGTGGCCTAAGTACTGCCACGTCACCGCAAGCGTTGGCAGCTCGTGGCGCTTCGGGGCCAGCTCTTCGAGGTAGTTCTCCCCCACCACGCAAAGTCCACACTGCGCCGCAGCGATCACGGCCTCGGTAGGAAATGTCTTGGTGACCGCAACGATGGTGACGTCCGCCAAGGCACGGCCGGTCGCAACAATTCGCGACTGGACGTGACTCAGGTTCTCCGCCACTCGGGCGGAAAAGTCCGAACTACTTGAGGAAGTCGGGAATGTCATCCTCGCCACCGGTGAGGAAGTCATCGTTGTCGAGGTTCTTGAAGATGTCGGCCGTGGTCGTTGGTGCGCTGGTGGTTTCACGCACCGGAGCGGCGGCCGGACGACCCTCGTTCTCCCACCGCTCAAAGCCAGCGGCGATGACCGTGACGCGAACCGCGTCACCCAGCGTCTCGTCAAGTGCCGTGCCGAAGATGATGTTGGCGTCTTCGTGAGCCACATCGTGGACGATGTTCATGGCGTCGGTGACTTCCTGGAGGCTCAAGCTCTCCGAGCCCACGATGTTCACGAGGATGCCACGGGCGCCCTTGATTTCAGCTTCGAGCAACTGTGACGTGATCGCGGTGCGGGCGGCGCTGATAGCGCGACCTTCGCCAGTCGACTGACCCACGCCCATGATTGCGGTTCCAGCGTTGCTCATGATGGTCTTGACGTCAGCGAAGTCGGTGTTGATGACGCCCGGGTTCGTAATGAGGTCGGTGATGCCTCGCACACCCTGTAGCAAGACTTCGTCAGCCATGCGGAAGGCGTCGACCATGGTGGTCTGGGCCGAAGCCTTGGAGATAAGTCGGTCGTTTGGGATAACAATGAGGGTGTCGACCTTTTCGCGAAGGTTCTGAATACCCTTCTCGGCCTGGGCGGCGCGACGCTTACCTTCGAAGGCAAAGGGGCGAGTAACCACACCAATGGTCAAGGCACCCTTTTGGCGTGCCACTTCGGCCACCACGGGTGCAGCGCCCGTTCCAGTGCCGCCGCCCTCGCCGGCGGTGATGAAGACCATGTCGGCATCGCCGATGGCCTCTTCGATGTCAGCGCGGTGATCTTCGGCGGCCTGGCGACCAATGTCGGGGTCGCTGCCGGCGCCGAGCCCGCGAGTTAGGTCTCGACCAATGTCGAGCTTCACTTCGGCACCGCTCATGAGCAAGGCCTGGGCGTCGGTGTTGGCGGCGATGAACTCAACGTTGCGAAGACCGGCTTCGATCATGCGGTTGACGGCGTTAACACCGCCACCACCGACTCCGAACACCTTGATGTCGGCCGTGTAGTTGGTTTGCTGCAAGTTCATGGACTTCCCTTCAAGCGTTCTTCTATTCTCGCAGACAAAGGCGGTGGCTCAAAAACGGCCGAATTTGCTGGGAATACAAGGGGTGAGGCTACCCGAGGTCTCGGGGTCGGTCAAATGGTTAACCGGCCTGAATCGTCACGGCCGACGGCACCGAAACGTCGACAATTGAGCCCGGGGTCAAGACCTGGTGGGCTATGACGGCCGCCACCGCGACATACTTGTCGTGGAGATTTTCAGTCGTACCGAGCACGAAGGAAACGGGTGTCGTCATTTGGAGCCGTACGACGCCGTGTCGATCAATGGAGATGACGGCGACCTGTCGACCAAAGGCAATCGGTAGCGTCGCGGCCACTCGGGCCGCGGGTCGCGCCCAGTTACGAAACGGCCAACCCGTCGTCGTGCCCCGAACCTGCAGTCGTGGCAGATTCGTCCCCAGGGCGGGCGGATCGAGTTGGTGGCCGCCGCGATCAACGAGATAGAGGGCACCCGAATCATCCGAGGCCACGGCGACGGGCTGACGCTCACGGACATTCAACGTCACGCCGTGTGGCCAGTGGCGAACGGCCGTTATTGATTCAATCCACCGCAGACTCTGGGCGCGCTTGGTCAGCGCCTTTGAGTCCACGTCAATCATTGGCGGCGCCTGATCGAGTCCCGTCACCGAAATGACGGCCCCGGCCGTTTCGTGGCCGTTGCCGGTCACCGTGACGTCTTGCACCCGAAAGTAGTTGATGTGAGCGAGGGCGTTCAGTCCGACGACGGCCAAGGTCAGGGCAATCGTAAAGAGGAGGAACTTTCGAAAGGCCGGATTTCTCGCGGGACGAGCTTTCTCACTCTTGGCTTTTTTCCGCGGGGCGCGCCTCACCATGGCTGAAACCCAACGAATCGAATTTCCGTCTTCAGGTAGACACCGGTCTGGGCCAGCACAACGTCATGGACGTGGCGAATCAAGCGCCAGACGTCATCGGCCGATCCACCCGGGTCAGCCTGAATGAAGTTGGCGTGCTTCTCGCTTACCGAGGCGCTTGCTTGACGAAAGCCCTTCAGTCCAGACTTTTCGATGAGGGCACCGGCGCTCGTGTCCGGTGGATTTTGAAAGACGCTGCCGGCGTTCGCTCCGCCTGGCTGGTGCTCACGGCGCCAACGCACGATTTCTCGCATCTCTTCGACGGTCTCATCGCGACTCGAGGCCGGCAGATGGAGCGTCACAGAAACGACGACGTCACGAGAACTGAGGGCACTGTGGCGATAGGCGTACTGCAGCCGCTCGAGTGGCCAAGACTCAATACGGCCTTCATCGAGGCGCCATACTTCGACCGACTCAACGGCGTGTGCCATGTCACTCCCGTGACCGCCCGCATTCATCACCGCGGCACCACCGAAGGTGCCGGGTACGCCCACGGCCCAGGCGAATCCGCCAATTCCGGCTTCGGCCAAACGCCGAGCGGCCACCGGTAGATCGAGGGCGGCTCCCGCTCGAACCCGAAAGGAGCCATCGCCAAGCTCTTCGGTTGCCAGTTCTTCAAACTCTCCCGAAAGACTGAGGACAACACCCGCAAAACCGGCGTCGGCCACGAGCGTGTTCGAACCATTCCCGAGCACAAAGATTGGATTGACGTCCCGAAGGCTCGCCACAATCCTGTCAAGATCCTCGCGGCTCGTCACCGAGATGAGCGCCGCGGCCGATCCTCCGACGCGGTAGGTCGTGCGCACGCCGAACGGTGCGTTCAGCGCCGCAAGCGAAGCGACCTCGTCCGGCAACGACAGTGACATGGTTATCTGCCTACCAGCCACTCGGCCATCTCGCCAACGTCTCCGGCGCCGAGCACCAAGAAACCTTCGGGAACAACCGCTAACGACTGCAAATAGGTCATCGCCGCTTGGCGAGTCGCGATATAGCGCACCGGCACATCAGAGTGGCGCCTGACCGCTTCAGCGACGAGCTCGCCAGTGACGCCATCAGGATTAGGTTCCCCGGCGGCGTAGATGTCGAGGACGACGAGCTCACGCAACCCCGAGAAGCATCGCCCGAACTCGTCGGCCAGGAACGTCGTCCGAGTAATTCGGTGGGGCTGAAAGACCGCGACGATATCGGTGGCACCGCCGTCACGTGCGGTCGCGATGGTCGTGGCCAGCTCCCCGGGCAGATGGGCGAAGTCTTCGATGACCCAGGTAGTCGAGTCTGGCACCATGCCGTGACTTTCAAATCGACGTGGGGCCCCGCAGAATGCGGCGAGGCCTCGCTCCACGTGATCCGGAGCAATGCCGTCGAGCAGCGCCGTGACCGCAGCCACGGCGGCATTTTCAATGTTGTGTTGTCCAGGAACGGCCAAGCGACAGGCAAGCGTCACGTTGGGACCGCGCAGCATGAACGAGCTTGCAGTCAGCGATCGCTCGATTGACTCGACACGCCACGTAGCGGTTGAGTTTTCGCCCACCGTCACCACCGAGGCCACCGTGCGAACAAGCTGGTGAGCAGTTCCGTCCTCCCAGACCACGACGTGGCTCTTCGTGCGAGCGACCAATTGATAAAAGGCGCGCTGAAGATTTTCGAGCGAGCCGTAGTGATCGAGATGATCGGCCTCCACGTTGAGCAGACCCAACAGCGTCGGTTCGATGGTCGCTAACGTGCCGTAGCTCTCGTCGAGTTCCAAGATCAAGTGTCGACCTGCGAAGTGGCCGTTGGCTCCGACTCCCCGAATAGGTGCGCCGAGCAGCCAGGAGTCATGTCGCCCGGCGGCGTGAGAAATTGCCACGTACATCGAGGTCGTGGTGGTCTTTCCGTGGGTGCCGGCAATGGCGACGACTTCATGGTCGGCACAGATGCGGGCCAGAAACTCTGAGCGCCCGAGAATGGCCACTCCCGCCTCGCGGGCGGCCACGAGCTCTGGGTGTTCCAGAGAGACCGCGGGTGACATGGTCACAATGTCGGCCTCAGCGGCGAGCTCAGGGTGAATACCGACCCGGACGTCACACGTATCGCCAAGCGCCTGCAGGCTCGCACCGTCTACCCCATCGGATCCCGAAACGTCACAGCCGCGTTCGGCGAGATAGCGAGCCACACCGCTCATGCCGGTCCCGCCGACACCCACGATGTGGACCCGACGCGGGGGCCAGGCGTTACTCACCGTCACGGACCTCAAGAACAATCGTCGCCAAGACATCGGCGGCGTCACGTCGACCGAGATTCCTCGCCGCTGCGCCCATCTGGTCGCGTGATGTCGGCTCACGCAGTAGATCGTCGACGGCGGCGGCCAAGGTGTTAGCCGAGCAGGCGCTGTCGGGCAGCATCAGCGCTCCCCCGGCGTCCACGACCGACTGGGCATTCTTGGTCTGGTGGTCACCTGGGGCGTTCGGCAGAGGCACCATAATCGAAGGGATGCCGAGATAGGTGAGTTCGGCCACCGTTGTGGCGCCGGCCCGACAAAGCGCGACGTCGGCCACGCTCCACAGATCGTTCATGGCGTCGGCGAATGGCAGAACCACGTACTCAAGAGCTGTCGTTTCGGGATGACGTTGGCTGACGCTCTCAAAGTCCCGACGGCCCGTTACGTGGACGATGGCGACGTCGGTGCGTTCAGACCACAGTCCGGCCAGACCAACGACGGCGTTATTCACCGTCGCAGAACCAAGCGATCCGGTCATCACGATGACGATGTGTCGCTGGGGGTCGACGCCGAGTCGGGCCGCTGCCTCACTTCGTTGTTCAAAGCTTCGCTCCACGCCCATGATGGATGGGCGGAGTGGAACACCCGTCACGCGGCCATTGGCCGGCAAATGAGAAGGGCGAATTCCAAAACAAAAAACCGTGGCGTATCGCTCGAAAACACGATGAACAAGGCCAGCAGTGGCATCGAGCTCAATGAAGATCAGGCGACGACGCGTGAGCACGCTGGCCAGGACCATGGGAAACGCGGCGTAGCCGCCGACGGAAACGACAACACTCGGGCGCCAACGAAGCACGAGTCGAAGCGCGATGAGCACTGAAAAGACCAGTCGGACCAGTGCCGTGACGTTGTTCCAGAGCGCGAGCGGTCGAAGCGAACGCTTAATGCCACGGCCCGGCAAGAGGACGGTTTCTTCCGCACGGGATGACAACAGTGTTCGCTCTTGCCCCCGGCGTGAACCGACGAACTTGATGACGTCGGCGTCAAGACCGCGAGCTGCGAGCGCGTCGGCCACGGCAGTCATTGGAAAGATGTGACCACCGGTTCCACCACCGGTAATGACAATGGTTCGAGCCATTACGAACGACCACTGCGGGGCTTGAGGGACTTTGCCATCGAGATCGTCGATATTCCCTTGTGCTCAGCGATGTTCACGAGAATACCGATAGCGGCCATATTGACCACCAGCGCGGTGCCGCCGTACGACATCAACGGGAGCGGAATGCCAGTGACGGCAAAGAGTCCGAGGCACGACGCGACGTTGACCGCAGTCTCCATAGCGAACCACGTCGCGATGCCGAGCGCGATGTACTTGCTGGCCTCATCGCGCGCACCGATTGAAGCTCGAACGGCGCAAAAGACGAGAGCGATGTAGAGCAGAATGATGGCCGCCGTGCCGACGTAGCCGAAGGCTTCGCCGACGACCGAGAAGATGAAGTCGGTGTTGGCGTTCGGCAAGAATCCCCATGCCGAGCGAATGTGGCCGGGGCCCGGACCAATGATGCCGCCTGAACCAAGAGCAATCTTGGACTGATTGGTCTGGTAGCAGTTATCAACGGGATTGCAGCGCGACTTGATGTAAATGTCCGCCAGACGCCAGAACTGATAGGGGCTAATGGCAAAGGAGAGTCCGGCCCCCGCCACGCTGACGATCCCCATGATCTGTAACCAACGCCTTTCCATGCCCCAGACCCAAACAATGGCGAGCGAGATAAAGACAATGATGGCGCCTGTTCCCATGTCGGGCTCGAGAACCACCAAACCGGCACCACCCAGTGCCACCAACCACGCCACCACCGGATGAACCCGGCGGAAGAAGCCGAAGCGGCCGTCAACGAGGGTCAGTGGGAGTCCGAGACAGACAACGAGCTTGAGAAGCTCCGAGGGCTGAAACTGCAGCGGGCCCATGACAAACCAGCGACGGGCGCCGTTAATGGAAGTGCCGACGTGGGGCACTAAGACCGCCAGGACAAGAATAAAAACCAGCAGCGTCACTAGCGGCAAGGTGCGAGCCAGGAACTGACGAGAGACTCGACGACCGAACCAGAGCGCGCCGAGTGCGGCCGCCACGTAAATCAGATCGCGACCGAGAAAACCAAGCAGCGAAAAGCCCTGGATACCCTGGTCGGGTCCGGAGATAATAGCTACCAGAAACGTGCCGATCGCCATCAGCAAAATCGCGAGACCGCGAATCCACGTCGGGAGAGTGCGGTCGCTCAGCAAGGCCGGCTGCTTCATAATCAGACCACTTGCGCAATCTTGACGAAGTCGCCGTAGAAGATTCCGAGACCCAGCGCCGCGAGCAGGCCGGCGAGAATCCAGAAGCGGATCAGAATCGTCGTCTCGGGCCAGCCACGCAGTTCGAATGAGTGATGAATCGGCGTCATGCGAAAGATTCGTCGACCAAAGACTCGAAAACTGAAGACCTGCAGAATCACCGAGGTGGTCTCGACCACGAAGAGACCACCAATCACAATGAGGAGCAGGTCGAGATTCATCAGCGCACAGAGCGCAGCCAGTGCCGTGCCAAGAGCCAAGGAACCCGTGTCTCCCATAAAGATCTTGGCCGGCGGTGCGTTCCACCAGAGAAATCCGAGGCAACCTCCGACAAGCGCCACAGCAACGAGGGCCAAGTCGAGCGACGACGGCAGGTGGTAGAGGTTCTGCGTGAAGCTGTGACGAAACTGCCAATACCCAATGATGGCCAAGACGCCAAAGCCAAAGGTGGAAGAGCCGGCGGCGAGCCCGTCCAGTCCGTCGGTGAGATTCACCGCATTCGACGTGGAGACCAGCATGAAAACTGCCAAGACGCACCAGCCGATGGCTCCGAGCTGCCAGCCCGGGAAATCGAAACGAGTGAACGACAAGGTTGTCGACGTCTTGACCCACTGCACGGCCAGCACGGCAAACGTCGACGCAACGACAAGTTGACCCAGCAACTTGGCCCGCTTGTTGAGCCCAAGATTGCGAGCATTACGGATTGAGATGATGTCGTCAGCAAAACCAATAAAGGTTGAAGCCACGGTCACGCTCATAACGAGAATGCCAGCGCGACTAAAGGCCACGGAAGTTCCAATGTGGCCGGCGAGATAGCCCAGGAGGGACGAGGCGATAATCACGATGCCGCCCATCGTGGGGGTCCTCTCCTTCCTCTGGTGCGTCTCGGGAAGGTCCTCGTGGATGTTCTGCCCAAACTTTCGGGCACGGAGGAATCGCATCAACATCGGGGTGAGCAAAATCGAGAGAATAAAACTCAACCCACCGGCTTCCATCAAACTCAGCACGACATCTCCTCTACTAGCTCTCGCGCCACAGCCACGTCATCAAAGTCAATGACGGTGGCGCCAATCTGTTGCGTCTTTTCATGACCCTTGCCCGCAACAATCACAATGTCCTCGGCGCCGGCCAGCGCCAACGCTTCGCGAATTGCATCGCGCCGGTCCAGAATCACCTGATACGTGGCCCCCGACGGCATTCCGCTCACCACCTGAGCGGCGATAGCGCTGGGATCTTCCGAGCGAGGATTGTCATTGGTGACGATTGAAACGTCAGATAGATCACCGGCAATGTGGCCCATGACTGAACGCTTGGCCGTGTCCCTGTCTCCTCCACACCCAAAAACGGTGATGATGCGTCCCGCGTGCATCGAACGCACATCTCGCAAGACCGTTGCCAGACCATCCGGAGTGTGGGCGAAATCAACCAAAACTGTCCTCGTCGGTGAACTCACCAGCTCGCACCGCCCCGGCACGGGCTCAACGCGTGACGCGGCGACGACCAATTTGTCAACATCGGCACCCAACTGGGCACACGCTTCGAGCGCCAACGCGAGGTTGACGGCGTTGTAGCGACCAGTCAAGCGCGATTCGATCACGTGCCCGCGCCACTGAAACTTCAGTCGCCCGATAGATGCCTCGACGACGCCAAGTGAATCGGGTTCGAGCACCGTGGCGGTCGTCGTGGCCATCGAGAGGAGTTTCTCGGACCACACGCCGTCGTTCCAGACGACCGCGTGTCGGCTCCGCTCGGGGGTGAAGAGCGTGGCCTTGACCGCGAGATAGCGATCCATGGTCTCGTGATAGTCGAGGTGGTCGTGCGAGAGATTGGTAAAGACGGCGACGTCAAAGACCAAGCCGTCAACACGGTGCTGATCGAGGGCGTGACTTGACACTTCGAGCGCGACTGCGGGGTGGACCGGCTCGGGCTGCCACTCAGAGAGGTAGGCCCGCATTGTGCGAGCCAATTCGGG
>CANGMP010000005.1 GCA_947455165.1 Acidimicrobiaceae bacterium | reverse complement strand
GAGAGAAGAGGTCGCGATACCGATCGGCCCCGTCGCCAACAAACGTCGTTGGCGCTCCGCTCGTTCCGTACTCGACGACCACGTCTTGCGGGGTGCGCACCGTCGGCTCAGTGCGAGACCGAATGGTCTCCTCGAGAATGAAGGCTTGCGAAAAAACTTCGCCCCGACGGCCGTCAATGAGGCATTCGACAGCGCCGCGAACCCCCTCCAACCACAGTCCATGGGCCAAGAGTTCGAGTGACGTAACGCCCACCAACGTGGCACCGACGGCGTCGGCGAGAGCCAGTGCCGTCGCCACGCCGACCCGCAGACCGGTGAACAGACCGGGACCTCGGTCGACCACAACGCGATCGAGGTCCGCAACGCGCAGGTCGTGCTCGGCCAGGAGCGACTGAATGCCCGGCGTCAGGGCTTCGACGTGTCGACGATCCCTGTCGAGCTCGCGACACTCAATGGTTTCGCCGCGGCCGAGTGCAATCGCACAAAGTGGCGTAGACGTTTCGATAAAGAGGGTATTCACGACGTCGCCCATGTTCGCACGAGCGATACTCGATCGCCGACACTGGTCTCGTCAACGACGATGCGCCGCTCTTCGTCGTCAACCACCTCTATCGTGATGCGCCACGCCACTGAACCAAGAAGTGGCGCAGCCATTTCGCCCCACTCGATCACGGCGACGCCACCACGCTCTACGAGCTCGTCGAGCGTGAGGTCTTCAATTTCGTCCAGAGAATTCGTCCGATACACGTCGGCGTGGTGAAGCGTCTCGATTCCCTGACTGTTGACACACTGGTGTTGACGAACGAGCGTGAAGGTGGGGCTCGTCACTCGTTCGCTGACACCGAGGCCGACGGCCAGACCTTGGGTGAGGGCCGTTTTGCCGGCGCCCAGGGGGCCGGTCAACAAAATGATGTCACCCGGGAGCAGGAGGCCGGCCAGCTCTGTGCCGGCCCGCTTGGTCTGCTCGACGTTTGACGTGGAACGGAAAATGCTCACGAGAGCAGGCCCCGAACGACGGCGAGATCAGAACGCATCACGGCTATCACGCTAGGTCCTTGGCGCAGGGCGGCAGCCGGGTGATAGGTCGAGACGACGGTCAGCCCCTCTCGGCGCACCGGCACGCCGTGCAGGTCCTTCATCGTGCCTTTTGCGCCAACCATGACTCGCGCGGCAGTCAACCCGAGAGCCAGCACCACACTCTGGTGCCACGAAGCCTTCTGTAAATCCAGCCAAGGACTGCACGCCAGAATCTCGGGTGCCCGGGGTGTTCGATTATCGGGTGGGCGACACTTCACCACGTTCGTGACGTAGCACTCCTCCCGCGACAACTGAAGTTCCTCGGCAATGAGCGAAAAGAGAAGCTGACCACTCCGACCAATGAAGGGTTGGCCACCCTCGTCCTCGTGTCGACCTGGTGCTTCGCCGACCACAATGAGCCGTGCGCTCAATGATCCCGTGCCAATGACGACCTGCGTTCTGGTAGCGGAGAGTGCGCATCGCGTACACGACGATGCCTCGCTGAGCTCCATGGGTCAGGGTCGGGCGATGCGAGGCACCCGAGCCCCGATGCCGCAGAGAATCTCCCACGTAATGGTGCCGCCCCAGGTAGCCCATTCGTCGGCCGAGATGGTCTCTCCCCCCTGTGCCCCCAGCAGGACTACTTCGTCACCAACCTTCACGTGATCACCGTCACAGTCGATCACCAGCTGGTCCATCGTGACCGCGCCGGCCAAGGGACGATGCACACCATTGATCAGCACTTCGGCGCCGGCATCAAAGAATCGACGCGGGTAGCCATCGGCGTAGCCGTAGGGCACCGTCGCCACCGTCGCGTCGCCCGGAAGGGCGCGGCGGCGGCCGTAACTTGGTCGTTCGCCCGCTTCGAGGTGGCGCACGGCCGTCACTCGGGCGTGGAGTGACAGCGCGGGGCGCAGAGCCATGCCCCGTGCGGCCAGCGTGGCCGCCATCGATGGGTGAGGCAAATACCCGTAAGCGGCCAGACCGACACGCACCATCGAGCGACGCGCTGCGGGGAGCGAAATGGCGGCGGCCGAGTTCGCGAGGTGGGTTAACGGAGGATCGATTCCCTTGGCCCTCGCCATCGCGAGGGCCTCGTCGAAGCGTTGCATCTGCAGTTCGCAGTAGTCACGGTCTTGTGGCTGATCCGAGTCGGCCACCGAAAAGTGCGAGTAGAGGCCCTCAATGACCAGGTTCGGCGACGCCTTCACGATGTCGAGAACGGCGTCGAGGTCGGCGATGTCGACACCCATGCGGTGCATTCCCGTATCGACTTTTATGTGCACCGGAGAACGCCCACTGACGTTTGACGCAGCTGCGACAGCCGCCCGAGCGCCCTCGACCGAACCAATCGTTAGCGTCAGCTTGGCCTCGAGAGCGTCGACGAGTGATTCGGACGGCGCTTCGGCGAGCAGCAAGATCGGCTCGACAATGCCGCCCTCACGCAGCTCGACTCCCTCGTCCACAATGGCCACAGCCAATCCGGCAACTCCCGCATCGAGCAGGGCCCGGGCCGCGAAGAGTGCGCCGTGGCCGTAGCCATTGGCCTTGACGACTCCACAGAGTTGGGCTGGGGCCACGAGCTCACGCAGCGTGACGATGTTGTGGCGCAGCGCCGCCAGATCGATTTCGGCCCACGCGGGTCGACGAATTCCCTCAATTGGCATGTTCTAACTCTCGCAGAACTTGGCGGATGGCGTCGTCCATTCGGGAGGCCTGTCCGTACGGGGCTAACCGCTGGCCCGCCAACCCGTGCACGTGGGCCGAAAGACCCGCGGCCAGTAGCGGCGAAAGGCCCCGGGCGAGGGCGGCCCCAATCATGCCCGACAACACGTCACCCGTGCCGGCCGTCGCGAGTGATGGCGTGCCACTCGTAACAAAGAGCACGTTCCCCGTCGGGGCGGCTATCACCGTCACGGGGCCCTTTAGTAAGACCGTTACCCCCGTCTCGGTCGCGACCCGAACGGCATCGATGAGCGAATTTCCCGTCGGCTCTTGGATGAGTCGACGCAACTCTCCCCCGTGGGGCGTCACGATGAGCTCGCTCGACAAGCGTCGCAGCGCCAGCCGCTCACGAGTAATGCCGTCGGCGTCGAGGACGAGTGGCACCCGGCTCGCGCGAACGACGTCATCGGCAAAGGCCTGAGCGGCCGGGTCACTACCGACGCCGGGGCCGACGACAACGGCTCGGCACCGCTCATCAATCTCATCACCAGACTCGAGGACGACTTCGTCGGGCCAGCCATACAGTCGGGCGAGCTCACCAAAAGGTCGGAGGCGAATCATTGACGCTCCGCTCGCCAGAGCCGCATCGCAAACCAGTGCCGCGGCACCGGGCATCAACTCCGACCCGGCCGCGACGTAGAGCGCGTGGCTCCACTTATGTTCGTCACGTCGCTGGTGAATCAACGCTGCGACGTCGTCGTCTTCTACGAGGTGGCGCGTGGCGTGGCTCGTGATGCCAATCGTATTGAGCACGACGTCGCCGCAGTAGGTCGCGGCCTCGCCCACCAAGTGCGCGGGCTTGAGTGCACCGAGGGCGATGGTCACATCTGCCCGCACGGGACGGCCGTGGAGGGCACCGGTGTCGGCGTCGACACCCGATGGCAGATCGACGGCGAGCACGGCAACGCCGTCGGCGACCCGAGGGGCCACGTAGGGACGAGAGCACCCAAGACCGAAGGCCGCGTCGATGTAGAGATCAACCCCCCGAAGCTCCTTGGGTTGATTCGTAACTTCGATCAGTTCGACCTTGGCCCCGCGCGCCCGCAAGTATTGACCGGCCAATCGTCCGTCGGCGCCGTTGAGGCCAGGTCCGACTACGACGGCGACCCGGCGGCCGTAGGTCGAGCCGAGCATGGTCGCGGCCACGTGACCAACGGCCACGCCGGCCCGTGCCAAGACGGCCTCCTGACTGGACTCGGCAATGGCGGCCGCGTCGGCGAGACGCATCTCACTCGACGTCAGGACGGGAATCACGTGAGGCCAATCACCACGGCGCCGGCCGTCCGGTCGGTGTGCGTCAGCGAGACGTGCCAGGTTCGAATACCCTTCGCCGCGGCTAACGCCTGGGCCGTGCCTGACACGACGAGCACGGGTGCACCACTCTCGAGACGCTGAACGACGATGTCCTGGAACGCCACCGCACCGAGGCCCACGTCGAGCACCTTCATGACGGCCTCCTTCACGGCGAAGCGGGCGGCGAGTCGCTCGGGACGACTCTGGGCGTCGGTCACTTCATTCGTCGAGAAGAGCCGTCCAGCTAACGCCGGTCGGCGTTCGAGGACGCGGGCGAAGCGATCGACGTCGACGAGGTCAATGCCGAGCCCAGCCACGCCGTTCATTCGACCGTGACGGTCTTGGCCAAGTTCCGGGGCCGGTCGACGTTGAGACCGCGACCGCGAGCCAGGTGATAGGCCAGCTGCTGGAGCACGACGATGTCCACGATGGGTGACAACAGCGAGTTCGTGGCCGGGACGCGCAGCACAAAATCGGCCACGGCGGGAACCTGGTCGTCGCCGTCGGCGCAGATCGCCACGACCGTGGCGCCCCGACTCTTCACCTCGGCAATGTTGGCTAACAGTTTTTCGAGCAGGACTCCGTCAGTGGCGATCGCCACCACGACGACCCCGGGTTCAATAAGGGCCAGAGGCCCGTGCTTCAGTTCGCCGGCCGGGTAGCCCTCCGCGTGGAGATAGGAGATCTCTTTGAGTTTGAGGGCCCCTTCGAGAGCCACCGGGAAACCGACGTTGCGTCCGAGGAAGAAGAAGTCCCGGGCATCACGAAGTTCCCGGGCCGTCTCGGCCACCAGTGCATCGCGACCAATGGTGGTGCGGACCAGTTCGGGGGTCACTTCGAGTTGATGGAACAAGACGGCCACTTCGTCGTTGGTCAGCGTCCCACGCACCTGCGCTAACTGGAGGGCCAGGAGTTCAAGGGCGGCAATCTGCGCCAGAACTGCCTTCGTCGATGCGACACAGACTTCCAGACCGGCCCGCGTATAGAGCACGGCGTCGGCTTCACGGGCCATCGAGGAGTCCACGACGTTGGAGACGGCCACCACCATCGCGCCCCGAGCCTTGGCTTCGCGGAGGGCTTGAATCGTGTCGATCGTCTCACCACTCTGGGAAACGCCGATGACCAGCGTGGTGCCGTCGACGACGGGATCGCGATAACGAAACTCTGAAGCGATGTCGACTTCGACCGAGACGCGGGCCCAACGCTCAATCGCGTACTTGGCCACCATCGCGGCGTGGAAACTCGAGCCGCAGGCCACCAGGACGACCTTCGCGGCGTCGCGGAGTTGAGCATCGCTAAGACGCAGTTCATCAAACTTGATACGGCCCTGTTCGTTAACCCGGTCAAGCAACGTGGCCCGCACGGCGTCGGGCTGCTCGTTGATCTCTTTGGTCATGAAATCGTCGTACCCACCCTTTTGGGCTGTCTCAAGGTCCCAGTTGACGTCAAGCTCACGGAGCTGGTCGACGTTGCCGGCCAAATCGGTGACCGAGTAGCCCGAAGGGGTCAAGCGAACGAGTTGGTCGTCGTCGACGACAAAGAACCGATCAGCGCGGTCAAGAATGGCCGGAACGTCCGAGGCCAACAGCGTCACGCCATCGGCCGTGCCAACAATGAGCGGAGAGACCCGTCGCGCGGCGATGATGACATCCGGTTCGTCAGCATCCATAACGGCGAGGGCAAAGGCCCCGCGAACTTCGTTCAACGTGGCCCGCACCGACTCGAGAAGATCGAGCCCGCTCTTGCGCCACTCTTCAATTCGGTGCGCCAGCACTTCAGTGTCGGTCGCTGACGTGAAGACGTGGCCCCGTTCACGAAGTTGATCACCGAGTTCTTGATGGTTCTCGATAATGCCGTTGTGGATGAGGGCAATCGATCCGGCGCAGTCCATGTGGGGATGGGCATTGTGTTCGCCCGGCGCACCGTGCGTGGCCCAGCGGGTGTGACCAATACCCGACGGACTGAAGGTCGGGGCGGCCGAACAGGCCTCCACGAGTGCCGCGACGGACTCCGTGCCGGCGGCGGCCCGGGCTCGCCAGGCTGAACCGGCGGTGACGAGGGCCACGCCGGCCGAGTCGTAGCCGCGGTATTCGAGACGTTCAAGTCCCTCTAGAAGAATCGGAAGAGCATCTTGTGCTCCCACGACACCGATGATGCCGCACATGGCCCTTAGTCTACCGAACGGGCAATTTTCTTAGGGATTAGACAAATTCGGCGCGTAGCGACGCTTCGAGTTCACGAATCAAGGTGCCGTTGACTGCTTCGACCATGACGCGGACGACCGGCTCAGTTCCCGATGGTCGAATCACAATCCGAAGTTCCGACTTGGCAGCGCCGTGGGCGGCACAGGCCTCGTCGATTACGTCCTGCACTCGGGACTCGTTAAACGCGTCTCGAGCGATGTTCACCAAGAACTGGGGGGCGCGTCGCCACGCGGCGTCGCACTGCTCACCAAGTGGGCCACTACGCACAATCAACTCGGCGAGATGAATGCCCGAGAGCATGCCGTCACCGGTAGCGAGTTCGTGTCGAAAGATTAAGTGACCCGACTGTTCGCCTCCAAAGGGCAGGTTGGCTTCTTCGAGGGCGATCAGAACGTTGCGGTCGCCGACATCGGTCTCGCGAAGCGCGATACCCGATGCCTGCAGGGCTTGTCGCAGACCGAGGTTGCTCATCGAGGTGATCACGAGCGTGTCGAGTTCATCTCGCTGGTGCAGATCTAGCGCGAAAAGGACCATGAGGTCGTCACCGTCACGCCGTTCACCACGCTCATCGACGGCCACTAACCGATCGGCGTCACCATCAAAGGCCAGTCCCAGGTCGGCCCCGAGACGGGTCACGGTCGCTTGAAGGTCTTGCGGGTGCGTCGAGCCGCAGTCGGTGTTGATGTTGCGGCCATCTGGCGTGGCGTGAATGACGTCGACCGTGGCACCCAGCGAACGGAAGAGCTCGGGCGCTAGATCAAATGACGCACCGTTCGCGCAGTCGAGCACGAGGTGCAGGTCGGCCAACAAGGTATTGGGACGTTGCGCCCGGAGCCGTTTCAAATAGACGTCGCGAGCGGACGTATCAATCGAGATGTTGGTAAAGGGTTCGTTCGGTGACGGTGCCGCATTCAAGGCCTCTTGGACGGCGTCCTCGGTTTCGTGATCGAGTTTGGTGCCGCCACGACCAAAGACTTTCAGTCCGTTGTCGGAGAAGGGATTGTGCGACGCCGAGATAACGATGCCGACACCGTCGACGTGTTCGGCCAGCACGGCTACGCCAGGGGTTGTAAAGACACCGAGATTGACTACCGGCACGCCACCGTCGACGAGGCCCTGGAGGACGGCCAGTGAGAGGGACTCGGAACTTTCGCGAGTGTCGTATCCGACAACGGTCGTTACACCGAAGACGGAAGCAACTGCGCGGCCTAAGCGGTACGCGAGATCGACAGTGATGTCGATACCCGCGACACCGCGAATACCGTCCGTGCCAAAGCGCACGGACATCGGCTTAACGCTTCGAGTACTGCGGAGCCTTACGGGCCTTCTTGAGACCGTACTTCTTGCTTTCCTTCTTGCGCGCATCACGCGTCAAGAGGCCGGCCTTCTTCAAGGTGCCACGCAGCTCGGCGTCGACTTCGATCAAGGCACGGGCAATGCCGAGACGCAGTGCGCCGGCCTGTCCCGCCATGCCGCCACCGGCGATGGTGGCGTCGACGTCGTAGGCGACTTCGGTGTTGGTGTCACGTAGCGGCTGGGTCAGCATTTGACGGTGGGTCGCTGAGGTGAAGTAGTTGTCCAGGGCACGACCGTTGATGGTGATGGTGCCAGTGCCGGGGCGCAGGCGGACGCGGGCAACCGCTTCCTTGCGACGGCCAGTGGTCTGAGTGGTCTCGGTAGTCACGACGAATATCTCCTTAGCCGCGGCGGATTGCCGAGGTGTCGAATGGAACTGGCTGCTGCGCGGCGTGCGGGTGAGTCGGGCCGGAGTAGACAAAAAGCTTGCCCATCTGAGCGCGGCCCAAACGGGTGTGAGGAACCATGCCCTTGATCGAGTCAAAGACCAGCTTCACGGGGTCGTTAGCGAGCAAGTCGCTCCAACGCGTGGCGCGGATACCGCCCGGGTAGCCGGAGTGACGGTAGGCGAACTTCTTGTCGGCCTTGTCAGACGAGAGCTTGATCTTGTCGGCGTTCACGATGATGACAAAGTCACCCGTGTCGAGGTGAGGCGTGAAGTAGGCGCGGTGCTTACCACGCAACAGACGAGCGACCTCGGTCGACATACGACCGAGTACGAGGCCATCAGCATCGATGACGTGCCAGCTCCGAGTGATCTCGGATTCCTTGGGTGAATACGTGCGCACTGTTATTCCTTGTTTCGCGTCTGAAGTTGCCACGGGGCTCCGCAGCGGACTACCTAGCCTACAAAGCCGGAGGGTCCTCCGGCAAATTCGGGATATCCGACCCCAACGAGGGCCAGGCCGGCCGCCGGGGCCGGGGTGGGCAACGCCTCACGATTTCCTGACTCCAATCGCTCGGAAATGAGAGAAATTGGGCGTTTTCCCTGCCCGATGGCAATCATCGTGCCGGTCAGACTGCGGACCATCTGGTGGCAAAAGGCGTTGGCTCGAATATCGAGGCGGAGCACTGGGCCACCGCCAGGGTGCAGGCCCAGGGCGTCAGGAAGGCGTTGCCAGGCCGCGTGGGTCACGTCGCGCCGTAGGGGGTCTGCGAGGGTCGTGCCCGGCGCTCGGCGGCAAAAGGCTCGAAAATCATGGGAGCCGACCAGCAGTGCCGCCGCCTCATTCAGGAGGTCCAGGTCGATGGGTCCGGGGGTCAGCCAGGCGAGGTGGCCCGTCAGATCGAGGGCCGGCCCCTCCCCTTCCACGACTAGGTAGCGATAGGCCCGCCAGGTCGCCGAGAAGCGGGCGTGAAACTCATCGCTCACGCGCCGCATCGAGAGCAGGCGAAGGCGGCCGGCTAGCTGAGAGTTCAGGCTGCGAATAAGTCGTGCCGACTCTTCGCCGCGATCATCTGGAAAGAGGGGGTTCGGCAGATCGACGTGAATGACCTGCGCAAAGGCGTGGACGCCGGCATCGGTGCGGCCAGCACCAACGATGAGTGGAGCTTGGTTTAAGCGGAGCGTTCGCGTCAGTACTTCACGAAGCAGCCCGACCACCGTGAGGTGATCGGGCTGTTCAGCAAAACCATGCAGACCCCGACCGTCATAGGCGAGGTCTATGCGCCACCGTTGGGTGGCGTTTGTTGCATCAAACAAACTCAATGCGCGCCATCGGAGCGTTGTCGCCCGGACGCGGACCAAGCTTCAAGATTCGGGTGTAGCCACCAGGACGCGTGGCGTACCGGGGGGCGATCTCCGTGAAGAGCTTGTGCGTCATGTCCTTGTCGCGAATGAACGCAACAACGCGACGGTGGGCGTGAACCGAACCCTCGGGCGAGTTCTTAGCCGCGGTAACGACCTTCTCGACGATGGGACGCAGGGCCTTGGCCTTGGCCTCGGTCGTCACAATTCCTTCAGCGGCAATCATGGAGGCAACCAGGTTGCCCATCATGGCCTTTTGGTGAGCAGCGTCACCACCGAAACGGTGACTGCGCTTTGGGGTACCACGCATCTCTAGAACTCCGACTTCAGGGCCAGGCCACGCTCGGCCAGGCGCTCGTTTACATCCTTCAGCGACGTCTCGCCGAAGTTGGTGATTGCCATCAAGTCACGCTCGGTGGCGTTGGTGAGCTGAGCGACCGTGTTGATGCCGGCACGCTTCAAGCAGTTGCGAGCACGCTCACCGAGGCCCAGGGCCTCGATGTTGATGTCCAGCTCGCTGGCCGCGGCAGTGGCGGCGCTGACGTCACCAAGCTGCAGGGCCGGCACGGCCTCGTCGAACGAACCAATGAGTTCGATGAGCGAAGCCAGCGTCTTACCGGCCGATGAAAGCGCCTCGGAAGGAGCGATCGAACCGTCGGTCTCGACTTCGATGATGAGGCTGTCAAAGTCCTTGGCGAGGTCCACGCGGACCGGCTCGACTTCGAAGGCCACACGACGAACGGGCGAGAAGATGGCGTCGAGAGGAATCTCGTCGATGCCAATTCCGGCCTTGTTGCCTTCGGCGCCGACGTAGCCCTTGCCGCGCTCGACGCGGAGTTCAAAGGCCAGTGACGACTTGGCGGTCGTGAGGTTCGCGAGAACGAGGTCAGGGTTGAGCACCGAAACGTCAGAGGACAGCTTGAGGTCGGCCGCGGTAACGGGGCCTTCACCGTGCTTGTCCAGGCTGATCGTGACGGGCTCGTCACTCTCGACGCTCACGACGAGGTCCTTTAGGTTGAGGCAGATGTCGAGGACGTCTTCCTTGACGCCTTCGATGGTGCCGAACTCGTGGAGAGCAACACCGTTACCGAACTTCACGCGGGTAGCCGCAGCACCCGGGATAGAGCTCAGCAACGTGCGACGCAGGGAGCTACCTAGCGTGTGACCGAAGCCGGGGTCAAGTGGCCCGACTCGGAACGACTGGGTGTTGCCGACGGCTTCACCGACTGGCTCAATGGTGGGACGCTGAATGATCAGCATGTGGATCCTCGCTTCGTATTGCTGGTGTAACTAGTTAAGAAATGACTACTTCGAGTAGAGCTCGACGATGAGCTGCTCGTGGAGCTGCTCATCAATCTGCTCACGGGCCGGAACGGCACGAACGGTGATGGCAAAGCCATTGTCACTCGTCTCGAGCCAACCTGGCACGGTGCGCTCCAACGTGTCACGGTTGCGCGTGACGTTGAAGTTCGTGCGGGTCTTGTCCTTGAGGGCCACGACTTCGCCGGGGCGAACGCGGTACGAAGGAATCGTCACGCGCTTGCCGTTGACCGTCACGTGACCGTGGCGGACGAACTGGCGAGCCTGCGATCGGCTAGCACCCCAGCCGGCGCGGTAGGCGACGTTGTCGAGACGCAGTTCGAGGAACTGCAGCAGGTTCGTACCGGTCATACCGGGACGACGGCTGGCCTCTTCGTAGAGGTTGCGGAACTGCTGTTCCAGCACGCCGTAGATACGACGAGCCTTCTGCTTCTCACGGAGCTGGGTCAGGTATTCCGATCCCTGACGCTGACGGCTGGCGCCGTGCATGCCAGGAGGGAATGAACGAAGTTGACGGTCAGAGTTCTCTGACATGGGGCACTTGAGCGACATGCAGCGCTCACCCTTCAAGAAGAGCTTGGTGCGCTCACGACGACAGAGTCGGCAAACGGGTCCGGTGTAACGAGCCATTGTGTTCCTTAGCCTCGACGACGCTTCTTAGGGCGACATCCATTGTGGGGTAGCGGGGTGACGTCCTTGATGGCCTGCACTTCAATGCCGGCCGCAGCGATCGAGCGGATCGCCGTTTCGCGACCGGAGCCCGGTCCACGAACGAGTACGTCTACCTTCTTGACGCCGTGTTCAATCGCTGCCTTGGCGCACTTCTCCGCGGCGAGCTGGGCGGCGAAAGGAGTCGACTTACGCGAACCCTTGAAACCGACCTGACCCGATGAGGCCCACGACAGAACGTTGCCTTCCGGGTCGGTGATTGACACGATGGTGTTGTTGAAGGAGCTCTTGATGTGAGCGACGCCGTAGGCGACGTTCTTGCGTTCCTTCTTACGAACCTTGCGAGCAACTGGCTTAGCCATTACTTCTTCACCTTCTTCTTACCGGCGACGGTGCGCTTCGGTCCCTTGCGAGTACGGGCGTTGGTACGGGTGCGCTGACCGCGGACCGGGAGGCCCTTGCGGTGACGGATTCCCTGCAAGCAGTTGATCTCCATCTTGCGCTTGATGTCCTGAGCAACGTCACGACGGAGGTCACCCTCAACCGTGAGGTTCTGGTCGATGTACGCACGCAGCTTGTTGACGTCGGCTTCGCTGAGTTCCTTCACGCGAATCGATTCGTCAATGCCAGTCGCGGCACAGATTTCCTTGGCCTTGGTCGGACCAATGCCAAAAATGTAGGTCAATGAAATCACCGTGCGCTTATCGCGCGGGATGTCAACTCCAGAAATACGGGCCATGTCTTTCCTCTCCTAGCCCTGGCGCTGCTTGTGACGAGGGTTCTCGCAGATCACGCGGACGTGACCAGAACGACGAATGACCTTGCACTTCTCACACATTGTCTTAACGCTTGCGCGAACCTTCATCTTGTTTCTTTCTCGACTTTCGAACCTGAATTATTTGTAGCGGTAGGTGATGCGTCCACGGGTCATGTCGTACGGCGTGATCTCAACTTGGACCTTGTCACCGGGGAGGATACGAATGCGGTTCTGGCGCATGCGACCAGAGCTCATTGCGAGCACCGTGAATCCGTTCTCCAACTTGACCTCGAACATCGCGTTGGGCCGGGCTTCCACCACGGTTCCCTCAACGGTGAACGCGTCTTCCTTTTGCTTCGTCAGGTTCTTTCTCCTTGTTGCGATACTGCGACTTCACCCGTCTTTGACGAGTAAAGGGTGACCACCTAGGTAGCCCTAGAAGGTCGGCCTGTCATCTTACCCAACTTTTCGACAACCCCAAAATCCGGGTCGGCTCGAGGGGTGAATCCGGGGGCGTGGAGGCCACTCGGTGGGCATAGATCGTGCCGCTTTACACCACTCATCGAACTCGTGAGAGCCCAACTCAGCAGGAGCAGTAATTCTAAGGCATGGGGCCGAAATTCCAAAATTTGAGACCAAAGCCCCTAGTGACCCGGGGATTTCTTAGGCCATAGTGGGTCCATGGGTATCTCCTTTACCGACCACGCCTCTCGGCGTGAACTCAGCCTCGAGGAGTGTCGCACCCATCTTGAACAGGCAAAATGGGCCCGTTTGCTCGTTACCGTTCGCTGTCTCCCGGCCGCCCGACCAGTTCCCGTGACCGTTCTCGGCCAGTCGGTTCTGGTGGCGACCGATGAATCGGTCGTTTGGGAGGCCGTGGCCCATCGCGAGGTCCTCACAGTCAACGTGGATGGCTACCTCGACGAAGGCATTGCCTGGACCGTCTCCGCCAGCGGCGTGGGACGGCCAATCGGCTCGGATGATCCCGTGCTGGCCCTCCGGGACGGCGACCCCTTCTGGACCTTCCATCGACTAGGGGGGCGGATTCTTCAGATTCCCCTCACGGTCCTGGTCGGGGACGAGACCGACTGGCGCTATCGGCACGACGTGACCGAGGCCTAGTGCCAGACTGAAGGCGTGCCTTACCACACCATCCGGGACTCCGAGCGACTGCAGTCACTCATCTCGGCCATGATGCTCATCGAGGCCGACGCCGAACTCGACGTCTTGCTGCGCCACCTCGTACGGAGCGCATGCGAGCTGGTTGGGGCGCAGTACGGCGCCCTCGGGGTCCTCGACCCGACGACCCAGCAGATCAAAGAGTTCATCACTGTCGGCATTACTGACGAGGTTCGCCAGGCCATTGGTCGGCTACCCGTGGGCCACGGACTTCTCGGAGAGGTCATCGAGTCGGGCCAGAGCCTGCGCGTTGACCCCATGCCGACGGGCGGGCACTCAGAGTTCCCCGCGAACCACCCCCCGATGCATAACTTCCTCGGCGCTCCGGTGCGGACCGGCGACGGCACCGTTTTCGGGAACCTTTATCTCACCAACAAGCGGTCCGGTACCTTCAGCGAAGAAGACGAAGGTCTCATCGAGACGCTGGGTCGAGCAGCCGGTCTCGTCATTGACCAGGCTCGCCAGCGCGAACAGATCGAACAGCTCACACTCACGCACGAGCGGGCCCGTATGGCGCGCGACCTCCACGACACGGTCATCCAGCGACTCTTCGCGGTGGGACTCTCGCTCCAGTCCACGTTGACTCAACCACTACCCGAGGGTCCGACCGCACTGATCAACGAGGCGCTCGATGATCTGGACGACACAATTCGCACGATTCGCACCACCATCTTTGACATCACCCAAGACCCCCGTAGCAAGCGAGAGTCACTACGCAGTGACATTCTTCGCGTCATTGAAGAGCTGCCAAGTACCTCGGGACTCCACGTCGACGTGCTCTTTGATGGTCCACTCGACACGCTCATCGGACCGAAGTGTCGAGCCGAACTCTTAGCGACTCTGCGCGAACTGCTCTCCAACGTGGTGCACCACGCCGGCGCCAATCGCGCCACGGCGAGTGTCTCGGTGCGCGATGGCGCCCTAACGCTGCGCGTCAGCGATAACGGTCGGGGCTTTGATGAAATGGCGCCGCGTGGCAACGGGATCAACAACATGACGACTCGGGCGCAACAGTTGAGCGGAACGTTTGCCGTGAGCGCTCAGCGCGATGGTGGCACGGTGGCCACGTGGCGAGTAGAGGGAGTGAGTCAGTGATCCGTGTCTTGTTGGTTGATGATCACGAGATTGTTCGTCGAGGACTCGCCGGTCTCTTGGCGGCCTCCGGCGGAATAACCGTCGTCGGAGAAGCGGGCGACGTAAAGAGTGCGCTCGAGATTTTCCCGACGCTCGATGTAGACGTGGCCGTACTCGACGTGCAGCTTCCCGACGGCAATGGTGTTGAGCTGTGTCGCGAACTGCGCGACCTGGCACCCGAACTTCGTTGCCTGATGCTTACATCGTTCAGCGACGACGAGGCCTTTGACGCCGCCATCGCCGCCGGGGCTGCCGGTTACGTCCTAAAGGATGTTCGCTCCAACGACCTCGTTACCGCCATCATGACGGTGGGTGAAGGGCGCGCGCTCTTTAGCGATGACGTCTTAGAGCGAGCCAAACTGCGCGTTCAGCGTCGCGTGCAAGAACAGAATCGTCTCGAAGCATTGAGCCCGCAAGAGCTACGCATTCTGCAGCTCCTCACCGAAGGACTGACCAATCGAGAGATTGCCGACGAGATGTTCTTGGCCGAGAAGACGGTGAAGAACTACGTCTCGAACCTGCTCGCCAAGTTGGGATTCCAACGGCGCACCGAGGCGGCGCTCTACGGACAAAAGCATCTTGAACGCTGAGTAGTTGATGGCTATGTCGTCGAGTAGCGCCGACGTCGAACTAGCCGAGGGTGAAGACTTCGGGCCCGTTGTCAGTGATGGCGATGGTGTGCTCGAAGTGGGCCGAAAGAGAACCATCGGTCGTCATGACGCTCCACCCGTCATCCAAGGTGTAGGTCTCTTCCCCACCGATGTTGATCATCGGCTCCACGGCAAAGACCATGCCCTGCTTCAGTGTCGGTCCACCGGCGCCGGGCCAGTAGTTCGGCACCTGGGGGCTCTCGTGCATCGCGGTGCCAATGGCGTGGCCAACGTACTCGCGCACAATGCCAAAACCGGCGGCGTCAGCCACCTTCTCAATGGCCCGACCGATTTCGTTCAGGCGATTTCCAATGACCATCTGCTCGATGCCGGCCCAGAGCGAACGCTCGGTTACTTCGAGGAGTCGCTGGGCTTCCTTGCTAATGGTGCCAACACCGGCGGTGTAGGCCGCATCGCCGTGGTAACCCTCGACAATGGCGCCACAGTCAATAGAGATGATGTCGCCTTCCTGCAAGACGTAGTCACCAGGAATGCCGTGGACGATCATGTCGTTGGGACTCGTGCAGATAACGGCCGGGAATCCGTGGTAGCCGAGGAAGTTGCTGCGCGCGCCACGCTTTTCAATGACGGCCGCGGCAATCTCGTTGAGATAGGCCGTGGTGATACCGGGCTTGATGGCCTCACGAGTCTTTTCGTGCATCTCCGCAACGACCTTGCCGGCCTTGCGCATCTTGTTCAGTTCGTCGGCTGAACGCCTCACACCAGTCCCCGGTCCGACAGCGCGCGGGCCACGTCGGCACCGACCGCTTCAACGGACTGGTCGCCGTTGACGGTGACAACGAGATTCTTCTGGGAGTAGTAGTCGAGGAGTGGTGCAGTGTCACGTTCGTAGGCGTCGAGGCGCTGGCGAATCGCTTCGGGCTGGTCGTCAGCCCGCTGGATGACGTCGCCGCCACACTTCTCACAGGTGCCACTGGCCCCAGCGGGGTCATCAGCACGGTAGATCGCTCCGCACTCCTGGCAGACGCGACGCTTGCTGAGACGCTCAACGACGAGAGGTGTCGGCACGTCGAGGTTGATACAAATCGAAACGGGCTCGTCACCGAGCATGACGTCCAGCGCGGTGGCCTGGCCGAGGGTGCGAGGGAAGCCGTCGAGCAGTGCGCCAGTGGCGGCGTCGGCCTGAGCGAAGCGCTCCTTGACGAGGGCGACCACGAGGTCGTCGCTTACGAGCTCACCGGCGTCGAGGACGGACTTGACCTGCTGGCCGAGGGGCGTGCCTTCGCGAACGGCGGCGCGCAAAATGTCGCCAGTTGAGACGTGAGGGATGTTGTAACGCTGGCTCAGTGAAGCACACTGGGTGCCCTTGCCGGCACCCTGCTTCCCGAGCAGCACCACGATCAGACGGGGAGCCACTGTCATCCTCCTACTTGAGGAATCCTTCGTAGTTACGCATCATTAACTGGCTGTCGATCTGGCGCATCGTTTCGAGGGCCACACCAACGGCGATTAGCAGCGTCGTTCCGTAGAAGGGGAAACGGGTGATGTGCCAAACGGACATCAGGAGACTCGGAATAACGGCCACGCCGGCGAGGAAGAGTGCGCCGACCACAGTGATGCGGCTGAGCATCTTGGCGAAGTACTTCTCGGTCGGCAAACCGGGACGGATACCGGGCACGAAACCACCCTGGGCGCGAAGTTGCTCGGCCTGCTGGTGGGGTTCAAAGGCGATGTACACGTAGAAGAACGTGAAGGCCAAAATGAAGAAGAAGTAGGTGACGATGTAGAGAAACGACGTCGGCGAGAAGGACTTGCTTACGAAGCTCTGGAAGCTGGCGTTAGGAATCACGTTGCTCAAGAGCACCGGGATGTAGAGCACCGAGCTGGCGAAGATGATCGGAATAACACCGGACTGGTTGACCTTGAGTGGAATGTAGGTCGAGTTGCCACCCATCATCTTGCGACCCACGACTCGCTTGGCGAAGGTCACGGGAATGCGCCGCTGGCCCTGGTCAATGAAGATGATGACGAGCAAGAGTGCAATGGAGATGGCCAGGATGATGGCGAACTTCACGGGTCCACCCTGGGCGTAGACCGAGCGACCACCACTGGGCAGACCGGAAACGACCGACGAGAAGATCAGAATCGACATTCCCTGGCCGATACCACGCTGGGTAACGAGTTCGGCCAACCACATCACAAAAGCCGTACCGGCCGTGAGGCAGAGCACCATGAAGAGGCCGAGCCAGATCGTGAACTTCGGAATCAGGTCAATGTCAAAACCCAGCAGACCGGCGGTGTGGCCGTGGAAGGCGTAGACGAGACCAGTCGACTGCAAGAGGGCCAACGCAATCGTTAGGTAGCGAGTGGCCTGCGTGATCTTCTTTTGACCGGTGGCACCCTCGTCGCGCCACTGCGTGAGCTTCGGGATAACGGTCGTCAAAAGCTGAATCACGATGGAACTCGTGATGTAGGGCATTACGCCGAGACCAAAGATGGCCAGACGGGTTAGCGCTCCGCCCGAGAACAGGTTCAAAAATCCAAGTGCACCCGATGCGCCAGCCTTCTGCTGGAGCAACGTCACTTGACTCCAGCTGACGCCCGGCACCGGCAGGTATGAACCCAGCTGGTACAGCGTGACGACGGCCAGCGTGAACAGGACCTTGTTGCGAAGGTCCGGAACACGGAAGATGTTCGCGAGGCGGGCGAGCACGAGAGGTCCTAGCGGTTCTGGTGCTGGTTACCGGCAGCGGGCGGACGCACGGCGAAGGGCAAAGGCAGTTCGGTTGTCGAACCACCGGCGCCTTCGATGGCGGCCTTGGCTGTCTCGGAGAACTTGTGTGCCGAGACGTTCACCTTGATACCAAGGTCACCACGACCCAAGATCTTGATGAAGTCACCCTTGCGAGCCAAACCGTTGGCGACCAAGACTTCGGGTGTCACTTCGGTGGCACCAAGACGCGTCAAGGCGTCCAGGTTGACCGGGGTGTACTCAACGCGGAAGGGGTTCGTGAAACCCTTGAGCTTCGGGATGCGCTGCAGCAATGGGAGCTGGCCACCTTCGAAGCCGGCAGGAATCTGACGGCGAGCCTTCTGACCCTTGGTACCACGGCCGGCGGTCTTGCCACCCTTACCAGCGATACCACGACCGACGATCTTCTTGCGGTGGGTTGAACCCTTAGGCGGTTGGAGGTCATGCAACTTCATGATTAAGCCTCTTCTACTTTCACGAGGTGAGGAACGCGGGCAATCATGCCGCGAATCTCGGGACGGTCCGGCAGCACGTTGCTCTGACCGAGCTTGCGAAGTCCGAGGGCGCGCAGGGTGCCACGGTGCTTCGGCTTGGTGCCGATGGACGAACGAATCTGGGTGACCTTGATGTCAGCCATGGTTACTTCTCCTCAGTCTTGAAGAGGTCCTTTTCACGCTGACGCTCACGGTAGGCACGCAGAGTGCCGGACGGAACGACTTCGTCGAGGGCCTTGCCGCGAAGTTCAGCCAGTTCTTCTGGCTTACGCAGGGCCTTGAGGCCTGCGATGGTGGCGTGAGCGACGTTGATGCCGTTGCTCGAACCGAGTGACTTCGCGATGACGTCCTTGATGCCGGCCATTTCGAGAATGGCACGAGCGGCACCACCGGCGATAACACCAGTACCAGGAGCGGCGGGCTTCAAGAGCACGCGTCCGGCACCGGCTTCGCCGAGTACGGGGTGGATAACGGTGGTGCCGGCGATCGGAACCTCGAACATGTTCTTGCGAGCCTCTTCGATGCCCTTCTGCACGGCGAGACCGGCTTCCTTGGCCTTGCCGTAGCCGAGGCCAACGTTGCCGTTGCCGTCACCGATCACCATGAGTGCCGTGAAGGAGAAACGACGTCCACCCTTTACGACCTTGGCGACGCGGTTCACCTTGATGGTGCGCTCTTCGTATTGCGGTTGCTGCTGGTCAGTCATTAGAACTCCAGTCCTCCTTCGCGGAGGGCATCGGCGAAGGCCGCAACGCGGCCGTGGTAAGCAAAGCCACCGCGGTCAAAGACCACCGTGGTAACGCCAGCGGCCTTGGCACGCTCGGCGAGGGACTTGGCAACGGCCTTGGCGCCGTCGATGTTGCCACCGGAGACGTCCTTGAACGCTGCTTCGACCGAGCTCGCCGCGGCCAGGGTCCGACCGACGGTGTCGTCGATGATCTGTGCCGAGATGTGCTTGTTGGTGCGCGAAATTGCGACGCGGGGGCGCTCAGTCGTTCCCGTGACGTTCTTACGAACGCGACGGTGACGACGAATACGCAGTTCTCGTGTTGAGCGAGCCATTACTTAGCCGCCTTTCCAGCCTTACGCAGTACCTTCTCACCGAGGTACCGGACACCCTTGCCCTTGTAGGGCTCGGGCTTACGAATCTTGCGGATTGACGCGGCAACCTGACCGACGACTTCCTTGTCTGAACCCTTCACGATGATGCGCGTGGGGGCGGGGACTTCGAAAGTTACGCCGGCGGGGGCGTCAAAGATCACCGGGTGGCTAAAGCCGAGCGCCAGTTCCAAGGAGCTCTCGCTCTTGGCGGCGGCACGGTAACCAACACCGATGATTTCTAGTTCCTTGGACCAACCGTCGGTGACACCAACAACCATGTTGCTGATGAGCGTGCGGGTAAGTCCGTGCAGAGCGCGGTTGTCGCGCTCGTCGTCGGGACGGTCAACGGTCAACACGTCGCCATCCTGAGCGACGGTGATACCGCCGGGCAGGGTGCGCTCCATGGTGGCCTTGGGGCCCTTGACCTGCACCATGCGACCGGACACCGAAACGGTGACGCCCGCAGGAACAGTTATTGGATTACGACCAATTCGTGACATCTGTTTTTCTCCTCAATCCCTCGGTCGAATTACCAGACGTAGCAAAGGACTTCGCCGCCGAGCTTGGCCTTGCGTGCTTCGCGGTCAGTCATCAGGCCACGGCTCGTGGAAACCACGGCCACGCCGACGCCGCCAAGAACCTTTGGCATCTCGGTGCTCTTTTTGTAGATGCGAAGACCGGGCGTAGAAACACGCTTCAGTCCCGCGATGGTGCGACGACGGTCGACCGTGTACTTCAGTCGAACCTCGAGCGTGGTGCCCGGCTTGCCTTCGTTCGTGGTGACGGTAAAGCCAGCGATGTAGCCCTCCCGCTCCAGGATCTGAGCCAGGGAGACCTTGAGCTTTGAGCCAGGCATCTTCACCGAGTCGAACTGGGCCGAGTTCGCGTTGCGAATTCGGGTCAGCATGTCGGCGATGGGGTCAGTCATTGTCATTTTGCGTCTCTCCCCTCTACCAGCTGGCCTTAGTCACGCCCGGCACTTCACCGGCGTGAACCATTTGACGCAAGCAGATACGGCACAGGCCGAACTTGCGGTACACCGAACGCGGGCGACCACAGCGCTCACAGCGCGTGTAGGCACGGACCGCGAACTTCGGAGTGGCCTGCTGCTTAATACGTAGCGACTTCTTCGCCATTATCGATTCTCCTGTCGGAAGGGGAAGCCGTAAGCGCGCAAAAACGCACGGCCCTGGTCGTCGTTGGTCGCGGTCGTCACAATCGTGATGTCAAAACCGCGAGGGGCGTCGATCTTGTCGTAGTCCAGTTCGGGGAAGATCAACTGGTCGTTGATGCCGAACGTGTAGTTACCGCGGCCGTCGAACGACTTAGCGCTCAGACCACGGAAGTCACGGATACGAGGAATAGCAACCGAGATCAAGCGGTCGAGGAACTCCCAGGCACGGTCACCACGAAGGGTCACCTTCGCGCCGATGGCCTGCTCTTCGCGGAGCTTGAAGCTCGCGATGGACTTCTTCGCACGGGTCACGATTGGCTTTTGACCGCTCAACAACTCGAGGTCGCGCTGAGCGCCTTCGAGCAAGCTGGCCTGCTGGGTCGCACGACCCACACCAGCGTTGATCACGATCTTGGTCAGGCGTGGAACCTGCATGATGTTCGGGAGTTCGAGTTCAGCCTTGAGCTGGTCGCGAATCTCTTCGTTGTAGCGCACCTTGAGGCGCGGCATGGTGCTCACAGAGCCTCCCCACACTTACGGCAGACGCGAACCTTCGCGCCGTCAACGGTCTTAAAGCCAGCCTTAGCCGGGCCCTTGTGGCCACCGCACCAGAGAGCAACATTGCTCACGTGCAGCGGCATGAACTTGTCAATGATGCCGGCCTGCATGGTGGCACCCTGCTGCTTGGTGTGGCGCTTGGCGATGTTCAACGAGTCGAGCACGACCTTGTTGGCGGCGGGCATGGCCTCTTCGACCTTCGCACGCTCACCACGGAACTTGCCCGCGAGAACGATGATTTCGTCACCCTTGCGGATCTTCATTACAACACCTCCGGAGCCAGCGAAATGATTCGCATGAACTTCTTGTCGCGCAGCTCACGACCGACGGGTCCGAAGATACGGGTGCCGCGGGGCTGGAGCTGGTCGTTAATGATCACGGCGGCGTTGTCATCGAACTTGATGTACGAACCGTCGGGACGACGCTTTTCTTTCGACACGCGAACGACGACGCAGCGGACCACGTCACCCTTCTTCACGTTGGCGCCAGGAATAGCGTCCTTGACAGTGGCGATGAACACGTCACCGATCGATGCGTAGCGACGGCGCGAACCACCCAGTACGCGGATGCAGAGCACCTCTTTCGCACCGGAGTTGTCGGCCACCTTGAGACGGGACTCTTGCTGAATCACTTGGCACGCTCCAAAATCTCTACGAGGCGCCAGCGCTTCAGCTTGCTGAGCGGACGGGTCTCTTCCACGCGAACGCGGTCACCGATCTTGGCGTCGTTCTTCTCGTCGTGGGCGTAGAGCTTCTTGGTGCGCTGCACGGTCTTGCCGTACTTAGGGTGCGACACGCGCTCTTGCACGGCTACGACCAGCGTCGACTGCATCTTGTCGGAGACGACGATGCCTTCGCGGACCTTGCGCGTGTTGATACGCGTTTCGTTGGTCTGGTTGTCAGTCATTAGTTACCTTCCTCGGCCAAGGCAATCTCGCGCTGACGCAGGAACGTCGCGAGACGGGCAATGTCCTTCTTCACTGCGCCGATGCGGGCAGTGTTGTCGAGCTGGCCGGTGGCCAACTGGAAACGGAGGTTGAAGAGTTCCTTGCGGGACTCGGTGAGACGCTCGATAAGTTCGGCGTCACCGAGGAGCTTCAACTCCGCTACGTGTTCTTTGGTCTTAGCCATTAGATCGTTACCTCCGGCGTACCGTGCGTACCAGGACGCACGATGAACTTGCACTTAATTGGCAGCTTCTGAATGGCGCGCTCCATAGCGGCACGGGCCAAGGGCTCGTCCACGCCACCGAGTTCGAACATCACGCGGCCCGGCTTCACGACGGCAACCCAGAACTCAGGGTTACCCTTACCTGAACCCATGCGGGTTTCGGCGGGCTTCTGCGTTACGGGCTTGTCCGGGAAGACGCGGATCCACACACGACCACCACGCTTGACGTGACGGGTCATGGCAATACGAGCTGCCTCAATCTGACGGGCCGTAATCCAGCCGGCTTCGAGTGCCTGGATACCAAAGTCACCGAAGTTCAGTTCGGTTCCACCCTTGGCCATACCAGTCATACGACCGCGCTGCTGCTTACGGTGCTTGACCTTACGGGGCATCAACATGATCAGTCGACCTCCTTACGGAAGTGAGGAGTCTCGGCCGAACCGCCAGCGGTGCGACGCTCGATGTCCTCTTCCTGAGAAATTCGCTTCTCGACTTCGTCCGAAGCGGCGAGCAAGTCGGCCGGAGCGACGCCAGCCTTGACGTCGGTCTCGGGGGCAGCCTCAGTGGCGGCCACGCGACGACGACCCGAACCGGCGCGAACGACGCTCGGTGCAGCTGCACCGGTAGCGACGCTGTCGCCAGCGGCGAGCGCAGCTTCGCGAACAATCTTCGCGTCGTTGCTCACCGAGTACGGGAGGATGTCACCCTTGTAGATCCAGACCTTGACACCAATACGGCCGGTCGAGGTCTTGGCTTCGCGGAAGCCGTAATCGATGTCGGCGCGAAGGGTGTGCAGCGGCACGCGACCCTCACGGTAGGACTCACGACGCGACATTTCGGCGCCACCGAGACGACCGGAGCACTGAATGCGAACGCCGAGGGCGCCCGACTTCTGCACGGTCTGGATGGCACGCTTCATGGCGCGGCGGAAGGCCACACGACGAACGAGCTGGTCGCAGATGCCCTGGGCAATCAAGGCAGCGTCGAGTTCGGGCTGCTTGATTTCCTGGATGTTCAGCGAGAACGGGGATGGCTCGTTGGCCTTCTTCGGTACGCGGTCAGTCAAGACTTCGAGAGCCTTCTTCAAGCGCTCAGCTTCAGCACCACGACGACCGATCACAATGCCCGGCCGTGCCGTGTGGATGTCCACGCGGATGCGCTCGTTGCTGCGCTCGATCTCGATGCGGCTTACTGCGGCGGTCTCTAGCTGACGCGTGAGGTAGTCACGAATCTTCCAGTCCTCGATTACGAACTTCTTGTACTCACGCTCGTTAAACCAGCGCGACTTCCAGTCGGTCGTAATACCGAGGCGGAAACCGTAGGGATTTACCTTCTGGCCCATTACTTGTCCGTCTCCTCGTTGGTGTCACTCGACACCACTTCTTCTTCCGTCGCAGCCTCGACGACATCTGTCGTCTCGACCGTGGTCTCGGCGACGACGTCAGTCGTCACGATCTCGGTCTCAGGTGCTTCGACTGCAGCCTCGGGCGCGACGGTGGTCGGCTCGGCGGCTTCGTTCTTCTTGGTACGCGATCCAGCGACACGGCGTGAGCGCGAAGCAGCGGCCTGGGCGCTGCGAGCAGCGTTCAAGATCGCGAGGCGCTCGTCGTCCATGCGGGCAACGATCACGGTGATGTGGCAGGTGCGCTTGTTGATACGACCAGCGCGGCCACGAGCCCGGGGGCTGAAGCGCTTCATGGTCGGACCTTCGTCGGCGTACGCAGCGGCGACGTACAGCTCGTCGGCTGAGTAGCCCGAGTTGTTAACGGCGTTAGCCACGGCGCTGGCGAGCACCTTATTGATCACGTCCGCAGCCTCACGGGTGGTGAGGGTGAGGGTGTCTCGGGCGGTCTTGACGTCTACACCACGGATGAGGTTCAGCACGACGCGAGCCTTGCTGGCCGACATGCCGAAGTTGCTCAGCGAAGCGCGAACGCCGGGACGCTCATTGGTCTTTGTTCCGGCCATTAGCGCTTACCCTTCTGTTCTTGTCCGGCGTGGAACTTGAAGGTTCGCGTCGGAGCGAATTCGCCCAGCTTGTGGCCGACCATCGACTCGGTGACGTACACCGGGACGTGACGACGACCGTCGTGAACTGCGAGTGTGTGGCCAACCATGTCCGGGATAACCGTCGAGCGACGAGACCAGGTCTTGATGACCTTCTTCTCGCCGGCCGCGTTCATCGCGTCGACCTTCTTCAATAGGTGTCCGTCAATGAACGGACCCTTCTTCAAACTACGACCCATGTTTTACCTACCTCCGCGAACCGCGACCGCGGCGACGACGAATAATGAGATCGTCCGACTTCTTAGGCAGACGAGTACGACCTTCTGGCTGACCCCAAGGGCTGACCGGGTGACGACCACCGGAGGTCTTACCTTCACCACCACCGAGTGGGTGGTCGACCGGGTTCATAGCCACACCACGGGTCTGAGGGCGCTTGCCCTTCCAGCGGTTACGACCAGCCTTACCGATCTTGATCAGTTCGTGCTCCGAGTTACCAACGATGCCGAGCGTGGCGACACAGTCGATCGGCACGCGGCGCATTTCGGTTGACGGGAGACGCAAGGTGGCAAAGCCGCCGTCCTTAGCAACGAGCTGCACGCTCATGCCGGCACTGCGGGCCATCTTGCCACCACCACCGGGGCGTAGTTCCACGTTGTGAACCACCGAACCGGTAGGGATGTAGCGCATCGGGAGGGCGTTACCGGTCTTGATGTCGGCCTTAGGACCAGACTCAACCATGTCGCCGACCTTCAGGCCGTTAGGAGCGAGGATGTAGCGCTTCTCACCGTCGAGGTAGTGCAGCAAGGCAATACGGCAGGTGCGGTTGGGGTCGTACTCAATGGTTGCGACCTTGGCCGGGATGCCGTCCTTGTTGCGCTTGAAGTCGATGATGCGGTACTGCTGCTTGTGACCACCGCCGCGGTGACGTGACGTCTTGCGGCCGTAGCTGTTGCGACCACCGGTGCTGCTCTTCTTAGCGAGGAGCGACTTTTCGGGACGGTCGGTTGTGAGTTCCGCGAAGTCCGAGACCGTCTGAAAACGACGGCCGGGGCTCGTGGGCTTGCGATGACGAAGGGCCATGGTGTTCCTTAGCTCTCGAAGAGGTTGATCGAGTCGCCCGCCTTAAGGGTGACAATGGCGCGCTTCTGGTCGGGGCGCTTGCCCTCGGTACCAGTACGACGGTTGCGCGTTGCCTTGCCCTTGCGGTTGAGTGTGTTCACGTTGGTGACCGTGACGTTGAACGCCTGCTCGACGGCGCGACGCACGTCGATCTTGGTGGCGTACTTCGCTACTTCAAAAACGTAAACGTTGTTGTCCATCAAGCCGTAGGTCTTTTCAGACACGACTGGACGAAGCAGGATGGTAGAAGCGTCGTGCATTAGTTGGACTCCTTCGCAGTCAGCAGGGTCTCGTCTGAGAAGACGACCCAGTCGGCGTTCAAGACGTCGTAGGCGTTAAGTTCGCCAGCGTCGATCGTCAGAACGTTGCTCAAGTTGCGAAAGCTGGCCGCGGCGACGGCGTCTTCGCGGGAGAGGACAACCAAGACCTTGCCCGAAGCACCGAAGGCGTTCAGCATGCTGATGGCGTCCTTGGTCTTAGGGGTGTCCCAGCTGTACTTGTCAACGAGGAGAACCTGGTTGAGCTGAGCACGGTCCGAGAGCGCCGAGAAGAGAGCCAAACGGATCATCTTCTTGGGGGTGCGCTGGATGTACTTACGAGGCTTCGGTCCGAGCGCAATACCACCACCAGGGTAGTGAGGCGCACGGATGGTTCCCTGACGAGCACCGCCGGTGCCCTTCTGGTTGAACGGCTTCTTACCACCACCGCGAACTTCCTTACGAGTCTTGGTCGACTGCGTACCGGCGCGCTTCGCAGCGAGCTGGGCGGTGATGACTTGGTGCAGAACGGGAACGTTGGGCTCGAGACCAAAGATGGTTGGCTCGAGGGTGACGGTGCCGAGTTCCTTGCCGGTTACATCGCGACGAGTCACGGTGCGGTTGGCGTAAACCTTGGCTTCCTTCTCAACGGGTCCACGGAGAGTAAAGGTGCTCATCGCTTGCCTCCGGCCTTCATCGGGTTCTTCACCGACGTGCGCAGTACAACCACGCCGCCGTTGGAACCTGGAACGGCACCCTTAACGAGTACCAAGTTGCGGTCGAGGTCGACGCCGATGACTTCGAGGTTCGTCGTGGTGACTTGCTCGCCACCCATACGACCGGCCATCTTCGTACCCTTGAACACGCGCCCAGGAGTGGCGCAGGCACCGATGGAACCAGGAGCACGGTGGTGCTTGTGGTTACCGTGTGCGGCGCCTTGACCCTTGAAGTTGTGGCGCTTCATACCACCAGCAAAGCCCTTGCCCTTGCTGACGGCCGTCACGTCAATCTTCTCGCCCTTTTCAAAGACGTCAGCACCGATCTCTTGACCGATGGTGAACGAAGAGACATCCTCCAAGCGCAGCTCAACGAGAGCCTTACCCGGGGCAACGCCCGCCTTGTCAAAGTGTCCGCGCTCAGGCTGGGTCATCGTGTTAACACGACGGGTGCCCCAGGTGACCTGGACTGCGGAGTAGCCCTCTTTTTCCGGCGTCTTGATTTGCACGACACGCACCGGGCTAACCCGGACAACGGTCACAGGAATGGCACGATTTTGGTCGTCCCAGACCTGGGTCATGCCCACCTTCTCGCCGACGATCGACTTGGTCGTCACGTTCTCTCTCCTTAACTCCTGTGCGTCGGACCAACCCGACACACAGACGCTCCGTTCGGGACCGAACCCGAACGGAGCGCTCGAATGGTTCGGACTGGCGTTCCCGCTAGGGGCAACCAGTCACATCATCTGTTTGGATCCAGCAAGCTGGTTCCGGTTTCCCCGCCGCGAACGGCGGGAGTATCACCCTACTCCAAGACCCCCGTCCAACGCAAAGTCGGATCGGGGGTCTGGAGGAAAGGGTTAGTTATTACGGATCTTGATCTCGATGTCGACGCCCGCAGGAAGGTCGAGGCGCTGAAGCGCGTCAACCGTCTTGGGGGTGTGGTCCACAATGTCCAAAAGACGCTTGTGCACGCGCATCTCGAAGTGCTCGCGGCTGTCCTTGTGCTTGTGGGGACCACGAACCACCGTGTAACGGTGCTTCTCAGTCGGCAGCGGCACGGGACCCTGAACACGGGCCGTGGTGCGCTCGACAGTCTGCACAATCTTGGCGGTCGACTGGTCCAGGACCTCGTGATCAAAGGCCTTGAGCCTGATACGAATCATCTGCTTTTCGGCCATGACTCAGATACCTACTTCAGTATCTTCGTTACACGACCGGAACCGACGGTACGGCCACCTTCGCGGATGGAGAAGGTGAGACCCTCTTCCATGGCGATTGGCTTACCCAGGGTCACGGTCATTGCGGTGTTGTCACCAGGCATAACCATTTCGGTGCCCGCGGGCAGCTCGATGGTGCCGGTCACGTCAGTCGTACGGAAGTAGAACTGCGGACGGTAGTTGGCGAAGCACGGCTTGTGACGGCCACCTTCGTCCTTGGTCAACACGTACACGTTGGCTTCGAAGATGGTGTGAGGGGTGATGGAACCTGGCTTGCAGAGAACCTGACCGCGCTCGACTTCTTCCTTCTTCGTACCGCGGAGAAGGGCACCCAGGTTGTCGCCAGCCTGGCCTTCGTCGAGGAGCTTACGGAACATCTCGATACCGGTAACGGTCGTCTTCTGCGTGTCACGGAGACCCACGATTTCGACTTCGTCACCGACCTTGATGATGCCCTGCTCAACCTTGCCGGTCACGACGGTGCCACGGCCAGTGATCGACATAACGTCTTCGATCGACATGAGGAAGGGCTTGTCGGTGTCGCGCTTGGGCTCTGGTACGTACTCGTCCACGGCAGCCATGAGCTCCATGATCTTGTCGCCCCAAGCCTCGTTGCCTTCCAGCGCCTCACGGGCCGAAACGCGAACGATGGGGGTGTCGTCGCCTGGGAAGTCGTAGCTGCTGAGCAGTTCGCGGACTTCCATCTCGACGAGGTCGAGGAGTTCTTCGTCTTCAACCATGTCGGCCTTGTTAAGGGCTACCACGATGTAGGGAACACCGACCTGACGGGCGAGCAGCACGTGCTCACGCGTCTGAGCCATTGGACCGTCGGTTGCGGCAACCACGAGGATTGCACCGTCAACCTGGGCGGCGCCAGTGATCATGTTCTTGACGTAGTCAGCGTGACCAGGCATGTCGACGTGTGCGTAGTGACGGTTCGGGGTCTCGTACTCAACGTGAGCGATCGAGATGGTGATACCGCGCTGACGCTCTTCGGGAGCCTTGTCAATCTGGTCGAATGGGGTGAATGCACTGCCGGGAACGCGGTCAGCCAGAACCTTGGTGATAGCCGCGGTAAGAGTGGTCTTACCGTGGTCAATGTGGCCCATGGTGCCGATGTTCACGTGCGGCTTGGTGCGCTCGAACTTTGCCTTTGCCATTGTCGGGGATTACTTTCTCTTGAGGCTTCTCCATTCGAAGAAGCGGTTTTTGTTTCGGCCCTCCCCGACTACGGTTTGGACCATTTTGGCTAGATTTCTAGCCTCTTACGCTCCAGTGGCCTTGGCCACGATCTCTTTCGCGATCGAGTCAGGTACTTCGGCGTACGAATGGAACTGCATGGTGTACGTCGCGCGCCCTTGGGTGCGTGAACGCAGGTCAGTAGCGTAGCCGAACATGTCAGCGAGGGGAACTTGAGCCCGGATCGCCTGGCTGTTTCCCTTCTGCTCCATGCCTTCTACGCGACCACGGCGACTTGAAAGGTCACCGATTACGTCGCCCATGTAGTCCTCGGGAGTCACGACTTCGACAGCCATGACGGGCTCGAGGAGGACTGGGCTTGCCATGCGGGCGGCCTTCTTCACGCACATTGATCCGGCGATCTTGAAAGCCATTTCCGAGGAGTCGACGTCGTGGTAGCTACCAAAGGTCAAGCGAACGCGTACGTCCACCATCGGGTAGCCGGCCAAGACACCGGAGGTCAGGGCCTCAATGATGCCCTGGTTGACCGGCTGGATGTATTCCTTCGGAATAACACCACCAGTGATTTCGTCACAGAATTCGTAACCGCCGCCGGGGCCGGTCGGCTCAAACGTGATGACCACGTGGCCGTACTGACCCTTACCACCGGACTGGCGGACGTACTTCTCTTCGACCTTTTCGACGGTCTTGCGGATCGTCTCGCGGTAGGCCACCTGGGGCTTACCGACGTTGGCGTCCACTGCGAATTCGCGGAGCATACGGTCAACGAGGACTTCGAGGTGGAGCTCACCCATTCCGGAGATAACGGTCTGGCCGGTCTCTTCGTCGGTACGGACGCGGAACGTGGGGTCTTCCTCGGAGAGCGAGTACAGCGCCTTGCTGAGCTTCTCCTGGTCGGCCTTGGTCTTGGGCTCCACGGCGACGTGGATGACGGGCTCGGGGAACTCGAGGGTCTCCAACTGAATTGGTGCGTCCATGTCCGACAACGTGTCACCAGTCGTGACCTGCTTGAGACCCACGGCGGCGACGATGTCACCCGTGCGGATCGTGTCGCGGTCTTCGCGGTTGTTGGCGTGCATCTGCAGCAGACGACCGAGGCGTTCCTTCTTCATGCCCTTGGTCGTGTTGATGACGGTGTCACCCTTGTTGAGGGTGCCCGAGTAGACGCGCAGGTAGGTCAACTTACCGACGTAGGGGTCGGTCATGATCTTGAAGGCGAGGGCGCTGAAGGGCTCCGTGTCATCGGCCTTGCGCTCAACAACGTCTTCCTTGCCAGGCTTGGTGCCCTGGGTGGGAGGAAGGTCGAGAGGGCTCGGCAGGAAGTCCACAACGGCGTCGAGCATTGGCTGAACACCCTTGTTCTTGAAGGCGGTGCCGTTCAAGATCGGAACGCAGTGACCGGCGAGGGTGCCGATACGCAGAGCACGACGGATGTCGGCCGTGGTCGGTACGCCACCTTCGAGCATCATTTCCATGAGCTCGTCGTCGAACGTGGTGAGGATGTCGAGCAGGTCGGCGTGGTACTGCTCAGCCTGTTCCTTGAACTCGGCGGGGATCTCTACGACTTCGAGCTTCTCGCCCTTGTCGTCGTGATAGATCGTCGCAGTCATCGAGCAGATGTCGATGATGCCCTTGTAGTCACCCTCGGCGCCAATTGGAAGCTGGGTAACGGCGGGCACGCAGTCGAGGCGGTCCTTGATCATGTCGACGCAACGGAAGAAGTCCGCACCAACGCGGTCCATCTTGTTGACGAAGCAGATGCGAGGAACGTTGTACTTGTTGGCTTGGCGCCAGACCGTCTCGGTCTGAGGCTCCACACCGGCGACGGCGTCAAAGACAGCGACGGCGCCGTCGAGCACGCGCAGCGAGCGCTCTACTTCGACAGTGAAGTCAACGTGACCGGGGGTGTCGATGATGTTGATCTGGTGACCGTTCCACTCACAGGTGGTGGCAGCGGAGGTGATGGTGATTCCACGCTCTTGCTCTTGGACCATCCAGTCCATGGTGGCGGCACCTTCGTGTACTTCACCGATCTTGTAGTTCTTACCGGTGTAGAACAAGATGCGCTCAGTCGTCGTGGTCTTACCAGCGTCGATGTGCGCCATGATGCCAATGTTGCGCACCTTGTCGAGGGCGATTTCGCGGTTGCTCATGAAGTTACGTTCCTACTTACCAGCGGTAGTGGGCGAAGGCCTTGTTGGACTCAGCCATCTTTTGGATGTCTTCCTTGCGCTTGACGGCAGCACCGATGCCGTTGCTGGCGTCGATGATTTCGTTAGCGAGGCGCTCGGCCATGGTGCGCTCACGGCGGGCCTTGGCGTAGTCGGTGAGCCAGCGAATGGCGAGCGTGGTGGCACGGCGAGGACGAACTTCGACCGGCACCTGATAAGTCGAACCACCAACGCGGCGGCTGCGAACTTCGAGCTCGGGACGAACGTTTTCGAGGGCACGCTTCAGCGCGGCGACGGGGTCAGCACCCGTCTTCTGCTCGACCATCTCGAGGGCGCTGTAGACGATATTCTCGGCGAGCGTGCGCTTGCCACGCTCAAGAATCTTGTTGGTGATCTGCGTAACGAGGACCGACTTATAGATCGAGTCGGCCGGAACGTCACGGCGAGGTGCAGGACCTGAACGAGGCATTAGGCCTTCTCCTTCTTAGCTCCGTAGCGGCTACGGGCTTGCTTGCGGTCACGAACACCGGAGGTGTCGAGTGCGCCGCGAATGATCTTGTAGCGAACACCGGGGAGGTCCTTAACACGGCCACCACGGACGAGCACAATCGAGTGCTCCTGCAGGTTGTGACCAACACCAGGGATGTAGGCGGTGACTTCGACACCCGACGTCAAGCGAACACGGGCCACCTTACGGAGGGCCGAGTTCGGCTTCTTCGGCGTCACGGTGTGCACACGGGTGCACACGCCACGGCGCTGCGGCGAGCCCTTGAGGGCTGGCGTCTTGGTCTTACTGGTCTTTTCCTGCCGGCCCTTGCGGACTAGCTGTGCGATGGTAGGCACGCGGAACCTCTTCTGTTCAAAATCTCGTACCGGGGGTTAGACCCTGCCGGCACACGGACTGGTAATCCTACGACAAATACATGCTGGAGGGCAAGCCCGACACCTCGCGGTGTCGGGCCCAACCCCAGACTTGGTGACTACGCGGACTGACCGTCCTCGTGGGTCGGCTCTTCGGGCGCCCCGAGGGGCTCATCGAGAGCGGTGTAGCTGGCTTCGCCAATGCTCAGGAAGTCACGCAGCTCGGCATCGAGGCTGTCGCCGTCGAGGCTGTCGTATTCACCCAAAATATCGGCCAAATCGGCGTCTTCATCGTGCCAAGTAGCCCACTCAGGGAGCAGCTCGGCGTCGGGCATGTCCAGCTTGATCTGACGAGCCGAGTAGTGCGGCTGGCCGAGACCGGCGGGGATCAACTTACCGATGATGATGTTTTCCTTCAGACCAATCAGGTCATCGCGCTTACCGCTGATGGCCGCTTCGGTCAGGACTCGGGTCGTCTCCTGGAAGGAGGCGGCGGCGAGCCAGGAGTCGGTCGAGAGCGAGGTCTTGGTGATACCCATCATGCGGGCACGACCGTCGGCCAACTTCTTACCTTCGGCGTCCAGCGCCTTGTTGGTGTCATCGAAGTTCTTGGCGTCGATGAGGGCACCGGGGAGGAACTCCGCGTCACCCTTGTTGACGACCTGAACACGACGAGTCATCTGGCGCACGACGAGCTCAATGTGCTTGTCGTGGATGGAAACTCCCTGGTCACGGTATACGCCCTGGACTTCCTCGACCAAGTAACGCTGGGCGTCGCGAGTACCGCGAAGCTCCATAATCACCTTCGGGTCGAGCGGACCACGGTTGAGCGGCTGACCGGCCTCAACCTCGGCGCCGTCGGCGACGATGAGGTCACGAGGCTGAATGAGGGCTTCCTGGATGTCACCGTTATTGGCGATCACGAGGATCTTCGCAGCGGCGTTAGCACCCGCGGCGTCGGCGCGCTCAATGCGGACAACACCCGAGTGGATCGCCATCGTCGCAGCACCCTTAGGGGCACGAGCTTCGAAGAGCTCAACCACGCGGGGCAGACCGTGGGTAATGTCACGGCCACCTACACCACCGGAGTGGAAGGTACGCATGGTCAGCTGGGTTCCCGGCTCACCGATTGACTGGGCGGCGACTACACCAACGGCTTCGCCGAGTTCGACGAGTTCGTGAGTAGCGAGGCTGAGTCCGTAGCACGAGGCACAGATACCCTCGGCTGCTTCGCAGACGAGCGTGGTGCGAACGCGGACCGACTCAACGGCCTCGTCGTCACGCAGACGCTCAACGTCGGCCATCGACAAAACGGTGCCGGCGGGGACTACTCCCGTGCTGGTCTCGACGTCCTGGGCCAACATGCGACCCCAGAGCTTGGTCTCCAGGTGCGAGCGGCGGGCGCCCGTGTCGGGAGCCACGTGCTCGATCAAGAGGCTGCGAGTCGTACCGCAGTTGAGTTCCTTGATGATGAGCTCCTGGGCCACGTCAACGAGTCGACGGGTTAGGTAGCCAGAGTCAGCGGTACGCAGAGCGGTGTCGGCCAGACCCTTACGAGTTCCGTGCAGCGAAACGAAGTACTCCCATGAGGTGAGACCCTCACGGAACGAGCTCTTCGCCGGGCGGTGCTCAATTTCACCGCGGGAGTTAACAACGAGTCCCTTCATGGCGGTGATCTGGAGAATCTGCTGACGGTTACCACGGGCACCCGAGTCCACCATCATGCGGATCGGGTTGTCGACCTGCGCGTCAAGCGCGCCGTAGCAGACGTCACTGAGCTCGCGGTTAGCGCGAGTCCAAATGTCGATCTGCAACTGACGACGCTCTTCGTCGATGATGACACCCTTGTTGAAGTTCTGCTCAACCTTCTCGGCGTCCTTCTCATAGCTGTCGAGAATTTCGGCCTTGCGGGGGCTGGTCACGATGTCATCGAAACCAATGGTCAGACCACTCTGGCTGGCGTAACGGAAACCGAGGTCCTTAATGGCGTCAAGGGCGTTCGCGACTTGCTTACGGGTGTAACCGTTCGCAATCTCTTCGACAATCACACCAACGGGCAGCGAGTTCTTACCTACGAGCTGGTTCACGAAGCGATAGCCCGCGGGCAGTGCTTCGTTGAAGATCACGCGACCGGCCGTCGTGCGAATTGCACGGTGCGTTCCGGTGACGGCGAAGTCGGCTGAGGCGAGGCGACCGGCGAGGGTCGACTCGGTACCTTCGGCCGAAGTGCGCACTTCGATCTCGGTGTGCAGGTTGATGATGCTGCGCTCGAGTGCCGCTTCAATCTCGTGCAGGTGACGGAACACTGGCGGACGCTCCGAGGCGGCCTTGGGGTCACGGGTCAGGTAGTAGATACCAAGGACCATGTCCTGGCTCGGCTCGGTGATGGCGCGACCAGTGGCCGGGGTGAAGATGTTGTTCACCGACAGCATGAGGACGCGCGCTTCGGCCTGAGCTTCTGCGCTGAGGGGAACGTGAACCGACATGGTGTCACCGTCGAAGTCAGCGTTGAAGGCCTTGCAGACGAGCGGGTGGAGCTGAATCGCCTTACCGTCAACGAGGACCGGCTCGAAGGCCTGGACACCGAGGCGGTGAAGGGTCGGGGCGCGGTTCAAGAGCACGGGGTGCTCGCGAGTTACGTACTCCAACTTTTCCCACACGGCAACGTGACGCTGTTCAACCATGCGCTTCGCGCTACGAATGTTCTGAGCCGTTCCGTCGGCCATGAGGGCACGCATCACGAAGGGCTTGAACAGTTCCAGCGCCATGATCTTCGGCAGACCGCACTGGTGCAGCTTGAGACGAGGACCAACGACGATGACCGAACGGGCCGAGTAGTCGACGCGCTTACCGAGCAAGTTCTGACGGAAACGCCCCTGCTTACCCTTCAACACGTCGGTGAGGCTCTTGGCCGGGCGACCCGAAGGACCCGAGGCCGGACGGCCGTGACGACCGTTGTCAATCAACGCGTCAACGGCTTCTTGGAGCATGCGACGCTCGTTGTTCACGATGATGTCGGGCGAGTCAGACTCAAGCAACTTCTTCAACCGGTTGTTGCGATTGATGACGTGACGGTAGAGGTCGTTGAGGTCACTGGTGGCCTGACGCCCACCGTCGAGCTGCACCATCGGGCGCAGGTCTGGCGGGATGACGGGCAGGACCTGAAGGATCATTGCACTGGGGTCGTTCAAACGACGACCGTTGTCGTCGCGGCGGTTGAAGGCCTGAACAACGGCGAGACGCTTGAGCAACTTGGCGTGACGCTGCGCGGAGAGCTTGACGCCGTTCTTGCCGTCAAGCATGTCGACCATCAAGGTCTCTTCAGCGTCGAGGTCCATGCGCTCAATGAGCTGCAGGATTGCGTCAGCACCCATACCACCTTCGAAGTACTCCTCGTACTTGAGGAGCATTTCGCGGTAGAGCAGTTCGTCTTCGATGATCTGACGTGAGTGGAGCGTCTTGAAGGTGTCGAAGGCCTGGTTGGCCATGTCGATCGCCAACTGTGCACCGTCGCGAGCCTGCTGGCAACGGTCGTCGTACTCCTTTTGCGCGGTGCGCAGTTCGGCGTCACGTGAGTTGTCGTTCTTCAAGTACTCAAGGCGAGCTTCGAACTCGCGCTGGAAACGCTCGAGCGAACGAGTGAGGCCGGCGCGAATGTCGTTGATCTCGTCTTCGAGAGCTTCGGCAAGGACCTTGAGGTCGGCGGTGCGACGCTCGACATTGACGAAGGTGACGAGGCGAGCCGAGTAGTAGACAACCTTCTCGAGCTGCTTGGCCTTGAGCTCTTCCTTCGGGTCAAGACCCATCAGGAGGTAGGTCAGCCACGAGCGGGTACCGCGGAGGTACCAGATGTGCACGACGGGAGCCTGGAGCTGGATGTGACCCATGCGCTCACGGCGCACCTTGTCACTGGTGACTTCCACACCACACCGTTCGCAGACGAGACCCTTGACGTGAACGCGCTTGTACTTACCGCACGCGCACTCCCAAGCCTTCTGAGGTCCGAAGATCTTCTCGCAGAAGAGTCCGTCCTTTTCTGGCTTGTTGGTGCGGTAGTTGACAGTCTCGGGCTTCTTGACTTCACCGCTCGTCCACGAGTGGATGTCCTTGGCGCTAGCCAAGCCAATGCGGAGCTGGTCGATTGAACTTACGTTGACGGGGCTCATTACTGGAACTTCCTCTCGTTGCGCTCGGCCTGACGACGTGCGTCCTCTTCGTCAGATCCGTGCTCTTGGCGCTGAATGTTGATGCCCATCAAACGAGTTGGGCTTAAGTAGTCGTCGTCTTCGTCGATGAGCTGGACCATCTGGCCGCTCGAGGTACGGACTTCGACGTTGAGGCAGAGGGCCTGCATTTCCTTGACCAAAGCCTTGAAGGACTCCGGTACACCAGGGGTCGGCAGGTTCTCACCCTTCACAATCTTTTCGTACGTCAACTCACGACCACGGGTGTCGTCGGACTTCACGGTGATGAGTTCCTGGAGGGCGTGCGCTGCACCGTAGGCCTCGAGGGCCCACACTTCCATCTCACCAAAGCGCTGTCCACCGAACTGGGCCTTACCGCCGATGGGCTGCTGAGTAACCAGCGCGTACGGTCCAGTTGAACGGGCGTGAATCTTGTCGTCGACCATGTGGGCCAGCTTCAAGATGTAGGCGTAACCAACGGCGATCGGGTTGTCGTACGCCTCGCCGGTACGGCCGTTGTAGAGCGTGACCTTGCCGTCGTTCGCGTCACTCGTCATGCGCTGTCCGTTGGCGCCATCGGCGTTGAGGGTGGCAAAGAGTGACTTGATGTTGGGCTTGTCGCTACGAGGGTCTTCCTGGTCCCAACGCGCACCATCGAAGGCGGGCGATGAAACGTAAAGCGCCGGCTCAGTGCGAGGACGGGTCTTGCGCAGAGCGCTGTCCTCGTGACCTGCGGTACCGGCCTTGGGGTTCTTTTCCGAACCCTTCCAACCGTGACGCGCGGCGTAGCCGAGGTGACTCTCGAGCAGCTGACCAACGTTCATACGACTTGGCACACCGAGGGGGCTCAAGATGATGTCGACTGGCGAACCGTCGGGCATGTAGGGCATGTCTTCTTCAGGAAGAATCTTGGAGATAACACCCTTGTTGCCGTGACGACCGGCGAGCTTGTCACCTTCTTGGATCTTGCGCTTCTGAGCAACGAAGACGCGGACCAGCTGGTTTACACCCGGTGGCAACTCTTCTTCGCCGTCACGCTCGATGACCTTGATGTCGATAACGGTTCCGAACTGACCGTGAGGCAGACGGAGCGAAACGTCACGAACGTCGTCGGCCTTGTCACCGAAGATGGCGCGCAGGAGGCGCTCTTCGGGCGAAGGCTCGGACTCACCCTTCGGTGTGACCTTACCGACGAGGATGTCACCAGGCGCAACTTCGGAACCGATGCGGATGATGCCGCGGTCGTCGAGGTTGGCGAGGATGTTCTCGGGCAGGTTCGGGATGTCGCGAGTGATTTCTTCTTGACCCAACTTCACGTCACGGGCGTCGCACTCGAACTTCTCAATGTGGACCGACGTCAAGACGTCGTCCTTCACGAGACGCTCGGAGACGATGATGGCGTCTTCGAAGTTGTAACCCTCCCATGGCATGTAGGCCACGAGCAGGTTCTTTCCGAGGGCCAACTCACCGTTGGCCGTCGAGGTGCCGTCGGCCAGGATCGAACCGATCTCGACCTTGTCACCAACCGACACGCGGGCACGCTGGTGCATTGCGGTGGCGTGGTTGGAGCGACGGAACTTCTTCAGCTTGTAGGACTTCTTCTTGGTGGGCTTGTCGTCACGAACCGGCACGGCCGTTTCGTAGTCAACAACAATGCGGTCGCCAGAAACTTCGGCAACCACACCAGTGGCTTCAGCGATCAAGACTTCACCCGAGTCCACGGCAGCGCGGGACTCAAGGCCCGTTCCGACGTAGGGGGCTTCGGGCACGATCAACGGAACGGCCTGGCGCTGCATGTTGGCGCCCATGAGTGCGCGCTGCGGGTCGTCGTGCTCCACGAAGGGAATCAACGCCGTCGAGAGCGAGATGTTCTGAATTGGCGAAATGTCCATCGCGTCGACTTCGTCGCGAGGAACAATCGAGAACTCGGCCACAGTGGAACCAAGACGGTTGTCCGGCACCGAGTGGTGAGGGATACCGGTACCAGGTGAACCGGTACGGATCAACACGCGGTCGGCCTTGATGCGACCCTTTTCGTCGAGTTCAGTTTCGGCTGCGGCAATCTTCAGGTACGGCTCTGATTCGAAGTTGATCCAGCGGTAGTCGTTTGTGGCGACGCCGTCCTTCACGATGCGAATTGGGCTGTGAATGAAACCGTGCCTGTCGAGCAGGGCGTAGTTCGCGAAGTAACCAATTAGGCCGACGTTGGGACCTTCTGGCGTTTCAATCGGGCAGATACGTCCGTAGTACGAAGCGAGCACGTCTCGAACTTCCAGACCGGCGCGCTCACGGGTCAGACCACCGATACCCAATGCCGAGAGACGACGCTTGTTCGTCAAGCTCGAGAGCGGGTTGGTGTTGTCGAGGTACTGGCTCAGCTGACTCGAGGAGAAGAACTCCTTGACTGCGGCCACGACGGGTCGGATGTTGATCAGTGCCTGCGGCGTGATGGCCTCGGTGTCGAGGGTCGTCATGCGGTCACGCACGACGCGCTCCATACGGTTCAGACCACCACGGAACGCGATGAGCACGAGCTCACCAACGCTACGAATACGACGGTTGCTCAACTGGTCAACATCGTCGGTGCGGTAGCTCGACGGGTCGTTCTGGTTCTGCGTGCGCTCAGCCAGGTAGGCGATGCGCAGGTTGAGCAGGTGGGTGATCGTCGCGAGCACTTCGTCCGGGCTCAGCCAACGCTTCTCACCGGCCGGGGCGTCAAAGACGTCACCGAATAGTTCGCGGTTACGGGCGATTTCGTTCGAACGAGCGAACTTGCGCTCGATACGAATCTGACCGAGGTCTGAGATCTCAAAGCTGGCCTTGGCGCGGCTGCGCTCGCTGATGCGTGCAACCTGACCGGGGAGCAGTGGCTTGGTGGGGTCGAGAAAGACCATGCGGAAGAAGGGCTCAATGCGAGACTCCATCGCCGTACGGAACTTGTTCGGTGTGTTGGTGTCACCAGGGATCGGAGCCGAAGGCAGACGCCAAGCTTCGATGTCAAAGACGTCGAGCCAGCGGTCGGCCGGCTCGAGACCCTTCCAGGCCTTGTAGATCTCGATGAGGGCCATTTCCTGACCGGCCTGGCCCAGCTTGGTCTCGTCGCCGCCGTGGAAGACCTCGAGGTGCATCGTCAATGCGTCGAGCATGCCGATGTTCTTCTCTTCGATCAACTGGTTGGCGAACTTGGCGAGCTTGTTAGCCCAGTCCTTGGTGCGCAGACCACGGTTGACGAAGGTGTGAATGTCCTTGTCGTACTTTTCGTAGAACTTGAGGCGGTACTTTTCAAACTCGCCCTCGAGGATGCGAACTTCGCCCTTGGGTCCAGTGACGAAGTGGTTGACCAACTTCTCGAGGTAGGAGAAGTCAACGCGTGAGTCCATGGCGCGCAACACGGTGAAGGAGTTGACCTTCTTACCCTTGCCAATACGCACGGCAACGCGAGTCGAGTCACCGACTTCAACGGCGAACTTCGGACGCTCACCACGAACCGGAATAACGGTGGTGATGAAGGTGACGTTGCCCTTGGGGTCGCGGTCTGGCTCAGTGTAGATACCGTCGGAACGAAGCAGCTGCGAAACAACAACTCGCTCGGTTCCGTTGTAGATAAAGGTACCGCGCTCAGTCATCACCGGGACGTCACCCATGAAGACGAAGGACTGCTTGATTTCACCGGTCTCTTCGTTGCGGAACTCGGCCTCGACGAAGATTGGGCGCTGGTAGGTGAGGCCACGCTCGACACACTCAGCCTCGGTGTGCTTGGCGGGTCCAATCGACTCAGGGTTGGTCGGGTCAAAGTTCAGGTAGAGCGAGAGCTTGCCGGTCGAGTCCTTGATGGGCGAGATGTCCTCGAAGGCCTTCTTCAAACCGTCGCGCAGGAACCAGCCGTACTTGTCGTTCTGGAAGTTAAGAAAGTGCAGTGGGCCGTAGTCCCCGTACTTGACCAACTTGTTGTCGGCCGAGCCACCTTCTTCGAGGAACGTGATCTGCTCGTGCAGTGCGTCAAAGAGAGAACCATCCCCTCCTTCGACGGTTGGTTCCGGCAATACGGCGAACGAGAAACGATTCGGGAACGCAGAGCGCTTCAGCACAGATAATCCTTCGTGTCGAGGTCACAGGGGTACAGCGATGGCAAAGCAAGCGTCTGGGACAGTCTGGTCGTGACTAGACCAAACCGACTTGCAGGCGCGGAGAGATAATGCTAGTCCCAAATGCCACCACCCCGCAAGTGGGGTGTGCTAAGAGACGCAAGAACCCGCCCAGGGGATCCCCTGGGCGGGCCGCTTGACAGTTTTGAACTACTTGAGTTCGACGGTGGCGCCAGCGCCTTCGAGGGCCGCCTTGGCCTTCTCAGCGTCAGCCTTGGAGACCTTCTCGAGGACGGTCTTGGGAGCTGCGTCAACCAGGTCCTTGGCTTCCTTCAAGCCGAGGTTGGTGAGGGTGCGAACTTCCTTAATTACCTGGATCTTCTTGTCACCAGCGTCGGTGATTACGACGTCGAAGTCGCTCTTCTCGTCAGCACCACCAGCAGCGTCACCGCCACCAGCAGCCGGAGCGGCGGCCGCAACAGCCACGGGGGCAGCAGCGGTAACACCGAACTTCTCTTCGAACGCGGTGAGGAGCTCGCTGAGCTCAATCACTGACAGTTCGGCGATTCCGTCGAGGATTTGTTCCTTGGTCAAAGCCATGATTTTTCCTTACTTTCTTTCCGGTTGATACTTCGTTATTCGGCCGCGGGGGCTTCTTCACTGGCCTCGGGGGCCGGTGCCTCGGCTTCGGCAGTCACGTCGTCGGCAGCCACTTCTGGCGCTTCCTCGGTGGTCGCTTCGGCCGCGGGGGCCTCGGCTTCCGCTTCGGCCGCGGCGGGTGCCTCGGCCTCTTCGGTCTTGGTGGCACCTACAGGTGCGCCGCCCTTGGCGTCGATCAATGCCGACAGGCCATAGGCCAAACTCTGGGGAACGGCCTTCATGAGACCAGCCATCGTGCGCATTGGCGACGCGATGAGGCCGGCCAGCTGGGCGAGGAGGACGTCGCGGCTCGGCAGGTCAGCCAGCGCGATCAGGTCTTTTAGGGTAAGAGCACGGCCGTCAAGGACGCCACCCTTGACCACGAGGGTCGGGGTCGCCTTGGCGAAGTCACGGAGCGTCTTGGCTACAGCCGAAACGTCACCCTGGACAAAAGCAATAGCGGTCGGGCCCTCGAGGAACTCGGACATGGGCTCAACGGGCGTACCGACAATGGCACGGCGGACCAGGGTGTTCTTGAAGACCTTGAAGTCTGCGCCCTGGGTGCGGAGGGTCTTGCGGAGGGTCGAGATCTCGGCCACGGTCATACCGCGGTACTCAGTTACAACGGCCGTGTTGGTGCTTTCGACCTTGGCCTTGAGTTCCTCAACGACCGCCGTCTTCTGGGTCATTACGTCGTTCATGCTGCTCCTTCACCGGATGCCGCCCGGGACGGGCCTTAGACATCCAGTGCGAGCCGGCCCAGGGGCCTACTCGAACTACCTCGTCGGGCGGGCTTTTTTGGAGCCCCTTTACGTGGTGAACCACATCCGGATGTCTTTGGCGTTCTTCTAAATCTGTGTGCGGGTTTCCCCGTAGGTTGATAATGCTATCGGCACAGGGTCTGTGCCGTCAAAACGAGCTAGGCGGTGGCTAGAACTTCGTCGGCCTCACGGGCGCGAAGTGGGTCGACCTTGACGCCGGGGCCCATGGTTGAGCTGAGCGTCACGCCCATCAGGTAGCGGCCCTTGGAGCTAGCGGGCTTGGCACGCAGGAGCTCGTCAACGACAGCGCTGATGTTCTTGATCAGGTCGGCTTCGCTGAAGGAAGCCTTACCGACGCGGAGGTGGATGTTGCCGAAACGGTCGGTCTTGTACTCAACACGACCACCCTTGAACTCGGTAACGGCCTTGGCGACATCCATGGTGACGGTGCCGGTCTTGGGGTTTGGCATCAAACCACGGGGGCCGAGGACTCGACCGAGACCACCGACCTGACCCATGAGGTCAGGAGTAGCGATGGCGATGTCAAAGTCCAAGAATCCACCGGAGACCTTGGCGACGAGGTCGTCGGCACCGACGACGTCGGCACCAGCGTCACGAGCGGCCTGGGCAGCTTCACCGGCGGCGAAAACGGCCACGCGGTTGGTCTTGCCGGTACCGGCGGGCAGCGAAAGGGTGCCGCGGACAATCTGGTCGGCCTTACGTGGGTCAACACCCAAGCGGCAGGCGATCTCGATGGTCTCGTCGAACTTGGCGGTTGCGGTGGCCTTGACCTTGCTGACGGCCTCGGTGAGGGTCAGGAGGGATTCGCGGTCAATCTGCGCGAGTGCGTTGTTGTACTTCTTGCCGTGCTTCATCTGTCTATCTCCTAGCGAACGTTGATGCCCATGGAGCGAGCGGTGCCCGCAACTTGCAACTTGGCCATTTCGAGGTCATCGGTGTTGAGGTCCTGCAGCTTGGTCTTAGCGATCTCTTCGACCTGGTCCCACGAGACAGTGGCAACCGTCTCACGGCCGGCGAGCTGAGCACCCTTGGCGAGCCCGGCAGCTTCACGAAGCAGAACGGGGGTCGGCGGGGTCTTCAAGACGAAGGTGAAGGTGCGGTCGTCGTAGATCGAGATTTCGCAAGGCACCACGGTGCCCTTCATGCTCTCGGTCGCGGCGTTGTACTGCTTGCAGAACTCCATGGTCTGAATACCGTGGGGTCCAAGGGCCGTACCGACCGGCGGGGCCGGCGTCGCGCCACCCGCGGGCAGCTGAATCTTCACAATTGCAATGGTCTTCTTAGCCATGGCTGTTCTCCTTACAAATCCCTAATTAACTCTTGGTCACTTGGCCGAATTCGAGTTCGACCGGGGTCTCGCGACCAAAGATGTCGACCAGCACCTTGATGCGCATCTGGTCTTCGTTGATCTCAGCGATGAGACCCTTGAAGGTGGCAAATGGACCGGTCTTGATCTCAACCTCTTCGCCCAGTGAGAAGTCGTGCTTCGGCGCCTTGCGCTTCATTGGCTGCTCGACACCTTCAATGGTGGGGCGAATGATGTTGTCGATTTCCTTGCGAGTCAACGGAATCGGGTTGTCTTTTTGGGGACCCACGAAACCGATTGCACTCGGAATGCTGGTGATGGTCTGAAAGTTCTCCACCGTCGGACGGCAGCGAACCATCATGTAACCGGGGAAGACGCGCTTTTTGGTCGTCACGCGCTTGTCACGACGAATTTCAGTGACGTCCTCTTCAGGAATAACGATCTCAAAAATCTCTTCTTGCAGACCCTGGTTCTTGATCACGATGTCGAGTGCTTCGCGCACCTTCTTCTCGTGACCCGAGAACGTACGAACAACGAACCAACGACCGGGACGGTCGAAGGCCGATTCGGCGATGGGCTCGTCGTCGATGATCTCGACCTCGTCGAGCTCTACTGCTTCAACGATCTCGTCGTCAATCTGTTCGAATTCAACGTCACTCATCAGTTCCTACTTCTGAAACAAGAAGGTCACGAACTTTGAGAAACCAAAGCCCAGTCCAAAAATCAACAACGACATAAAGACCAACACGACAACCACGATCGTCGTGTAGTTCGTTACTTCAGGACGCGACGGCCAAGCAACTTGACGCATCTCATCACGCACTTCGCGGAAGAACTGACGAATACCGACGCGTTCACTACGACGGCGACGCTGAACATCTTGCGGCGCTGCGGCACGACGAGTGGGAGCGGCGCCCTCGGCGCCGCCTTGTCCTTGTCGCTGCATCATTCGCTTTTGTTCGCGGTTCATCCTTGTTCTTTCACTTCTACGCAGGGCAGGAGGGACTCGAACCCCCAACCACCGGTTTTGGAGACCGGTGCTCTACCAATTGAGCCACTGCCCTTTGATCCACCTCGCCCGAGGGCTCGATGTTCTTGGGGTTCCAGCCTACCACTCCCCAGGGGAGTGGTTTCTAGCGGGTTTCCTTGTGAGTCGTGTGCTTGCGCTCAAATCGGCAGTACTTCTTCATCTCGATGCGTTCACGGTCGTTGACCTTGTTCTTCATCGTGATGTAGTTACGCCGCTTGCACTCCTCGCACGCGAGGGTCACCTGGATGCGCTTTTCATTCCGTGCCATATTTACCGCCGTCTTTCTGTATGTACTGCAACTGCACTCGCCCGAGGCCCAAGAGCCCCGCCTAGTAGCGGCGGAGGGACTCGAACCCTCGACAACACGATTATGAGCCGTGTGCTCTGACCACCTGAGCTACGCCGCCGCGCGAGCCCTCTGTCGGGATTGAACCGACGACCCCTTCCTTACCATGGAAGTGCTCTACCACTGAGCTAAGAG